>JACQUC010000248.1 GCA_016210495.1 Chloroflexota bacterium
CGCCTCCTCCACCAGCACCGGCACGGCGTCCCGCTCCGCCGTCCCCGTGGCCTCCGTCACCTGGAAGTCCACCACCATGCCGTTCCGGTTCTCCATCAGGGCATGGGCCATGAAGACCAGCTTGGCCTCCTTCCCCTTCCCCTTCCGGAACAGGCGGGCCTCCCCGTCCGTGGTGCTCTGGTGGGTGGCGTTGCTCCGCTTCTCCCCCATGGAAGTCCACCGTGGGGTTGCTGGGATCACCATCTGCAGCCGGGGGCGAGCCACCGTCCTTCCGTTTGAAGCTCTTGAGACTGGCCGCCGCCTCGATCAGCGTCCCGTCCACGGTGAAGTGCTCGTCCGACAGCAGCCCACGGGCGTGCGCCTCGACGAGCACCTCATTGAAGAGCCCCCTCCCCACCTCGTGCTGAAGCAGCCGCTCCCGGTTCTTGGTGAGCACGACGGTGGGATCGAAGCTTGCCTCCAGGAGGTTCATGTGCAGGAACCAGCGGAACAGCAGGTTGTAGTCCAACCCCGACAGGTCGGGGAAGGCCCGCTCGTTCCGCACGGAGTACAGCGCGATCACCAAGCTGGCCTTGAGCAGGCGCTCCGGCGGGATCGAGGGCCGGCCGATCTCCGCGTACATCGCGTCGAACTCGGGAGAGAGCTCCGCCAGGACCTTGATGGTCCGCAGGGGATGGTCCACGGGCACCCGTCCGTCCACATCCAGCAAGGTCAACATCGGGACTTGCGGGTCCTGGCGTCCGCGCATCGGCCAACCACCTCCCAAGCTGGCCCTACCTTACCACCTTCACCTCACGTTGGGAATGCCGGAGAACTTCCTCCGGCATTACTACGACGTCCATCAACTCCTGGCCACGCCAGAGGTGCAGGCGTTCATTGGAACCCCTGCGTACGAGGAGCGGAAGCGGATTCGGTTCCGTCAGGACGATAACCTGAAGATCAGCGAGAATGAGGCCTTCCTACTGCGTGATGCCCGAACGCGCGCGCTGTACGCGGTCGAGTACCAAAAGACCAGCGGGATCTACTACGGGCGGCAGATTCCCTTCGAAGATATCCTGCGCCGGATCAAGGAGAACATGGCTCGCCTGTGAAGGCAAGCGACAATACATAGGACCGTACCGAACCTCACCGGGACGTTCTGTTCCCTCCAGAGTGGCGGTCAAGGACGTACTTCAAGGTGATGCCACGCTCAACGGAACACAACGACCTCGACCGCGACGTCCTCAAGAACGCGGCCAGACCTAGTGTCATGGATTTGTCAAATAACATTTGACATCTCCGGGACACGCAACGTCGCAACGTACATCGCCCACGACCGGGAGGCCCGACGAAGGCGTTGCGGTGATTCCGCCGCGTCGCCTGCTCTTTGGGCAAAGACACACCCCCCTGTCAGCGACAGAGGCGTATCGGATCAACTGCGGCGTCGGTCTCGCATGTAGGAGACGAAATCGAGGATGCTCTGCATGTCCTCCGGCGAAAGCTCCTGGCTGGCGCTTCGCAGGGCCATCTCGACCTTCGCGTACATGTCGTCCGGTTGGGGAAGGTGCTCCATTCCCAACAACCAGTCCATCGTAACTCCGTAGAGACGCGCCAAGGCCACCAATCGGTCGGTGGATGGTCGAGACCGTCCCGCTTCCCAGTACCAGACGGTCTGCCAGGTAACTCCGAGCCGGTCGGCAACGCCTTCCTGCGTAAGGCCAGCTTGGTCCCTCGCCTCCTTGAGCCGCTGCCCGGTGGTCTGCCAGCGATATCCCCCTGGAACGTGGCACCGGTGCTCTGTACCCCCGTTTGCTGCTACTAACCGGGGGTCAAGGTAACATGCAACCCAATTGACGATTACTAACCATCTTGCTACATTAACCACGTCCTGCGGTTACCCCATGGCCCTCCATCAGCGAGGCGCCGGCAGGAGCGTGCCCGCGCTGCCGCCCCTCAGGAGACGATGTGCGCAAGACGGTCCTGGTCGTCGATGACGAGTTGCCGGTGAGGTCCCTGATCCGGAGGGCGCTGGAGATGGGCACTTACGCCGTCCTTGAGGCCAGGGACGGCGAGGAGGGCCTTGAGATTGCCCGCGAGCGGCACCCGGACCTCGTCCTGCTCGACATCCGGATGCCGAAGCTGGACGGGCACGAGGTATGCAGGCGCCTGAAGGCCGACCCGTCCACAGCGCACGTCGAGGTCGTCATGGTGAGCGGCAACTCAGACCCCGAGTCGGTCCAGAGGAGCCTGGACGCGGGGGCTTTCGCTTTCCTCAGCAAGCCCTTCCGAATAACCGAGTTGCTGGATACTGTGGAGAAAGCGCTCGGCAACGGACGCGAGGTTGAATAAGACCAAAGTGTACTCACGGCTTGCCCAGGGCGGGTTCCAAGTGAACCCTCTCGACCTTGACCACACGGCGCTTGTGGCGGATGACGACGTAGACCCCGTCAGCCGATCCGTCGCCCCGCAGGTGGTCAACGAAGTCAGCGAGGAGGGGGTCATCTATCGTCACCCGTCGCGGGGGAGTGCCGTCAGACCTCGCCAAGTCGCACGTCCGGAGGGGGACACTTGTCCTTCGTCCAGAGCACAGGGAGCTTGAACATGTTCGCGCTGTCCAGGCGATTCACGATCTGATCGAAGGGGACGCCATCCTGCACGAGTTTCCTCGCCGGCCGCGCCACGTCGTTGACGACGGTCATGATGCCACTCGCGAGTTCCTTGACCTGCTCGCCATAGTCGTCCCTATTGAACGCCAGGACCTCTTTGGTCGTTCCATCAGGGCGAAGGTGAGTGACCACCTTGCGCTGGCCTTGGTACACGAACCGCATCTCGAAGTCGCCCCATCGCTCAGTCTTGTGACGATCGGTCTGAAGCCAGTCCACGAAGTCCAGGAGCCACCTCTCGTGGAACCCGTGGGCTTCACCGGAAATCGGAGAGATTAGTGCAAAAATGTCCTCGCCCACGTTGTAATTGACGTTGACCTGCATCCTGTGACACCCCCTTCACTTCCCCTGAACCTGGGGAGCCTTCATCAGTCCCTCGATCTCCCCAACAGGGAGACCGGATCTACGAACCAGAGACTTCATTTTCAGCAGCTTGGTCGGATCGATGTCCGCCCGGTTGACCAGGATCTTGAGCAATTCGAACACCATCTGCTGGTCTTCCTGGTGGAAACGCCTCGTCACCAGTCTGGCCCTCGGCCCCTGTGGCCAGTTGAGCCGTTCGATAGGCTCGATCACGTAGTCCGTAATCTGCCCATCGAGTTCCTGCTTCCGAATCCGTTGCGACGTCCAGAACACCTCCCCCAACGTTTCTGCCACAGACTGGCTCCCAATACCACCCTTGGCCTGCAAGAGGGCCTGCGGAGGGATCAACATGCCCATGAGAATGCGAATGTCGGAAGCGTCCTCTAGGTCCACAAATGCCTGGACGTTCTCGCCTCCCTTGAGAAACTCCACCTTCCACTTCGGTGAGAACGGCTTCCCGTTCTCATCCACATACCAGTCGGACGGCATGGCCAGCGTCTCCCCGGCGCGGACGGCCTTGCCTGAATCAAGCGCCGCCTGTCGAAACGAAATTCGCTCGCCTGTGTCGGGGTCTTCTACAAATCCGGGCGGGTAATAGACGACAATTGGAGGAGACACGCGGTCTTCAATGTGGCGGTTCATGAGGGCCTGCCGGAACCCAGAGGACCACCACCAGCTATAGACGTTGGTGAGAAGCGGCCAGCCCCACAGGTTCCCCCAGACCTTATGACGATGATGCGTGACCCAGACCGAGTACAAGGGCTCGATGTCACCGAACCCATCCTGTCGAATGCCCTTGAACTCGTCGTTCTCCACGATGGGCTGAATGGAGAGCGGATCGAGCTGCTTCAGATCAATAGGGACCACCGGCAGCACCCCGTCGTCGGAGAGGCTCTTTGGCCAAAGAGGTTTCCCCTCCTCGTCGAACGGCTGGTAGTGCCCCCACTGCTTAGTGAATGCAGCGAATCCCAAGGTGATCGCCGGGAGCGAGAACAGCACCAGCTTCTGGTAGATCGGCTCGACCACGGCGCGAATAAACCGCTTCTTGTCCTCGTCGCCGCACTCGATGTCCCAGTCGGCGTTAACCAGCGGGCTCCAGATGACATGCTCGGCGAGCGAGATCGCCGGGTGGTGCTGCATCTTGAGCATCGTGGCGATGCCGAGGGACGACGGGTCCCACTGGCCAAGGTAGGAGGCGTAGCGCCGTAGGTACACGGACCCATAGAACGGGTCCTTGTTGCTGACGCCCTTCTCACCGATTTCAACTCGGGAGCCCGAGGGGGCCGTGACCTTCTTCGCGCGAGACGGCAAACCGACCTCCATCTCGACCGCCACCCGGCGGCCTCAGAACGGGTTCAGACAGACGAGGCGTCAAGCCTGGGAGACGACGAGGGGCTTCATGACCATGACGCTGGGGGGTAGCTCTTTCGGGTTACTCGTAGCGTATCCCTCCGACAACTTGGGGGTCAAGCTTTAGCGAGGCTCATTCTTCCACCCGCGTCCTGTGAGAACTCACAATTCGCGTGGGCCATTCGCACTCCCGTCTGACCACCCCTGGCTGTTCCTCAGACGAGCCCGCTCCCGGGTCCACAGGCGCTGCGTGTACGACACCAGGTCCTCATCCGGCTGCTCCGCGAACGCCCGCCAGAGGTACTTCATGGCCGTCTTCCAGTCCGGGAGGGCGTTCGGGTTCTTCTGGGCGTGCAACCGGCCAACGGCCGTGAAGGGATTAACCCCTTTCTCTTTCCAGGTGCGTATCTGGCGCGGGTAGAAATGGTCGATGAACTCGACCATTATGGCAACCGGGTTCGTGGCTTCGAGGAGCCGAGTCTGCCAATGGTAGAACTCGTTCGGCGCTGAAGGCTGTGCGTTTGGTGTGATTTCCCCAGACGGTTCAGATTCCCCGCTGAGGTCGTTCCACTCGCCTTCAACAACCTTGACGCGGCGGGGGATATTATCTTCCACTTCCCTCTCGGACCCTTGAGGGGATGCATCGTGTCCGGCCCGCGCGAACGCGCCAGCGTTCCCTTCCATCGTAGATGGAAGGGAGGACTCCTCTCTGTTAGTAGTCTCTGTAGTAGTCTCTGTTAAGGATTTCGCCGTTTGGTCAATATGGATTTCACCGTTTGGGGCAATTGGATTTTCACCAAAGGTCAAAATGGATTTTCCCGGTCCGTCCTGAACCGTCTGCCTGAGTATCTCCAGGAACCTGTCAGTCATCAGCCTGACGTGGGTCACAGGAGCGCCATCGAACTTCCAGAGCCGGGTCTCGACCAGCCCCATCTTCTCCAGGAGGAGGATGGCACGGTCAGCCTGCTTCGCCGTCACCCGGCATTCGTCCCACCAGTCCGTCCGCCTCTTGGCAAGCCAGAGATGGCCCTCGCGTTCGACCCGGAGCTTCGAGCCTCCGTCCCGCCCTGGCAGGTAGTAGTAGACGATCTGGCTGAGGACAACACCGGTGACCAGGTCTCCAGCCATGTCGATGTAACACCGCTTGACGTCGACGGTGTCTCGGGAGGACCGCTCCCACAACAGGAACTCGTTGAACGAATCGAACAAGGCTTCCTCCCTGCCTAGAACTCATCCTCAGTCGCCGGCTTCAGGTGCACCACGCCGTCGCGCTCGGTCTGCTCGTCGTAGTCCACGATGAGCGTGTACTCCGGGACCACGTTGAACTTGACGTGGCCGAGCCCACCGTAGCGCGACTTGGCGATGATCAGGAACCACTTGCTCTTGTTGACCTTCTCCTTGACCTCCCGGCCCGACCCATACTCCGTGTCCAAGCTGTGAAAGCCCAGGTCGGGCGGCACCTGGATGGTCTCTCCGCGCGCCTGGTACATCCAGGGGAAATAGGCAAACCAGACGTTGTCCGCCACGGCCTCGCCGGCGCCGCCCCAGCGCAGGTCCTGGAGGCCAGGGATGCGGGACGTGGTGCGCTCCACGTTCCGCGATAACTGGCTGAGGATCATCACCGGGATGTTTCGGACCTTGGCGATCTCTTTGGCCGCTCGGAAGATGTCGGAGACGCGCTGCTCCTCGTTCTTGTTCTTGTCGGCCACCATTTCCGCGAAGTCGATGACCAGGAGCCGCACGTCCTCGTGGGCCATCATGTTCAGTGTCTGCCAATGCAGGAACTCTGACGTGGCGATGCCATCGTAGATGCGGACGGGCAGCTTGAGGATCTCCTCCGTGACCCTGCGGACACGCCGCTTCTCTGCCGCGGAGAGCTGGCCGGCCTCGAGCTTCGTGGAATCGACCAGGGCCTCGGCACAGACCGCGCGCAGCACGATGTCCACTCGCTTCATCTCCAGCGAGGCGAAGGCGACGCACCCGCCCTTGCCTTCCTTCAGGACGGCCTGGGCGATGTTCTTCATGATGAGCCACGCGAAGCCAGTTTTGAACGAACCCGGCCTTCCGCCAAGGACGTACAGGTGGCCCTTGGCCAGCCCACCACCGATGCGGTGGTCCAGCCTTGGGAAGCCGGTCTCCTCCTTGTCGATGGAACGCCCTTCCAACCACTCGGCAAGTCGTTCCTCGAACTCCTGACGCACCTCGGACAGCGGGATGAATCCGTCTGAATCGTTCCTGGTCTCGTGCGCAGTCAACGCCGACATGGCGGAGGCCAGCACAGCGTCCGCTGACATGCTCTCGTTCTGCGCCTCATGCAGAACGAGGCTCAGGGAATCGCGTATCCGCCGCTTCCGGGCCCGCTCCTTGACGTGCTCGGCCCAGCGCGGCGCCCCCTTGGTCGAGTACTCCCCGATGGAAGGCAGGTACGCCCGCAGCTCGTCGATGTATGCCATCTCTGCCTTGATGCGGCCAAGGTTCACCATCTCGACGATGCGGACGGCGTCAGGCCGCTCCCGCTCGTGCATCAAGCGCTTGAGGCAGGTCCAGATGCTTCGGTGCCGGGGGTCCGCGAAGTCGTCCTCATCAAGCTGAGGCACCAGCTCGAGGAACGCCTCCGGCTCCTCGAGGACCGCGCAGAGGACCGCCTTCTCGAAGTTCATTTGCTGGTCAATCGCCCACCTCCTGGGAGTTGGATTGCCCAATTCCATTCTAGCTACGGGACAACGTAGTGTGTGTCGGTTAGGTCCCAGGAATTGGCGCCACGCCTCCGGGTCTGTTGCTTCTTCACGATCTTTCCTGCCTTGACCATGAGACGTGCGAGTTGGCGTTTGGCATCAGTACATGGCGCCGGGCAGCACCAGCCCGTAGGGCCAATTCTCTTGACCCAACTATAATCACCTGGACGGGCGACCCTGCAAGGGAGGGATAGCATGACCGATGTCTCCGATCCCAAGGCCGCTATGGCTGCCGAAGCATCCCGTCTCGAAGAGGACTGCCTCTATTCCGCCCGTGGCCATCTGGAGGCAACACGCATCCAGGGCTGGATCAACATGGCTCTCGGGCTACCTGGCATCCTGGTGGCCGCCTATGCCAGCCGGGCCGCCATCCGCGCAGACAACACGGCCGCCGCCGTGCTGGCCGGCTTGGTTGCCGCTTTGACAGCTCTCCACACCTTCCTCAACCCGAGCGAACAGGGTGCAAAGCACCATGCCGCCGGTACCCAGTTCCTCGCCCTCCGCAGGGACTTTCGCATGTTCCGCGAAATCGATCTCGCGATGGGAACGGACCTCTTGATCCTTTGAACTGGAGAAGTTTTGGTCGACCAAAGCTACTGGTTCAAGCACAACCTCAAGGACTACTTCTACGCGGGGATCGATGCCTTGCCCGATTACGGACTGCCGGATACCGCAAAACGGGCCGTCGGGCGTGCGAAGCAAATCATCGCCAACACCCAGGAGTGCGAACGCCGGGAGATGTGGACTGCTGCTGAGCAGGAGATCAGGAAGCTGATCCCGCCCCTCTAGCGTTCGGCAGGTTCCCGCCAGGTTCTCCTCGGTGTTGCGCCCATGGTAGCGCAACCGATGTTTTGGCAGCGCCGGAGGTGATCCGCCCGATGTGGGAGTCCAACGGCGCCCTTTCCAAAGCAGCGCTGATATTGTACCCGTCAGAAGCCAATGGTATAGTGACATTGTCAGGACCCAGCGCTCCGTTCAAGCACGGAGGGGCTATGGCCGAGAGCAATCGGTTTGGGAGGCCAATCCCCCACGCCGCTTCAGCGGCTCTATCGTCGCGTTCCCTGCGAACCACACGTTGGTAGCTGCTTAGGAGTTTGCCATGCAGCAGCATGTTCTCGAGTCAATTGATCCCAAGCTCTTGGGACGCCGATTGCAGGTAGCAAGAAAAGCGCGCGGGCTTAGACAAGAAGACGTCGCCGAGGCTCTTGGAGCGGCCCGGACGACGATCACCGCAATCGAGAAAGGTGAGCGCCGGGTTCAACCCGCGGAGCTCATCACGCTTGCCGCGCTGTACGGCCGCGCTGTGAGTGACTTCGTAGGCAAGCGTGAGGCGGTGGAGGATTTTGCGGCCCAATTCCGGGGCACGCTGACCCACCCCAATCAAGAGCAGGTGCAGGCAGACCTTGCACAGGGAGTGCAGGATTTCCAGCGCCTCTGCGAGGACTACGCCTTCTTGGACCAAGTCAACGAGGCCGCTCTGCCCCGGGCCTATCCGCCCCAGTATCCAGTCGAAGGGGTATCGCCTGAGGGCGCCGCTGAAGATGTGGCCTCGGCCGAACGCAACCGACTAGGACTGGGCGAAGGGCCGGTGCTCAACCTCCGAGAGGTCCTCGAGAACGACGTCGGACTTCGAATCTTCTTTCTGCCGCTCCCATCCCGCGTGGCAGGCATTTTCGCATATACCGAGCTGCTTGGTGGGTGCATTGCCGTCAATACGGCCCACCCCGAAGAACGGCGCCGTTGGACGATGGCCCACGAATATGGCCATTTCCTGACGAACCGTTTCCGTCCCGAGATCTCGATACTCGCAGCCTATGAACGCATACCCCCTGCTGAGGGCTTCGCCGATGCGTTCGCAGGCGTGTTCCTCATGCCGACCTCTGGCTTGCGGCGACGATTCAACGAGAGCACCAGATTGACGAATGGAAAGGTCACCGCCGCAGACATTTGCCGATTGGCCGATTACTACTTCGTGTCGGTTGAGGCGATGATGAGACGGCTGGAGGAGCTGCGCCTACTGGCGAGCGGGACTTGGGAACGGCTGAAGGACCGGGGTTTCAAGGTCCGGGCAGCCCGCGAACTCCTGGGCCTGGTGGCCCGCGCTCACCCTGACCACCTCTTGCCCATCAGGTACCGTTTACTGGCCGTTCGAGCGTATCAGGAAAGCAAGCTGACGGAGGGGGAATTGGCGAAGCTGCTTCGTGTGGATCGGGAGCAAGCTCGCCGGACTGTGCAGGAGACCACGCAGCAAATGTACGTGTCCGGTGAAGGGGAAGTGGAAAGCCTGTCGGTCGACTTGGCAAGCACCGTCGCCGGACAGGAATCCTAGCTGAGGGCTGAATGGCCACTCCACTTCCGAAATGGCTAACGCTCGACGCTAGCACCCTCCTCAACCTTTGTGGGACAGGCAGGTTGGTGTCTATCGCTCGCGTCCTTCCTTGCCGCCTCGTCGTGGTGGATTATGTCTTGAAGCACGAGGTGCTCTACATACGACGGCGCAACGCGGAAGAGGGTGAACAGGAGCGCGAACTGGTGGACCTGGGTCCGCTCATCGAGCAGGGCCTCATCGAGGTGGTCCATCTGCAAGGTGAAGAGGAAGAGGCAACTTTCGTGGACCTAGCCGCCGTGGTGGACGATGGCGAGGCCATGTCTTTCGCGGTCGCGTATCACAGAGGGTGGGCTGTCGCGACAGACGACCGCAAGGCCAGACGGGTCTTTGCGCAGAGGGCAGCGGCTGTGCCGCTTATCACCACCCTGCAACTGCTCAGGTACTGGGCCGACTGGGCAGGAGTTCAACAGGCCGAGGTCAGGAACGCGCTGCTCGAGATGCAGTTCGCCGCAAGCTACCTGCCGTCTGAGCAGGATCCGCTGTACCCGTGGTGGCGCGAAGTTACGCAGGGCGCGTAGACCCGTGTCTGACATCTGGAGGGAGATGCATTCCCCAAACCTCGCCCGATGAAACGAGCGAGCTGGTGTATCCCAAGAGCCGGTGTGTGGAACGGCAGTCCACAGGGTGAAGCCGGCGTGATCATCGCCAGTCCCTTGTTTTTGTGGGGGAGTAAGGAGGGGCAAGCCGCCTATGCTGCGATAGCAGACGAGTTGAGGTGCCAGCCCCACACACGCCTTGCGTGTATCATCTTCGCTGCGAAGCATGTGGAGCACAGCGGGTTCTTGAAGCACTTGCCCACGGTCCTGGTCAACCCAAACGCAGCCATTCGTTCCGACGATGGAGTTCAGAGACTCGCCGCCGCCCTCTACCAGTTTCCGGAGTGGATGTGAACCGCCCGGCCATGCCGCCCGCCTCCCACTCGTGCATCGAATCTTGCTTTATGGCTTCCACCAGTGCCCTTGGGAGTGGTTCGATGAGGGTCCGAACGCCACGGTGGTTGAGCCTGTCCGCTGCAAGTCCTGGAATTCCTCATCCGCCTCGCCCTGCAAACCGTCCCGACGGGCTTTGGCACGCGACGGCCCGAGTCTAAGCACCTAGCCACAAGTCTGGCATACTTCTCGGTGGGGACTCCGGCGGGAGGAAGCGGGCACGACCTACTCCCTTATCCAGTCAACCTACCGGGGGCCGCGTGATTCCGAGGCCAAACTTGTGGTTACCTGCTTAGTCCCTCCTCAATTCTGTGCCAAGTTCTGTGGAAGCGCCATTGCTTCGAGTTTGGCTGATCGCCTGGGCGATGACATCGTCGTACACATCCACATGGCCGCACGGGTTCGTCCAGCGGTCGCAGACGAGCCACTCGCCGTCCTCGCAGAAGTTGTACGGCTGCGGCTCACCGCGCGGTCCTCCACAGGTGCAGCAGACCCAGGGGACCGTCACACGGTCGATGTGCACACCGTAGTAGCCGCGGGTATCGTTCGCCGGGCCGATGTTCCGGTTGACGACCCGAACGGTTCTGGTCTCAGCCTTGGTCGTCATCCACCTCGCCTTTCTCCGAGTGCGGTAGGTAGCCCAACTCCGTGGCGACCTTGTAGAGCGTGAACTCGTCACACGTGAAATCGACGTACTCGGGGATCAGATTCGGGCCCATGAATAGTCGGCCCTCGTCGTCGTACAGGTGAAGTGAGACGATGGGCGTGCCGCCAGAGTTCCGGCTGACATGCTCCACGATGATGCCGTACTTGAAGCCGTTCTCTTCCTGGTGCCGACGCTGGTCTTTGTACACCGAGGGGGCCTTGTACTCGTAGCCACACTTGCACGTCTTGAAGTTGGCGGGCTTGTGCCAGGGGTTCCGGTCGGTCGAGTACGGCTTGTCCAACTTGACGATATTGCCGATGGCTAGGGCGGGCGGGTATGGCGCCTCTTCCGGGCTCTTGCCCTGCATCATGAACACGCCGTCCTGTCCAGCAGCCCTATAGCCCATGTCACGGTCGTCGGGGTTGGTCATTCCCATTGCCCACCTCCAACAGCAGCATCAGCTTCAGGCGGTTCCCGTCACCCTGCTTCTCGAAGTCATTGACCGCGAGATCTCCCTGGTTCAGCCGGGCCAGGATATTCCCGCCCTCCTCATATCCACAGCGGTAGCAGAACTCGAGGACCAGGCGCTGGAGCGCGTCGTAGGCGTTCAGGGCCTCGTAGACATCCTTGTCCACGATGCGCTGCTGCCTGGGGTCGTAGGAGCGCTCACCATCGAGCCCCCAGCCCACCTCCACTCGATGCTCCAGGTTGTAGACCTTCTTGTTCGTCACCAGGTCCTTGTCGGTCTGAACCTGTGTCCCCGGCTTCGTGACCGCCAGGGCCAGCCGGTGCCATGCCTGTTCCAGTCGGCGTGTGAAGTCGGTCCCGCAGGGGAGCGGCGCCTGACAGAAGAGATACGGCCGGGACATCCCATGCGCGCCCTTCGGGACGTTCACCAGGATGACCTGGTTGTCCTTGCTGCTTTGCTGTTCTTCCCGTACACGCCTGCCGATTTCCAGGAGCGTCTTGCAGTCGCGGCACAACTCATCAGTGCCGTGAAGGACCGTGGTCCCACACCCGTGGCAAGGCTTCTCGGTCATTCCTCGTCGGACCATTCAACCTCCTACCCGTACCTGATTTCGCCAAGGAGGGCGAGCTGCAGCACGACATCGTAGGTGGTCGAGTCCCCGTTCTCGTACCAGCTCTCACCGTACTTCGAGACGCCGATGAACCACGCCTTGACCGCCAGGTCCCGGTCGATGACGAAGTACCCTTCGGGAACGTCTTGGTCGGCCTCGAACGCCTCCAGGGCCTCCTGCATGTTCGGCTCCTCCCCGTGGCCGTGCTGCTCGTCGTCCTCCCAGGCGAGGGTTCGGCCGTCGGCGCGCTTGATCTTGCGGAGCCAGTAGCCGCTGTAGTCGGTCGAGAAGAAGTCGTCGTACTGGGTCAGGATCTCCACCCACTCCTCAAGCCCCTCAGTGAACTTGGGATTGGGCTGCAAGGCGTTCCGGACAAGCAGCAGCTCCGCGACGGCAGTGTCGATCTGCTGGACCGCGGTCTTGATCTGGGCCTCGTCGTCGGCGTCAGGGTCGAAC
>JACQUC010000249.1 GCA_016210495.1 Chloroflexota bacterium
GGACTAGACCAAGTTGCCGGCCGGGGTTCGTGCGGGAATACGCATACTCCCTAACAGTCGCCGCCCGGACCGGCCGGAGTTATGCACGGATCTCAGGCACTACCATTGCAATCGCGATTAGGGAGTATGCACGATTGAGTAACACGTATTCGAGAAGCTCATGCCCGGGTGGTGAAAGAAAGAAGCCCACGGCCGTGAGGATAGCGCAGGCTATCCCGACGTGCAGGGTATGGCGGCGTCCCGGCAACCATAGCGACAGCGCAACCGGTGCCACATAGAGAACTCCATCCGCCACCCCTAACGGGAGCAGCAGGTCCACGGTGAACACGGCCGCGCTCAGGAGGACGATCGCCGCCACAAGAATAACGGTGGTCTTTCGCGCCTGCTCTTCAAGCATTACCTTCTGGCCTGCCGCGCGTTTCTATTGCCTGCTCCCCCAAAAGTTCGCAGTTTCTTATTCGTGGAATCCAAAACCAAGTATAACAGCACGTGTCCATTGCCACAACTTTGCCTGCCAACGATCTTCGCCGATGTCCCTAAGTAACTAGCCGTGTATACATACCGCCCGACCCAACGTTTGATGGCACGCCACTTGCACTCCTCCAAGAGGGACCGGCCAGCACCTATTACGAATGGATACGCTTGAATAGTGCTGATGAGAGGGTCTCGCGATGTGGAGTGCGGTCCGCCATAGGCGGACTGCCGCTTTGCACGGCTTGCCTGCGACGCCGAATTTGCCGTGCTCCCATCGCAGTTGCGAAGTGCAGGGCGCTACCACGCGCATTCGGCATAAGGGAGGTTTACCAATATGCGTGACCTTGGCTTGCTTATCATCCGTGTCACGGTCGGCGGACTCCTCGCCGGACACGGCGCGCAGAAGCTCTTTGGAGCGTTCGGTGGCTACGGCCTACAGGGTACCGGAGGCTGGTTGGCGTCGATCGGCCTGCGTCCCGGCCCATGGTGGGCCGCGCTGGCCGGCTTCGGCGAATTCGGCGGCGGATTGCTTACTGCCCTGGGCCTCTTTCACCCCATCGGGCCGCTCCTGACCCTTGGCCCTATGGGCGTGGCCACCGGCACGGTTCACGCCGGCAAGCCCATCTGGGTGACAGAGGGCGGTGCTGAGCTGCCGGTGACCAATATGGCCGTCGCCACCGGCCTCACGCTTGCCGGACCCGGTCGCTTCTCACTCGATCGGATGCTCGGGAGCAAGGTGCCGGCCTATCTGGCCGCAACGGTAGCCGTCAGCGTATTGCTCGGCATCGGCGCCGCCATCGCCAGCCGGCGTGCGGCCCAGCAGCCGGTGGCGCCTGCTGCCACCGAAGAGGCTGTTGGAGAGGAGGAGGAAGAAGCCGAAGCCGAGCTTCAGCGTCGCCGCACGCGCGGGAAAGCTCAAGCCGCCTAGGCCGATGGACCAACCTTGAAAAGGCCCTGCCATTGTCGACGTGATCAAGCGCCTCCGATGTGCCGTAACCTCATCCGCTTATCCGCTTCGTATCCGCTGACACCGGCAATAATCCCTGGCACGCGACGTGCAGCATACCGATTCGTTGGCTAATCGCATACATCGACGCCAACGTCATCGCCGATACAGGCATCAGTTGGGCGGGAACCCTGGGGGGCTGGGCGCCGCAACCGACCACGTCTAGGGCTGATAAGCCACGCACTCGACGTCCAAGCCGGCGTCCCTCGCCAGCCCGGTCCAAGCCTCGGAGTGCCGCACATTGGCGGTAGTCACCGACCCGCCGAGCCGAGCCGCCGAAACTACGATCAGAACGTCGGCCAGGTGATCGCGTGGCCTGAGCTTACCGTACAAGCGTACGTATCTAGCGATCAATCGACCGGCTGTGGACCATTCGCCGGCCGTCGGAGTAAGCAAGCGATCCACCCGGTTCATCGCTCCGACAACGCGGTCCAGGAGCCGAGCGTCCTCGCGAGAGCGCGTGCCGGCATACAGTTCCGCTACGACAACTGATGACAGCCACAGTCGCCCCGATGCAATCGCGCGGTAGAACGATGGCCACGTGGACTCGTCCCGTAGCACCCGAATGAGCGCCGATGTGTCGGGTACCTCGGGGCGCACCTTAGGCCATCACTTCGTCAGGCAGCTTACCAAGCACGTCGTCTATCCCACCGCGCTCGTGCAGCTCACGGACCGCGGCCATCACCTCCTCGGCGGCCAGCACGAAATCCACGGCCTGCCGTACAGCCTCGGATTCACTCGTCCCCATCTTCCGGGCCAGTTCTTTTACCTTCTCCCCGTCGACGACAAGGTTCTTGCGAGCGAGTCTACCCACCTGTGTCACCACCTTGCTATACACACCTTTGTCTCCCATATTACACAATCCGCCCATCTGTGTCAAGCCCGCCAACCCCGTGTACACAGGCATTGGCTTCAACTCGTGCCCAAGAAACAGTATAATACCGTTGCAGAAGCTGTGTGCCGGACTAGCATTGTTAGCTAGCTAGCTAGTTTCTAGCGCGAAACAGAGCGGCGTAGGGGCGCGGTCTCCGCGCCCTGGGTTGGGGCCGTGGCCACTACCCCATTCCGTGTCGAGAGCTAGCTCGTGTACGCTCGATTGCAAACAATCCTGGGGAAGTGTGTTTGGGTGTCAACGGATGCCAAACGGATAAACGGATGCCTGTCAAACCACCGCGTCAGATCGTGGCGCATTGAAAACAGGCTGCCGTTGGCAATCTTTCGTGCGATTCGTCTGCGGCCCTCCGATTTGCCGCGATTCCTTATCCGTTTACTCCGTTTTTCATCCGCTGACGCCGTAATGCGTCGCCGTTTCTGCAATTCTCTGCACAATTGTTAAGCACGGTAGCACGCGCGTTACTCCGTCTAGACTCTTCCAGGTGTTCGCCGAAGCCGGGAAAGACAACAGGTTAACCGATGAAAGTGGCGATGGTCGGCAACTTCGGCCTTTGGCAAAAGGGTACTATGGGCGTCCGCGCCCTTCCTATGGCCAGGGCCTTGGTGGAGCGGGGATGTGCAGTAACCCTGGTTGTCCCCCCGTGGGACGCGCCCGAAGACTCCGGCCTGGAGCACCGCTTGGATGGCGTCCTCGTCGCCAACGTCAAGCTACCACCCCGCCTTCCCTTGCTCTGGCACGCCTGGCTGACAGCTCGCGTCTTGCGGCGCACCCTGGCCGAGAACGCCGATGTCGTTCACATCTTCAAGCCCAAGGCCTACAGCGGGCTCGTAGCCATCGTCATTTGGGCGCTCAAGAAGCTTGGCCTGGCCCGGGCCAGGCTCGTCGTCGATACCGATGACTGGGAGGGCTGGGGAGGCTGGAACGAGCTTGAAAGCTTCCCATGGCCGGTGAAGTGGTTTATTGCCTGGCACGAGCGATGGGGCTTGCGGCACAACGATGCCGTAACCGTGGCCAGCCGCGCCCTCGAGTCGCTCGTCCTCGGCCTGGGAGTGCCCAAGACCAAGATCCACTACGTTCCCAACGGCTGGTGGCAAGCCAACGCCTCCGCCCCCTCATCGGTCGCGACCGCCGATGTGCCTGTCCGCCCATCGGGCGGGCCAGCCGGCGTAGGGGCGGACGTCTCTGTCCGCCCAGGGGATGGGGTGGCGGCCGCAGAAGGGCTTTCCATATCAGCCCCGTCGCACGAGCCCTCCGTCCACTACGAAACCCTGTCCCGAGAGCTTGCGGGCTCTCCCACCGTCCTACTCTACACCCGGTTCTTCGAGTTTCAATCGTCCAGGGTCGTCCACGTGTTCAGCCGTGTCAGGGCAAGCGTCCCCGAGACCAGGCTGCTGGTTGTGGGCCAGGGGCTTCACGGGGAAGAGTGCGACTTCCTCGCGCTGTTGCGGCAAGAGGGCCTGGACCAGGCCGCTAGTCTTGCAGGCTGGGCCCGCGCCGACCACCTGCCCCGGCTGTTCTCCCTGGCCGATGTGGCCATCTATCCGATGGACGATACTCTTTTGAATCGCGCCAAGTGCCCGATGAAGCTGATCGACCTGATGGCCAGCGGTTGCAGCGTCGTCGCCGAACGTGTCGGCCAGACCGCCGAGTACATCGCCCATGGCGAATCGGGTCTGCTCGTTGCCCCAGACAATCCGGCCGAGTTCGCCGAAGCCATCGTGGCTTTACTGAAAGACCCGGCCCGGCGAGCATCGCTGGGCACCCGCGCCAGAGAGCGGATTCTCCAGCACTTCGACTGGCGCCACTTAGTGGATGCCGTCGAACGCGTCTACGCCGGAGCTCCCGGCCCAAAGTGACTCCGAAATTCCTCTTTGCGCTCTTGGCGTCCTTTGCGGTTCAAACCCTCGTCACGTGCGGTTCAAACTCTCATCCCTCCGCGCCTCTCCGTGTCTCCGTGCCTGCGTGGTTGCGTCCTCCGCGGCTCAGATAAATCTCGCCAAAAATCTTCCTCTGCTCCACAAAAACCAGGCCCTCTTTGATCAACTGCAGCAGCGCGAGAAACGTCACCACCGCCTCCAGACGAGAAGTGGCCGTGTCCAGCAGACTTGTGAACGTCACCATGGCCCCCCGCGCCAGCATATCTTTGATTACCAGTATCTTCTCGGCCACCGTCCAGGTCGCCTCCGGAATCGTCACTTCGAGCGGGGCCTCCGCCATTCTCGCCTGATGCTGTTTGTAGGCCGTCACCAGCGCGGCCAGCGAGATCTGCGGGCGTGCTAACGCAGTCGTCGGTTCCGGCTGTTTGGCCACGCGGGGATAGGCACGAAGCACACTATCTTCGCGGGCACGGAGCCCCTCGGCGGCCCGTTGGAACGCCTGGAACTGTAGCAGGGCGTGCGTTAGATCGGCCGCGTCCTCCTCTTCTTCCGCTGTGGGCATCGGGCTCGGCAACAGTGCAAACGACTTGATCACCAGCAGCTTCGCGGCGACGACCAGGAAGTCTGCCAGTGCATCCGGATCCACCATCTCCACCGTTTCCAGGTATTCCAGATACTGATCCGTGACCATAGCCAGCGAAATGGCGGTGATGTCGAGCTCACGTCGCTCGATCAGCGTAAGTAGCAAATCCAGCGGACCCTCGAAAACCGCAAGCCTGACCCGGTAATCCACCTTACTATCGTCCTGCTGATTGGTGGCCCGAACATAGCAGAAGTTCTGCTGGAAGTCAATCTCGTTGCTTTTTGAGTTAGAAAACACGCCCCAAATCTGGTAGAATATATCTTGACCACAAGGCAGACACAGGGCGAGCGGTGAGGAGGCGTGCTAATGTCCAAGTACCTATTTGTCACTGGAGGGGTAGTATCCTCGGTTGGCAAGGGGGTCACCGTCGCCGCCATAGGCCGTCTTCTTAAGAGCCGTGGCATCTCTGTCGCCGCTATGAAGCTCGATCCCTACTTGAACGTCGACCCGGGCACGATGAACCCATACCAGCACGGCGAGTGCTTCGTCACCGACGACGGTGCCGAAACGGACCTCGATCTTGGACACTATGAGCGCTTCATCGACGTCAACCTCACCAAGGCATCCAACGTCACTACCGGCCAGATCTATACGGCCGTTATCGGCAAGGAGCGACGCGGCGATTTCCTGGGTGGCACTATCCAGGTCGTGCCTCACGTCACCAACGAGATCAAGCAGCGCATCCTCAAGGTCTCCAAGCAGACGCGCGCCGACGCCATCATCGTCGAGGTCGGCGGCACGGTTGGCGATATCGAGAGCCAGCCTTTCCTGGAGGCCGTGCGGCAGATGCATCGCGAGGTGGGCCACGAGAACGCACTCTATATCCACGTGACCCTCCTGCCCTATATCGGCGCCACAGGCGAGCTCAAGACCAAGCCAACCCAGCACAGCGTTAAGGAGCTCAGAAGCATCGGCATCCAGCCGGACGTCATCGTATGCCGCGCCGACTACCCTATCAGCGACGATCTTAAGGACAAGATCGCGCTCTTCTGTGACGTAGAAAAGCAGGCGGTCATACCGTTGCCGACCGTCGACAACATCTACGAGGTTCCGCTCATACTGGAGTCGGAGAGGCTTGGCAGCTACGTCGCCGAGAAGCTGGACCTGCGGGGCAATGGCCCGAACTTGGCAGAGTGGCGGGCGCTGGTGGAAAAGATCAAGGTGCCCAAGCGCGAGGTGCGCATCGCCCTGGTGGGCAAGTACGTGGAGATGCGAGACGCCTACCTCTCCGTGCGCGAGGCCCTCAAGCACGCCGCTATCTACCACGACAGAGACGTGGAGGTCAAGTGGATCGACGCCGAGACGCTGGAGCAGGAGGGCGGCGAAGACCAGCTTGCCGACGTGAGCGGCATCCTCGTGCCCGGCGGATTCGGCTATCGCGGCATCGAGGGCAAGATCCGCGCGGCTCGCTACGCCAGGGAGAACAGAGTGCCCTACCTGGGACTCTGCCTTGGTATGCACGTCATGGTCATAGAGCTGACGCGCAGCGTAGTTCGCACGAACGAACCCAACTCGACGGAGTTCGATCCGGCGTCGCCGTACCCTGTGATCGATATGCTCGCCGAGCAGCGCGACGTATCGCAAAAGGGCGGCACGATGCGTCTCGGATCGTACCCCTGTCTGCTGGTCCCTGGCACCAAGGCCGCGGAGGCCTATGGCGAGCAGGTGGTCCACGAGAGGCACCGCCACCGCTTCGAGTTCAATAACGAGTTCCGCAACCTGCTTACCGCCGCGGGCTTGCGTATAAGCGGAATGTCGCCCGATGGTAAGCTTGTCGAGATCGTAGAGATCGACGACCATCCCTGGATGGTCGGTTGCCAGTTTCATCCCGAGTTCAAGTCGCGGCCCACGCGCCCGCATCCATTGTTCCGTGAGTTCGTGGCCGCCGCCAAGCGCACTTTACACGAAGGCGACCAGCGCCCCCTCCCGCTCGAGCAAATGATCGCGTAGGGGCGTCCGCCTCAGGCGGACGCCCAGGGTGGGGCGGAGGCATCGTTACCTGGTGTATCCGTAGGGGCGGACGGCTGTCCGCCCAGGGTGGGTGGAGGCTTCGCGACCTGGCAAATCCGTAGGGGCGTCCGCCCGCGCCAGGCGGGTGCCTCAGGCACCTCAGGCGGACGTCCCGGGGGGTGGGGTGGGGCGTTGCCTGCCAACCGACTACTTCAACCAGGAGTGTACCCATGAAGCTTTTCCTGGACACCGCGAACATCGCGGAGATCAGACACGCCGCCAAGATCGGTGTCATCAGCGGCGTCACCACCAACCCGAGCTTGATGGCCAAGGAGACCGGCGCCGACTTTCGCACGACGGTGCGCGACATCTGCTCCATCGTCGACGGACCCGTCTCCGCCGAAGTGACCAGTCTGGTCGCCGAGGAGATGGTCGAGGAGGCTTTGGAGATCGCCGCGTGGGCTCCCAACGTCGCCATCAAGATACCCATCACCGCCGACGGCCTGGAGGCGGCCAAAAAGCTGGCCGCGCGCGGGGTCAACACCAACCTGACCCTCTGTTTTTCGCCCAACCAGGCGCTGTTGGCGGCCGTGGCCGGCGCGTCCTTTGTCAGTCCCTTCGTGGGTCGCCTCGACGACGTCGGGCACGACGGCATGCAGGTCGTGTCCGACATCGTGCAGATCTACCGCCAGTATGGGTTCAAAACCGAGGTCATCGCCGCCAGCATTCGCCACCCGTTGCACGTATTTGCTGCCGCCAAGGCCGGTGCCCACATCGCCACCGTCCCCTACAAAGTGCTGCTGCAAATGATCCAGCACCCCCTGACCGACGTCGGCATCAAGAAGTTCCTCGAGGACTGGTCCCGTTTCAAAACCGGCGCCTAATCCTTAGCTAGGTGTAACTCCTGGCGCTCTTGTAGGGGCAACCCTGCGCGGTTGCCCCGTCCTGTCCCCTCTCCCTTTGGGAGAGGGCTAGGGTGAGGGCCGTCCCTTCGCCTGTATTCCGCCTATGGCGCCTGTGCATTTGCACACGGGCTCCCCATAGTATAGAATTATTGAGGTGACAGGATCTTGAAAATCTCGGCTGGGACTGGTGAGGTTCACGCAGTACTTCTTGGCATTGAGACAACGACCAGATCGCGCAATGATCCAATTGAAGTGGATTCAGCGAGTGGTCGATCACCCTGTCAAGGAAGTAATTCAAGACGATGGCGTATCCGTCGGTGGGGACGAGTCCCGGAAGCAGGCGATAAATACTTGCGGGTTATTCTCCTGCCAGACGGCGAGACAGTACATAACGCTTTCTTCGATCGGTCGTTCAAGCTATGAAGATCAAGTATTTCCAGGACACCGACACGCTGTATATCGAGTTTCGGTCAGCGGATGTTGCCGAAACCAGAGACCTTGACGAAAATACCCTCCTGGACCTCGACCACGACGGCAATATTTGCGCGATGACTATCGAGCACGCCAGAGACCGTGCCGAGATGACGAAGTTGTCATACGAGCAGATCCCCGCCTAGTGTTACCACGCGACTTCCATAGGGTAGTCTCTCGCACCCTCAAAAACCGTGGTCGTGCGCATGGTATTGCGGCAATACTCACTGCCCTGGTGTCAGCGGATAAAGAACGGATAAACGGATAGTGAATCGGGCAAATTGGAGGCTGGTGGACCTATCGTGCGGGAGCGCTCAAATGAAGGCCTAAATGAAACTAGCCTCTGCTTGCACGTCAATGAGGTTGCCAATCCCATCCGTTTATCCGCTTCGCATCCGTTGACGCCGTTAACAGACCTCTAACCCTCCTTTCTACAATCCTGCACACTACCAAAAACCAAGACGGTTGACACGAAACTACCCCTGTGATAAGGTTGCTTGGACAATGCACCAAAATCACCCGGAGACCAAACACTTGTCTTCGACCACCGGACCAGTCCTGATGTCAGGCAACGAGGCGTGTGCCGAAGGGGCAATTCGTGCCGGGGTGCGCTTCTATGCCGGTTACCCCATAACCCCCTCCTCGGAGATCGCCGAGGCCATGGCCAGACTCCTCCCGGAAGTGTGCGGCAAGTTCATCCAGATGGAGGACGAGATCGCCAGCATGGCTGCCATCATCGGCGCCTCCCTGGCCGGGCTCAAGGTAATGGACGCCACCAGCGGCCCCGGCTTCTCGCTCAAAGCCGAGGGCATCGGGCTCGCCGTCATGCTGGAGGTGCCCTGTGTGGTCGTAAACATGCAGCGCGTCGGTCCCAGCACCGGCATGGCCACGCTGCCCGCTCAAATGGATGTCATGATGTCGCGCTGGGGAACGCACGGCGACCACGCCATCATCGTGCTATCGCCCTCTTCTGTGCGCGAGTGCTTCGACCTCACCGTCAAAGCCGTCAACCTCGCCGAGCGCTTTCGCAGCCCGGTGATCGTTTTGGGAGACGCGGTTGTGGCGCGCATGCGCGAGAAGGTCGTGCTGCCGGAAACGGTCGAAACCTGCGACAGAGTGCGGCCAACCGTGCCGCCCGAGCAGTACAAGCCCTATCGAGCCGCGCCCAACGGCATCTGCCCCATGGCCGACTACGGCTCGGGTTACTTCTGGTACGCCAATAGCAGTGTGCACGACGAGAACGGCGCCGAGGCCACCAGCCGGCCGGAAGTGGCTGCGGGGCTCTTGCGACGTTTGCACACCAAGATCTACGACTACATGGACGAGCTGCCCCAGGGCGAAGCCCACGAGATGGGCGACGCCGACATGGCCGTCTTTGCCTACGGCATAACCGCCAGAGCGGCTCGAGCCGCCGTACGGATGGCCCGGCAGGAAGGCATCAAAGTAGGCCTGCTTCGCCCAATCACCATTTGGCCCTTCCTCAACACACTGATCGAGCCGTACGTTCCTCGGCTCAGGGGCATCCTCGTCCCGGAGCTAAACTACGGCCAGCTTGTGGATAAGGTGCGCGAGGTCGTGGCCGGGGGCTGCAAAGTCGACTCCCTACCGCGCTATGACGGGCAGGTCCTCACACCCGAGCAGATTCTGCTTGCTCTACGTCAGATGAAACGGTGATGAAACGTGGCCAAGCCAACTGAGCTGGCTTCGACAAACGCATTGATCGACAAGTATATTCGCCGCGAGGGAGTGCCAACCATGTGGTGCCCCGGTTGTGGCATTGGCACCATCGTCGGCGCGATGCTGCGGGCCATAGATCGGCTTGCCCTCAACCAGGAAGACATCGTCGTCGTCACGGGCATCGGCTGCTCCGGCATTATCTACAACTACCTGCGGTTCGACGGCTTCCACGGCATGCACGGCCGGGCGCTGGCCGTCGCCACGGGCATCAAGATCGCCAACCCTCGTCTGCAGGTCATCGTGCCGATGGGCGATGGCGACTGCGCGGCCATCGGCGGCAACCACTTCATTCACGCCGCGCGCCGTAACATCGACCTTACGGCCATCGTCATCAACAACCAGATCTATGGTATGACGGGCGGGCAATCATCTCCAACCACCCTGCGGCAGAGTCGGACCTCCACCGCGCCGAAGGGCCATCTCGAGCGTCCCTTCGACGTATGCGAGCTGGCCCGGGGAGCGGGAGCCACTTACATCGCCCGTGGGATTGCCGGCATCCCTATCCAGCTCGTCGACTTGCTGGCCAATGCCATGTCACACAAGGGCTTCTCGGTTGTCGAGGTGCTCAGCCAGTGCCCGGTTCAGGCGGGAAGACGCAACGGCTGTGCCGATGCCTGGGAAATGCTCCGGTGGCTCAAGGGCAACACCGTTTCCTCCAAACGAGCCGCGGGTGATGGCGCCGATGGCAAGCTCGCTATCGGCGAGCTTCTCAACGTCCAGGCACCCGAATGGACCGAGGAATACGATAGAATCTTGGGAAACAATCTCAAAACGTAGGGGCGAGGTCTCCTCGCCCTGGGTTGGCTCCGGTACTCCGGAGAGGCGGGAAAGCTGATTGCTGATAGCTACTTAGTAACGAGCGGGGGTTAGCTGGGATGCGAAGGTGCGAGGTCGAGTTGGCTGGCGTTGGCGGGCAGGGGCTCGCCGTGGCAGGCTCTCTCCTGGCGGAGGCCGCCGGCATCGTCGAGGGCAAGGCAGTGGCCGTGACCGAGGTTCACGGCATCGCCGCTCGCGGCGGCCCGAGCCGTTCGGAGGTCGTCATCGACGACGAAGAGATCGATTTTCCCTCTGTCACAAGACCCGACGTCCTCTTGGCAATGACTCAGAAGGACTGTGATACCTACGCGCCCAGCCTGCGGGACGGCGGGATGCTCATCGTCGACAGCGAAGCGGTCTCGCGCGTGCCGTCCATCGCGCGCGCCAGAACCTTTAGCCTGCCCCTGATGCGCACGGCCCGCGAATCCGTTGGCAGCGCCATCGCCGTCAACATCGTCGCCCTGGGAGTTGTTGCGGCGCTCGCTCAGATTGTGTCCCGCGAAGCGCTATCCCAGGTTATCTCCGCCCGAATGCCCAGGGCTGTCGAAGCCAACCTCAGAGCGCTGGAGGCAGGATACCAATTAGCCCGAGAGGCCACCGCCAGTAACTAGTTTCTGGTGCGGAATAGAGCAGCGTAGGGGCGTCCCGAGACGGGATCCCGATTCCATCGGGAGACGTCCCTGTCCGTCCGGGGTGGGGTGGTGGGGCACCGCCGCCATTTTGCACCAAGAACTAATAGTTCTGTTGCGCAATGCCGATCTGTAGGGGCAACCCTGCGTGGTTGCCCTGGGCAGGGCGGGGCATCGCAGCTTCGCCGAACGACTCTGGTTGAATCCACGACGCGAAGGAGACGAGCCATGGCTACCACTGCTGTGGAGATTTGCGGTGTCAAGCTTAGAAATCCCATCATGATGGCCTCAGGGGCTCATCCCGGAACCGCCAGAGCGGTGCAGACCTTGGCGCACGGCGGTGCGGCGGCGGTCGAGCTAAAGCCGTTGAGCTACAAGAGCCTGCCGGCGTCAAAAGACATCGAGATTTACCACCCTTTCTTCAAGTCGGCGGATGGTACGGCCACCACCATCATCGGCGCGTCGATTGGCCGCAAAACAGTCACCTATGAGGAGTGGTTCGAAAGGGAGTTGCTCGGCTCCCTGGAAGCCGGCATCCCTTTGGTGGCCAACGTTACCGTTCCCATCAAGCCTTCCTTTTTGGCCAGGAACAACCTCACCGAGGATGGTCAGGTCGCTATGATCGTGGAGAAGATGGTGCTGCTCGAGGAGAAGGGTTTCAGTTGGATCGACCTGAATCTGCAGACCCCGTTCGGGGGGTTCTCCGCCGGCCTCGACGCGCTCCTCTACGGCAATTGGGAGAGGGTTATCCGCGAGGTCAAGAAAGCGGTCAAGATCCCTGTAATGGCTAAGCTCCCTTACCTTCACAATGCCCGTGACTATGCGGTTCGGGCCGAGCAGGCTGGCGTCGACGGCATCGTTTTCGGCGGCGCGGGCAGAGCCTACGCGGTGGACATTGAGTCCGGACTGCCGAGGATCCCTACCCCGGGCGGGTACGTTTCTACCCAGGGGCCCGGAAAAAAAGCTATGGTCCTGGCCAATGTAGTGGATGCCTGGCAAGCCGTGAAGGTCCCAATCATCGGCGTGGCCGGTATCTGGACCGGCGCCGACGTGATCGAGTACATAATGGCCGGTG
This sequence comes from Chloroflexota bacterium, assembly GCA_016210495.1. Next base: position 12,479 of record JACQUC010000249.1, read on the forward strand.
CCACGTGCGTTCAACTGTACACGGCGGCTGTCGTGCGCGGCTTCGGCGTCTTCAGACGCATCAACGACGAGGTCAAGGCCTGGTTGGACGCGCACGGCTACTCGTCATTGGACGAGATCCGCGGCATGGCCGCGCGCCACTGGGGGGAAGGCTACGCCGAGCAACCGAAGATCGCCGTGGACGCGCGGCTGTGCGACGGCTGCGGTGAGTGCGAGAGGGTCTGCGCCAACTACAAACAAGCCATCTCATTTCAATGGCAGGTCCCCGTGCCACGCATCGACAAGACCCTGTGCGTGGGGTGCGGCTTCTGCTCGGTGGTGTGTCCCAGGCAGGCGCTAGCCATCGAGCGCCTAGAGTGGGTGAGATATCCCTACGATCATTAGTTAGTTTCCGGTGCGAAACGGACAGCGTAGGGGCGAGGTTTCCTCGCCCTGGGCTGGGTGAGCCACGGAGCAATTAGGCCGATCGACTAACAAATACAGGAGGTGAAAGTGATGCGACTTGGAAAAAGAGCCACGATACCGCTGGGTCTGTTCCGGATGGGAATCCTCTCCATGCTGTTGATCCTGCTCTGGTCTTGCGCTCCGGCGGCCGCTCCGCCGACGGCAACGCCCCCGCTCAAGACAGCGCCTCAGCCGGCGGCAGCGCCCGCACCCGCGGCCAAGGCCACGGCCGCCCCGGCGGCAACCACCGCGGCCGCGCCCGCCGAGAAAGCCAAGCCGTCGGCGTTGGCGGGAGTGATCGAGGGGGCCAAGAAGGAAGGGAAGGTATCCATCCTTGTGGTATCCGGCCTGGTCGGCGATCCGGTAAAGCAGATTCAAGAGGGTATCAAGAAGAAGTACGGCGTGGATTTGCAGATCGAAGCCACCCCCAACAACAGCTACCCCGTGGATCTGGCCAAGGCCATCGCCGAGCAGAAGGCGGGGACGGCGCCATCGGCGGACATTGTGCCACTTAGCGACACCTCGACGATGGAATCCGGTCGCTCGGGCGTCGCCGAGAAGATCGATTGGGCGCCGCTGATTCCCGAGGGCACGCCCAAGGAAGTGATACATCGCGATGGCTATGCCATCAGGGTGTTCACAACACACGCCGGTATGATGTTCAACCCCAAGGCCATTCCTCCGGCCGAGGCTCCAAAGTCCTTCGCCGACCTGGCAAATACAAAATGGCAGGGCAAGATCGCTATGTTCAGCTACGCGAGCATGTATAATACCTACGCCTATCTGAGGGGCGTAGACAAGACGCTCGCTGACCTGCGGGGCATCATGAAGAACAATCCGGTGGTCGAAGTTTACGCTCGCGGCGAGACACGCTACCGGGCCGGCGAGTATCCGATTCTGCTGACCCAGTCGCCAACCTACATAGCCGCGAGAAACGAGGGCATCCCGGTCGAATGGGTGTCCCTGGATGTGTCGTACCTCCAAAGCCATCACTTGATCGTGCGCAAAGGGGCGAAGAACCTTAACGCTGCCAAGCTCGTCGCCGCTTTCCTGGCGGGGCCTGAGGGTCACGACATCTACAAGAAGACTGGCCGAGGGAGTATGCTCTACTCCGGCAACGCCGAGTTCGACATCTATCAACTAGACCGCAAGGCCGGCCTCCGCTTATTTAACGCCGAGCAGTCGTTGGACGTTGTCGAAGCCCTTATCTCTGAGAAGGGGAGAGGAGTAGAGAAGGAGATTAGCGAAATTCTAAAGGGCTGAATGGAGGACACGATGGAGCAGGCAAATACCATCTGGAAGCCCATCGTCGAGGAATTGGCAAAAAGCGGGGTCAAGCTTCTCGTCACGCTGCCTGAAACCTTTACGATGCGGCTCTTCGAGGTCATCGAAGGTGACGATCGCTTCGTCAACGTGCCGATTACCAAGGAAGATCAGGGCATCGGCATCTGCGCCGGTGCCTACTGTGGAGGGCTGAAATCCGCGCTCATCATCGCCAACGCGGGCTTTATGCTCACCGGCTACGTGGTGCCGACCCTGTCCTTATTCTACCGTCTGCCGGTTTTCATGCTGGTCATCCACCGCGGCGTCCCCGGCGACCTGGCATTCTACCAGGAGTACCAGGGCCTGCACACGGTTCCGATGATGGATGCGATGGGCGTACAGCACGTTACTATCGACAGCCCTGACCAGATTGGCGAGGTCTCCAGCGCCTTCCGGTACTCGCAGCTCTATCGCCGGCCTACCGCGGCGCTGCTGCACCCTAGATTATTCCAGGAATGAGGAGGCATATGAGAACCGAGGACATAGTAGCCCTTCTTGCCGAAGACCGCCAGGACCAGCTTGTGGTGAGCGCTCTGGGCGTCGTTGGCAACGCCTGGTATGCAGCCAGCCAGAGCGAAAACGAAACGTTCTATATGCACTCCGCTATGGGTATGGCATCGTCCTTTTCGATGGGCTTGGCGCTGGCACTTCCGGAACGCCTGATCTGGACCCTGGACGGCGATGGGGCGATTTCGATGAACCTGGGCATGCTGCTCACCTTGGCCGAGACGCCGCCCAGAAACCTGACGCATTTTATCTTTAACAGCGGCGCTTACGAGAGCATCGGCGGCCATCCCCTCCCTGGCTGCGCGACGGCGGACTACGCGGCAATGGCCAGGGCGGCGGGCATCGCCCACGCCTACACCCTCGACAACCTCGCCGACCTGAAAGCGCTCCTGCCGACAATCACAGCGGGCGAGCACTACTCCTTCGTCGTGCTCCGCATCGAGCATGAAACAACCCGCGTCGATAATAGGAAGAAGGCCCCCGATCAGACCCGCGGTGGCTCGCCGTCCAATTCGGTGGAAGTCGCCCTCAAGTTCATCCGCTACATCGAGCGCAGCGAGGGCATCAAGGTCTTGTAACCGCAGGCCGTGGCCGCATCCCCGTGGCCGCGGCCCCGCGGCCGCAACCCGTAGCCGCAGGCTTTAGCCTGCGCGGGGGCGGGGGCGGCCCGACCGAACAGCAGGAGGCATACAGTGTGATGAAGGTCGCTTCAATCCAGTTGGAAATCGTCGACACCGAATCCAAATCCGACCGCGTCGCCCGGGTGGAGCGGATCGTTGACGCCCTGCCCGACGTCGACTTGATCGTCCTGCCGGAGATTTGGAACGTCGGCTACTTCTCGTTCGACAGTTACGACGAGGGCAGCGAAAGCCTCGACGGGGAAACACTGACGAGGATGGCCGCCAAGGCGAAGCAAAAGCAGGCCTACCTGCTGGCGGGCAGCATTGTGGAAAAGGCAAGCGACGGTCTTTACAACACCAGCGCCCTTTTTGACAGGCAGGGAGCGCTGATGGCCACCTATCGCAAGATACACCTGTTCGGTTACGGCTCCGCCGAGACGAAGGTCCTGCGTCCGGGGAGGCAGGTCGTCGTCGCCGAAACCGAGTTGGGCAACTTCGGTCTCAGCACCTGCTACGATCTCAGGTTCCCCGAGCTTTACCGCCAGATGGTCGACAAGGGCGCCGAGATCTTCCTCGTCGCCTCCGCCTGGCCGTATCCCCGTCTGGACCACTGGCGGACGTTGAACGTCGTCAGGGCTTTTGAGAACGAATGCTACCTCGTCTCCAGCAACTGTGTAGGCATCACGCGGGGCAAGCAGTTTCTGGGCCACAGTGCCATCGTCGACCCCTGGGGTGTGCCCATTGCCAGTGGTGGTGACCACGAATGCGTGCTCAGAGCCGACATCGACCGCAACATAGTTCACGCCGTCCGCGCCGAGTTCCCACCCCTGCGTGACAGGGTGCTTGGCCTGGCCCAACCGTAGGGGCAACCCTGTGTGGTTGCCCAGGGTGGGGAGGGGTGATGCTTGTCAGGTAGTACCAAAGTGGGGCTAAGGAGGTCTATACAATGCTCACTTTTCGCCTACAAGGCTCGGCGCAGGAGATCGTCTTCTCGCCACAGAAAACCGTTATGGCTGGCTACACGGGACGAGACCAGGCTGCCGTTATGAAGCACATCGAGGAGCTGCGCCAGCACGGCGTGGCGGCCCCCGATCGCATACCTACCTTCTACCCTGTGATCGGGGACAGGCTGACGACAGCGGAGCGCATCGAGGTTCTCGGCCACCGAACTTCCGGCGAAGCGGAGTTCGTCCTGCTCTTCGCCGTTGACCAGCTATACGTTGGGGTGGGCAGCGATCACACCGACCGTGAGCTCGAGGAAGAAACCATCATTAAGTCTAAGCAGATGTGCGCCAAAGTCGTTTCTCGCGACCTCTGGCGGTACGAAGACGTCAAGGAGCGATGGGACGACCTGCTGTTGCGCAGTTGGGTCGGCGGCGAAGGACGCGAAACCCTCTATCAAGAGGGTCGGCTCGCCCGAATGATGACCGTCGAAACGCTCGTCGGCCTCACCAAGGAACACATCCGTGGGACCGTAGATGGGCTAGCGCTCTACTCGGGCACGCTTCCCATGCTCACCGGCGAGTTTGTCTATTCGAGCTACTTCGAGGCCGAGCTCCTGGATGAGCGCACCGGCAATGCCTTGCGTTGCGCGTATCACATCGCGCCAATGGACTGGTTCGCGGACTAGACCGAATCCCTGTGCAAAGAACGGCGTCGTAGGGGCGAGGTCTCCTCGCCCTGGGCGGGATGGGGGGCATCCGTAGGGGCGGACGGCCCTGTCCGCCCGGGGGTGGGGCGGAGGCATCGCCTGGGCCATCAACCAGACTAACACCAAGGAGGAACGCATGCCAAAGCCGGAGTTCGAGTTCTTTGATCCCGAGGAAATGCCCTGGCAGCCTATCGAAGGCACTCCAGGCTTGTCCGAGCGCATTCTCAGCAGAGATGAGTCGACGGGCGACTACACTCGACTGCTGAACTTCCCTCCCGGCGCCAACACGACCCCCC
>JACQUC010000242.1 GCA_016210495.1 Chloroflexota bacterium
GACCTTGCGTCGCGAGTTGCGGCTTGCCACGGCGCGGCTCCGCCACAAGCGGGAAGTGATTCGTGGCTGTATCCGACACGCTGGTTACCATGTTTAGCTCTCTATGCTCATGTCAGTAATTCCTGGGCGAGCTCATCCTTGCGCGCGAGCAGAGCGCGCCAAAGGTACCTCTGTGGCGGGCCATCCTTGGGGAATCTCTCTATACCGACCACGCCACGACCTCTAAACTGAAGCGCGAGGTCGTAGGTCTCATCCGTCGACCAGTTGTCGATGAGGTAAATGCCGATCCCCTGGTCGATCAGATGCCGGATCGAGGGTACGATGATATCCGCCTCGTTGTAGGCGGCGATTATCGCTACGACGCGGAACGACGGCGGCGCCGAGTATGGCCGAGGGCGAGGACTGAGGTCTGTCAAGGTGGAACTCATTGCTCCTCCCGGGTCTTTCTGCGCACTGGGTACCGACTCAGCGAAAACTCGGCAATGGCCGGCACCTTGTGATACTGAGAAGGGCTGTACTCCACGCGCTTGCCCAGCATGGCCGCCGCGATCATCACGTGTGCCCGGTCGGTCTCCACGGCCTCGTAGCGCGCCATCGTCCAAAGCCACTGGTCCAGGCTTTCACATGTCACCGAGATATCATCGTTGCCGGCCGGTACCTGCTGCCGCGCCGACTCCTTGTCTGTGCGATAGGCTTTGAGCAACCCGCTCCCATTACATCTATAAGGCCGAAAATCAAAAAACAGGGCGCAGTCGTGGGCGATATCCGCGTTGCACAGGTTGCCGATTTGTTGGTACGACACGCGCTCCCTGGCGAGGACGAGCGCCCTGGTGTTCTCGAGCGCCTCCCTGACGCAATCGACCGAGACGTCGAAAGAGGACGGCAGGATGATCACTCGCTCGAAGCGCTCCTCGATGAGCGGCAGCACCGCCGGTAGGAGTTCATGGTAGGGCTCGCACCAGGCGCCGCCACCCGAGAGGAGCGCAGTGTGGCCGCCGGTACCCGCCACGTTCAGAACACTGACTTCCTTGTAGCGGATGCCGGCCAGAAGCCGGCGCGTGCCGGCGTAGATGAGCTGGTCGCCGACGTTGCCGACCGACCGGACAAGCGTTACGTCAGGCGCACCATCGATGGCCCGAAGAAGCTTCTTCCTAAAGCCGTCGACGCCATCCGTTGCGCCAAAGAGCGCCCTCAAGCCCAATGCGTGATCTGCCCCTCCTTCGGTGACAGTTTCCCAGACGTCGCCCTCAAGAAGACGGCTTCGGACCGCCGGGACGCCAGGAGCGTGCTTCATTGTAATTCGCCGAGGCGCGTGTGTCAACACGCCGTGTCTTTGTGGCGAACCCACCCCTCAGCAGAATCTGAGCTTTTTGCTCAGCCCTGTTCTTGACATGCTTTGGAAGGCCGTGCTATAGTGGCTGCGCCAGCGATCATCGGGACTGAACTGGTGGCAGTGTTGGCGCCGGCCTGCGAAGCGAGACCTGAGAAGCGCGAGGATGGCCTCATGGATGCCGTCGATTCCCAGTTGACAGAGAGCTACCGTCTGTTTGGCCGGCTCTCGGAGATAGTCTTGGAGCCGCGTAGGACAGCCCTCTTGATGATCGACATGCAGTACCTCGACGCCCACCGCGATGGCGAGTACGGCAGAAGAGCGCGGGAGCGGGGCATCGCCCACCAGATGGAGTACTTCTTCCAGCGATTGGAGGGGCTTGCGGTGCCGAATGCGGCCCGTCTCCTGGAGGTCTGCCGCAGAGCAGGCGTCGACGTCGTCTTCACCCGCATTGCTTCTCTGGCAGACGATGGGCGCGATCTCGGCTGGCGTTTCAAGGAGTGGAACCTGGTTTGTGGCGTGGACTCGCCGGACGCGAGGTTTCTGCCTGAGCTGGTGCCACAACCCAACGAGATCGTGATCAACAAGACGGGCACCAGCGCGTTCCTCAGCAGCCAGATCGACACGTTGCTACGCAACATGGGCATACGATACATAATCGTCTGCGGCGTCGTCACTCACGCGTGCGTGGAAACCTCGGTGCGCGACGCCGCCGATCTGGGTTACCGCGTGCTCCTGGCCGAAGATGCCTGCGCCGCGATGTCGCAGCAGGCGCACGATAACGCCATTCGCGCCATGGGTAGCTCCTACGCCACGGTAATGAGCACCGACGAGATCCTGGCGAAAGTGGAACGAGAGATCGCTGGCAAGGGCGCGTGAGCATTGCATTGCTTGGGGAGTTCGCGGGGCTGATCGTCGGTGGGTATTCTCTGGGCGGCGACGATGGCTTGCGTGGGTGCCCTTCGCGGCCCGCCTCAGGCGGACTCGCGTCAACCCTTGCTCTGGCTCTCTGGAATCAGCTAAGCGGGTTGACGGCGACCCCGATGCATCGGGGCGCCGAAGGACTCCCAAGGCCCGCCAAGCGCGTGCGATGTACACGTGCGATCTCAATTGACAATTCGCTCGTTTAGGAATCCCTCACCGGGAATGGCTGGCATTTGGCGTTGTAAATTAAACGGAGGTACGTATGCCATCAACTGGGTTAGGGGCAGAGATGATCTTGCACGGCGGCAAGATCATCACGGTGGACCGCCAGTTCAACTTGGCCGAGGCGGTGGCCATTTATGATGGGCGGTTTATCGCGGTGGGGGCGGATGGGGATGTGAAACGATTGGCCGTCGACGACACGAAGATGATCGATCTGAAGGGAGCCACGGTGGTCTCCGGCCTGATGGACGCCCACGTGCACCAACTGCGCGGTGGCGCCGAGAGCGAGATACTGGACAACAAGGTTTTCATCAGCCGGCTGCAGTCCATTGAGGAGGTCCTGAAGGCGATCGAGGCGCGAGTGGATCAGTCGCCGCCGGGCGAATGGATTATGACGTCCGGCATGTACCGCGGTGCCCTTAAGGAGGGACGTTTTCCCAATCGCTGGGACCTCGACAAGGTGGCACCGAACAACCCGGTGTACCTGTTCCAGTCGGGCAAGAACTGCATCGTCAACAGTTGCGCGCTGCGGCTGGCGGGCATCGATCGAAGCACGAAGGATCCCGACGATTACCCCGAGGGCCACATCGTGCGGGACGAGACCGGCGAGCCGACGGGACACCTTATCGCGGGCGCGGCGGACCGTGCACGGTTGGCCTGGTGGAAGCTCATGGGCAAGCCGCCCAAGATGTGGGCGTTCCTCTACTTCGACCGGGAGACAAACATCAAGGCCCTGAAAGCAAACATGGCCATGTACAATGCCAGCGGCGTCACCAGCGTGCGCGATATGGGTATGGCGCCGGACGAGATCGACGCCTACGTCGAGATGTGGCAGCGGGGCGAGATGACGACGCGCACCAATCTCATCATCGGGCTTCCCGACCGCTACGTCAGCACGGCCGAGCTGGAAGCCGCGATCAAGGGCTACTACGGTCCAAAGCAGCCCTTTGGCGACGAGTGGCTGCGACTGGGTGGCACGAAAATGGTGGTCCAGAACGACGGATGGTGGGCCTACTCCCGCAAGAAGGTCCGTATGATGATCCTCGAGTGCAACCGGCACGATTGGACGCTGGTCATTCACGTGACGACCGGTGGCATCGACGATTCTGTGGAGCTGGCATTCGATTGTTTCGAGGAAGCGAACCGCGAGAAGCCGTTCCGCGATCGCCGCTGGTGCTACGAGCACGGCTACGGGCTACTGAAGCCGGAGCACTACCGGAAGACGGCTGAGCTTGGCATCATTCTCGCCGCGAACCCTCTGCTGTCGTACTACGCGTCGGCACGGTCGTTCAAGATGCACGAGGCGATGGAGCAGACGCGGATCGCCAAGGTGGCGTCCAAGGACCCATGGACGCGGACCGTCAGGGATTGGGGCATGCCGATCCGCTCGTGGATAGAGGCAGGCAACCTGGTGACGGGAGGGACCGACAACGGGGCCTGCCCATACGACGCCGAGCATCCGCTGCTGGGGATGTATTCGGCCATCACCGGCGATACACTGGCAGGCGTGCTGCTACCGGGGGAAGGCGTGGGCCGTGAAGATGCCATCAAGATGTACACGTACAACTGCGCCTACTCGACTTTCGAGGAGAACATCAAGGGATCAGTCGAAGTCGGCAAGCTGGCGGACCTGACGGTTCTGGATGGGGACATATTGACTCTGCCAAACGAAGACATCAAGAACGTCAAGGTCTCGATGACGATCGTGGGTGGCAAGATAGTTTACGAACGGTAGTACAAAGTTGCGTTAACCGCAAAGACCGCAAAGAGCGCAAAGGGACTTATGAGAGAGGCTTTGCGTCCTGCGCGTCCTTTGCGGTGAGCATCCAATCGTGGCGCTTGCGGATGGTGGTAGATGGCTGATGTAGAGAAACTGAAAGAGGCGGCGCTGGCGGCTGTCGACCGGCGGCGAGACGAGATAGTTGGGCTGAGCCGGCGGATTCACGCCAGGCCGGAGATAGCTCTGGGAGAGCATTACGCGGCCGAGTCGTGCTGCGAGCTGCTTGGGCTGGCGGGATACGAGGTCCGGCTCGGGATAGGCGAGCTGGCGACGGCTTTCGTGGCTACGCTGGGGGGCGAAGAACCGGGTCCGGCGATCGGGCTGGTGGGCGAGTACGATGCCTTGCCCGGGCTCGGCCACGCCTGCGGCCACAACCTGATCGCCGCCGCCGTCGTGGGCGCCGGACTGGCGCTGGCGGACGTGTCCTTCACTCGATCTGAAGTTGAACGAGTGAAAGACGTGGGAGGCCAGCTCCCGGGCACGGTCAAGGTGTTCGGGGCTCCCGCCGAAGAGACCGGCGTCGGGAAGCCGGCGATGCTCAAGGCAGGCGCCTTCGAGGGGACAGAGGTCGCCCTGGGCTATCACACCGGTTCCCGCGCTATGGCGCGCGGCGCCACGAATGGCCTCTTGCTAATGGAGTACACGTTTCGGGGGCGCGCGAGCCACGGAGGGCAGGACCCGTGGGCTGGAGTGAGCGCGCTGGACGCCGTGTTGCTGCTGTTCGCCGGGGTGAATGCCCTGCGGCAGTTCGCCAGGGACGGCACGCGCTTCCACGGGGTGATCACCAATGGGGGAGAGGCCTTCAACGTCACACCGGAGAGTGCGACGGCGCAACTGGCGGTTCGCGCACCGGACGTTGGCTACATTCGTGAGGTGACGGCGCGGGTGATTGCCTGCGCCGAAGGGGCGGCGCGGGCGACGGGGACGCGCCTGGAGACGCGAGAGATGGCGTTCTTCGACGTGGTGAAGTTCAACCGCAGCCTCGACGCCGTCGTGGCCAACAACATGCAGCGGCTGGGCCTGGACTACGCCGAGCCCGGGGCCGTCACGGCCTCGAGCGATTTCGGCAACGTTTCCCAGGTCTTGCCGGGAATCTACTTCGGCACGCGCACGTGGGGCGCGGGCATCGCCTTCCATACCAGGGAGGCGACGGCCGCGGCGGTGACGCCGATGGCCGAGGCGGCCATGCTCGACGGGGCACGCTGCCTGGCGCTTTCCGCCATCGATCTGCTGACGGAGCCCGAGCACGTGCGCCGGGCGAAGGCGGAGTTCAGAGCATCGAGTTAGCGCGGCGGCGGCGGGGCGTGGCGAAGCCCGTCGGCAAGGCGAACCTGTAGGCGCACCCTGAAGGGTGCGGATACAGGTGGGACGTTCGCCTGGCGGAATGAATGCTAAAGGCACATGGGAGGAAGGAGATCACGGTGCGAGCGGTAGTGAAAAACAGGCTTATCCTATTGTTTCTTCTGGTCGTCACGGTGGTGGCCACCCTGGCGTGCGCTCCAGGCGCCACGCAAGACACGCAGCGGAAGCGCCAACTGGTCATTGCTCAGAACCTCGACGCAATCAGCCTCGATCCCACGACGTCGATAAACACGGTGAACGTCAGGCTGTACGCCCACCTCTTCGATCCCTTGATCAATCGGGATCGAACAGGCAAGCTCGAGGGCAGGTTGGCCGAGCGATGGGAGAACCCTAACGCAACCACCTGGCGCTTCTTCCTCCGTAAGGGCGTGAAGTTTCACAACGGCGAGGAGTTCAACGCCGAGTCGGCCAAGTTGTCCCTGGATCGAGCGAGAGACCCCAAGGTATCCACCGTCCCCGCGAGCTTCAGCACCATCGAATCGGTGACCGTCGTCGACAGCTACACCATCGACGTAAAGACCAAGGGTCCCGATCCACTGCTCCTCCAGCGGCTGGCCGACCAGCCGTCTATGGTCCCGCCGGGTGATCTCAAAACGAAAGGCAACGAGGAGTTTGCCCGCAATCCCGTCGGCACAGGTCCCTTCCAGTTCGTGGAGTGGGTGCGCGGCAACCAGATCGTCCTGAAGGCCAATCCCCAGTACTGGCGAGGAGCGCCTTCGTTTGACAGCATCACCTTCAAGGTCATTCCCGAGGGAGGCACGCGAGTAGCGGCGCTACAGACGGGCGAAGCGGATATGGCCATCGCTGTGCCACCGGGAATAGTCGACACGGTGAAGAAGAGCGGCAACGCGCGCATCGTCAGCGCGCCCCTTGCCAGCGACGTTCATATCGGCTTCAAGGCGAACGAGCCCCCGTTCAACGACGTCCGCGTTCGCCAGGCGCTGAACTACGCGATTGACAAGAAGGCCATCGTGGAGAATGTGCTGGGGGGCTTCGCCCGGGTTACGGGCCAGCCCTCTCCTCAAGGCGTTTTCGGCTACAACCCGAAAATCCAGCCCTATCCCTTCGATCAGGCGAAGGCGCGCCAGTTGCTCGCCGAAGCCGGGCTGGCGAACGGAGCTAGCGTCGATCTGACTTTCGCGGATGGGTTCGTGGCCAACGGCAAGGAAGTGATGGAGGCGGTGGCCGAGCAGCTCCGCACCGTCGGGATCAATGTCAGGCTGAATCAGATGGACGGGGCCAGCTTCACGCCGCTGGGTCGTGCCGGTCGCATGACGCCGCTTTTCGCCAGCTACACGCTGACGCGCAACTTCGACACGGACGAGATGATGCAGAACCCCCTGACCACCCAGGGGTCGTGGAACCACGGGCGCTATTCTAGCGCGCGGATCGACGCGATCGTCAAGGAAGCAGTGTCGATCCTCGACCAGGCGCAAAGACAGCGCCTCTACGAGGAAGCCAACCAGATTGTTCACGACGATGCGGCCTGGCTGTTCCTTTTCAACCCGATGTCCGTGTGGGGAGTAGCCAACAGCCTCGAATGGGAAGGCCGCCCGGACGACCTGGTAAAGGTTTATGACGAGGTTCGGCGAAAGTAGCACACAGGGGCTAACTCTCACGTCGGCGAGCTGTGAGAGGCTTGGCCGACTATGAAATCAGAAAGGAGCTTGTTGCAATGCGAGCGGTATCCAAGGGCAGGATTATTCTGGTATTTCTTCTGATCGCCACGGTGGTGTCCACGCTGGCCTGCGGGCCGGGGGCGACGTCGGACACGCAGCGAAAGCGCGAGCTGGTGATCGCGCAGGCGATCGATCCCACTACCCTCGATCCCACGGCAACCATCAAGACGGTGAACGTGATGCTCAATGCACATCTGTACGATCCCCTCATCAACCGGGATCGCACGGGGAAGCTGGAGGGCAGGCTGGCGGAGCGCTGGGAGAACCCCAACTCCACGACCTGGCGCTTCTTCTTGCGCAAGGGGGTCAAGTTCCACAACGGCGAGGAGTTCAACGCCGAGTCGGCGAAGCTATCGCTGGACCGGGTTCGTGACTCAAAGATCTCCGAGGCGACGGCGAGCTTCAGCACGATCGAGTCGGTGACCATCGTCGACACCTACACCATCGACATCAAGACGAAGGCCCCTGACCCGCTGCTCCTGCAACGGCTGGCGGATCAGCCGTCCATGGTGCCGCCTGGCGCCTTGAAGACCAAAGGCGACGAGGAGTTCGCTCGCAATCCGGTGGGCACCGGTCCTTTCCAGTTCGTGGAATGGGTGCGCGGCAACCGGATCGCCTTCAAGGCCAATCCCCAGTATTGGCGAGGTGCGCCCAAGTTTGATAGCCTTGTGTTCAAGGTGATTCCGGAAGGCGCGACGCGCGTCGCGGCGCTGCAGACCGGCGAAGTGGATATCGCAATCGCCGTGCCCCCGGGAATCGTAGACACTGTGAAAAAGAGCGGCAATGCCCGCATCGTCACGGCGCCGCTGGCCAACGACGTCCACATCGGCTTCAAGGCCAATGAGCCGCCGTTCAACGACGTTCGCGTTCGGCAGGCTCTGAACTACGCCGTGAACAAGAAGGCGATCGTGGAGAGCGTGTTGGGCGGCTTCGCACGGCTTACCGGACAGCCGTCTCCTGAAGGCGTGTTTGGCTACAATGCGAAGCTGCAACCGTACCCATATGACCAACAGAAAGCGCGCCAGTTGCTCGCGGAGGCCGGTCATGCCAACGGACTAACGGTCGATCTGACGTTCGCGGACGGGTTCGTGCCTAACGGCAAAGAGGTAATGGAGGCGGTCGCCGAACAGCTTCGCGCGGTTGGCGTGACGTCCCGGCTGAATCAGGTCGACGTGGCCAGCTTCTCACCGCTGGGTCGGGCCGGCCGAATGACGCCGCTGTTTGCGACGTACACGCTCACGCGCAACTTCGACACCGACGAGATGCTCCAAAACCCGCTCACGACGCAGGGGCCCTGGAACCACGGGCGCTATTCCAACGCACGAATCGACGTGATAGTGAAGGAAGCGGTCTCGATCCTCGACCAGGCGCAACGGCAACGGCTGTACGAGGAGGCCAACCAGATTCTCCACGACGACGCTGCGTGGCTGTACCTGTACAATCCGATGTCCGTCTGGGGCATCGCCAACAGCGTCGAGTTTGAGGCGCGTCCGGACGATCTGGTCAAAGTCTACGACGAAGTGCGGCGCAAGTAGGGACGTCCGCCTTAGGCGGACGCCCCGTGCGAATGGCCGCCGGTTGTCGTGCCGGTTAGAACGCAGGGTGTAGCTGTGGGGGTTGGTGTGGCAGGCGGGAATGCCGCGCGCATTCCGCCGCTGGTGATGTTTGGGGGAGGACCGGCTTCGTGCTGAGCGGGAGATACCTGGTAGCACGGCTGTTGGGCGCCGTCCTTGTGCTGTGGGGCGTGACGACGGTTGCCTTCGTGGTGCTGCGCCTTTCAGGGGATCCGGTCCTCCTCCTGGTTCCCGCGGAGGCCACCGCCGCCGACATCGAGGAGATGCGCACGGTGCTGGGCCTCGCGGACCCGATTCCGCAGCAGTATGTGCGGTTCCTGGGCGGCGCGGTTCGGGGCGATTTCGGGAACTCACTCTGGCAGAGGCAACCGGCTCTTCCGCTGGTACTGGAGCGTCTTCCCGCAACCACCATCCTGGCGCTGGCAGCGTTGTTCCTGGCCGTGGTCGTGGCCATACCGTCGGGAATATTCGCCGCCACCCGCGCCGGCTCGCCCCTCGACACACTAAGTATGTTGCTCGCCGTGATCGGCCAGTCCATGCCACACTTTTGGCTTGGCCTGATGCTCCTGCTCCTCTTCGCGGTGCAGTTGCGCTGGCTGCCGGCCACTGTCGACAACAGCCCTCGATCCCTGGTTTTGCCAGCGGCGACGCTGGGCCTGGCCCTTATGGCCAGAATCGCGCGGCTGTCCAGGTCCGGTATGCTCGAGGTATTGGAGCAGGATTATATCCGCACCGCCCGCGCCAAGGGGCTGCACGAGCGAGTGGTGCTCTACCGGCACGCCCTAAAGAACGCTTCGCTGGCAATCGTCACGGTGATCGGCCTGCAACTGGGTTACCTGCTTGGTGGCACGGTCATCGTCGAGACCGTTTTCGGCTGGCCTGGCATAGGCTCACTGGCGATTTCGGCTATCAGCCACCGCGACTATCCGGTGGTGCAAGCGGTGGTGATTATGTCGGCGGCGCTATTGGTGCTGCTCAACATTCTGGTGGACATGGTCTACACCTGGCTAGATCCACGGATAAAGTACCATTAGCCGTGTATTTCGTGGTGACTGGGTACGTGGTAACTCCACCAGGGAATACACGGAAGGCACGGAAAAAATGGAACAGGCGGGAACCTGAGGGAGGAAATGGCAAGGCCGCGGAGGAGTATTCTGGGTCTGGCTCGCTTGATTGTGATCGACCACTGGGGGGCCACGTTCGGGGGGGCGATCCTGGCCGCGGTGGTGCTGGCAGCGGTTCTGGCAGAGTGGCTGGCACCCAGCAATCCGATCGTGCAGAACCTTGGCAATCGTCTCGCCGAGCCATCGTGGTTGTCCGGCGGGAGCTCGGGCCACCTGCTGGGGACCGACCAGCTCGGGCGCGACGTTTTGAGTCGATTGATCTGGGGTGCGCGCGTCTCGTTGAGCGTGGGGGTCGCCGCGGTGCTGATCGCCGGCGCATCCGGAATCGTTCTCGGCCTCGTCTCTGGCTACTACGGCGGCCTCTGGGATCACGTGATAATGAGACTGGCCGACATTCGGCTGGCATTCCCCTTTGTGATGCTGGCGCTACTGGTGGTCGCCGCCTTTGGACCCGGCATCGAGGGCATCCTCGTCGTGCTCGGCGGAACAGGATGGGTCGTCTACGCGCGACTGGTGCGCGGGGAGGTGCTCTCGTTGCGCGAGCGCGAGTTCGTGCTGGCGAGTCGGGCTATTGGCGCCGGCGCACCTCGGATCATGCGGCTACACATACTTCCCAATGTTATGACGCCCGTGATCGTCGTGGCCAGCCTGCAACTGGCGGAGATGATCGTGGCCGAGGCGGCGCTCAGCTTCCTTGGGCTGGGCGTGCGCGCCCCGGAGCCCTCTTGGGGAAGCATGCTGGCCGACGGGCGCACTTACATCGCCCGGGCGTGGTGGCTGGCGACTTTCCCTGGCATAGCCATCTCGCTCACGGTGCTGGCCGCCAACACATTGGGCGATTGGGTGCGAGACCAGATGGACCCGCGCATGCGGGGTAGGACGCCGACGGTGTGAAAGGCGGCAGTCGGCCAACCCTGGCCGGCTTGGGTGTCCTTTGGCGCCCTGATACATCGGGGTCGCCGTCAACCCGGTTGGCAGGCACCGTTGTTTATTGTGAACTTGCCTGACTGGTGCTAACGGCCGGATACCTGCTATAATATTTATGATAAGCTGTTGATCCGGCGGGTAGAGCAGGTTGCAAGCCGTTCCAAAGAAATCCCCTCTATACGATATTCACGTGAGTCTGGGCGCGCGAATGATGGAGTTCGCCGGCTGGCTCATGCCCGTGCAATACACCAGCATCTTGCAGGAGCATAGTGCGGTTCGCCGCGCGGCTGGCCTCTTCGACCTGTGCCACATGGGGCAGATCGAAATCGGCGGCGACCGTGCGCTGGAACAAGTGCAGCTTCTCACCACAAACGACGCCTCCAGGCTTGCCGTCGGACAGGCGCAATACACCCTCTTGTGCTACGAGGACGGCGGCGTGGTTGACGACGTGCTGGTCTACCGGATTCCGCAAAGCTACCTCGTGGTCGTCAACGCCGCGAACACCGCCAAGGACTACCGCTGGATACGAGATCGGCAGTTACCTGGAACACAGATCGACGACGTTTCAGAACACACGGGGATGCTGGCCCTGCAGGGCCCGCTCGCGCAGAAGCTGCTCCAGCCGCTGGCTGACTTCGACCTGGCGAACCTGGCCTACTTCCACTGTGCCCCAGGCTCGGTCTGTGGCATCCGCTGCCTGGTGGCCAGAACCGGCTACACGGGCGAGGATGGTTTCGAGTTGCTCTGCGCAAGCGGCGAGACGGAACGGCTATGGCGAGGGATCGTGGAGCGCGGCAGCCCGCGCCCGCAGCCTTGCGGCCTGGGCGCCCGGGACACGCTTCGCCTGGAGGCAAAGTTGTCGCTCTACGGCCACGAGCTGGACGAAACCACGAATCCGCTGGAGGCGGGCCTGGCGTGGGCCGTGAAATTTGACAAGCCGGATTTCATTGGCAAGAAAGCTCTATTGGCCATCAAACAGCAGGGAGTGCGGCGCAAGCTGGTTGGGTTAGTTATGATTGACAGGGGCATAGCGCGAGCGGGCTTTCCCGTTCTAAAAGAAGGCCGGACGGTGGGCAAGGTCACGAGTGGCAGCTACTCCCCAACCTTGGAAAAGAACATCGCTCTGGCCTACGTGTCGGCGGACCTAGCGACAGTCGGCGAGGAGATGGCGGTCGAGGTGCGCGGGCAACCGCTGCGCGCGCGAATAGTTCCCACGCCTTTCTACAGGAGGCAGTCGTAGGGGCGCGGAGACCGCGCTCGATCAGATGGCAGGGAGGATATCATATGGCCGAGATTCCCGGCGACTTGAACTATACCAAGGAGCACGAGTGGGTGCGGGTGAGCGATGGAATGGCGACCATCGGCATAACCGATTACGCCCAGGAGCAGTTGGGGGACGTCGTGTTCGTCGAGCTGCCGCCGGTTGGCAGGGAGGTCAAGCAGTTCGACGCCTTCGGCGTGATCGAATCGGTCAAAGCGGCGTCCGATCTGTACACTCCCGTGAGCGGCACAGTGGTGGAAGCAAACCAGGCGGTGCAGAGCCAGCCGGAAATGGTCAACCAGTCGCCGTACGACAAGGCCTGGATGGTGCGGGTCAAGCTCAGCAATCCAAAGGAGTTGGAAGTGCTGATGTCGCCCGCGGACTATGAAGCGTACGTAGCGACCCTGGCAGATTAGCTCGTTTTGGGGGCAAGGGTAAGTGATCCGCCGCATCCCAGCCCCAGGCGAGGTCTCCTCGCCCCTGCGGATCTGCCAGGCTGCGACGCCCTGCCCCCGACGGGGCGAGGAGACCTCGCCCCTACGCTGCGAAGGCGCGGCTTTCAGGAGTCCGGAGCCATGAATTATGTTCCCAACACGGATGTCGACGTAGCGACGATGCTCGAAGCCATAGGCAACGGGTCGGTCCACGAGCTTTTCGAGGCGATACCGGAGCACCTGCGGCGGCCGGTTCTGGGTTTGCCAGAGGCTCTCCCCGAGATTGGCGTGCACCGACTGATGGAGGAACTGGCCGGCCGCAGTGCAAGCACACGCGATTACGCCTGCTTTCTCGGAGCGGGCGCTTACCTTCATTTCATCCCGAGCGTGGTACATCATATCAGCGGGCGCTCAGAGTTCTACACGTCTTACACGCCGTATCAGGCCGAGGCCAGCCAGGGCACCTTGCAGGCGATATTCGAGTACCAGAGCGCCATCTGCCAGTTGACGGGTATGGACGTTTGCAACTCCTCGATGTACGACGGGGCCTCGGCGGTGGCCGAGGCGGCCATTCTGGCGCATCGCGCTAATGGCAGAAGCAGAATTGTGGTGGCGCCGACGGTGCACCCGGAGTACCTGGCCGTGATGAGAGCTTACACGTCAGAGCTCGGCCTCGACGTCGACGTGGACTGGGGTCGCCAGGGACTGGTCCGTACCGGCAGGATCGAGCCGCCGGACGCCGCCGCCGCGCTGGGCGACGATGCCGCGTGTTTGATCGTGCAGCAGCCGAACTTCCTCGGTTGCCTCGAAGACGTCGTGCGCCTGGCCGAAGCTGCGCATAATGCTGGCGCGCTGTTCGTCGTCGCGGCGGACCCAATTTCCCTGGGCATTCTCAAGGCGCCTGGCTCATACGGCGCCGACGTGGTGGTGGGCGACGGGCAGCCGCTGGGAAATCCGCTCAATTTCGGCGGCCCGTCTTTCGGGATTTTCGCGGCTCGCGAGAAGCTCGTCCGGCTGATGCCCGGACGCATCGTCGGCCAGACCGCCGACGCAGCCGGCCGGAGAGGGTATGTTCTGACGTTGCAGACCAGGGAGCCGCAAATCCGTCGCGAGAACGCGACCTCGAACAACTACACCAACCAGCCGCTGAACGCGCTGGCCGGGCTGGTCTACCTGTCAGCCATGGGCAAGCAGGGATTGAGGCGCGTGGCGGAGCTGTGTGTGCAGAAATCCCACTACGCGGCGCAGTGCATAGCCGAGCTGCCCAGCTTTGAGCTGGCGTTCACCACGCCCTTCTTCCAGGAGTTTGTCGTCAGGTGTGCCAAGGCGCCGCATGACATTAACGCCAGGCTTCTGGAGCAGAACATGCTGGGTGGCTTCGAGCTAGGAAGGTACTACCCTGAGCTAGCGGATTGCATGCTCCTTTGCGTGACTGAAATGAGCACGCGAGAAGAGATAGAGCGGTTGGTGGGCGTGCTGAGAGGCGAGAATGACTGAGCCATTGATATTTGAATTGAGCTCGCCGGGGCGTAGCAGCGGCTACGTGGACGATGTCGACTTCCCTGAGCGACCCCTGGCAGAGCTATTGCCCCAAGAAATGCTGCGAGAATATCTGGACCTGCCCGAGCTGACGGAGCGCGAGGTGGTGGGCCATTTCACCAGGCTGTCGCGGCTCAACTACGGCGTCGACACCGGCTTCTATCCACTGGGATCCTGCACGATGAAGTACAACCCCAAGGTCAACGAGGATATGGCGACTCTGGAAGGGTTCGCGCGCATCCACCCGCTGCAACCCGATCACACCGTCCAGGGGGCTCTCCAGTTGATGTACGAGCTGCAGGCTTACCTGGCCAGGATCAGCGGGCTGGACGCCGTCAGCCTTCAGCCGGCGGCCGGCGCGCACGGCGAATTGACGGGCATTCTGATGGTCCGCGCCTATCACCGCTACCGTGGCGATGCGCGGCGGCGCATCGTGCTGGTGCCCGATTCGGCTCACGGCACCAATCCGGCCACGGCGGCGATGAGCGGGCACCAGGTCATAAACGTGAAATCCGACCGCCGTGGCGGCGTGGATGTCGACGAGCTGCGCGTGCTGATGAGCGACGGGGTGGCCGCGCTGATGCTCACCATTCCCAACACCCTCGGTCTGTTCGATGAGAACATCGTGGAGATCGCCAGGATCGTGCACCAGGGTGGGGCGCTGCTCTACTGCGATGGCGCCAATATGAACGCGCTCCTCGGCCAGATCAGGCTGGCCGACCTGGGCTGCGATGTGATGCACTTCAACCTGCACAAGACGTTCAGCACGCCGCACGGAGGCGGAGGGCCTGGCGCCGGCCCGGTGGCGGTGCGCGACAGCCTGGCGCCGTTCTTGCCCGTGCCCCTGGTGGGGAGAAGGACCACGGACGAAGGCGAAGCTTATTTTCTCGACTACGACCGGCCGCTCAGCATCGGCAGGATGAGATCGTTCCACGGCAACTTCGGCGTGCTGGTCCGGGCTTACACGTACATTCGATCGCTCGGCGAAGGCGGCTTGCGGCACGCGAGCGAGAACGCCGTCTTGAACGCCAATTACCTGATGCACCTGCTCAAGGAAACCTATGAGCTTCCCTACGACAGGACCTGTATGCACGAGTTCGTGCTTTCGGGACGGCGGCTGAAGGCAAGCGGCGTGCGCACCATCGACGTGGCCAAAAGGCTGCTGGACTATGGCTACCACCCTCCGATAACGTATTTTCCGCTGATAATCGACGAGGCGCTAATGATCGAGCCCACGGAGACAGAAACCAGGCAGACGCTGGAGGGCTTTGCGTGGGCACTGGTGGAGATCGCGCGGGAAGCCGCCGATGATCCCGACAGGCTGAAGACGGCACCGCACGCGACGAGCGTCGGGCGTCTGGACGAGGTGACCGCGGCACGAAGGCCAATCCTTCGTTGGAGCAGAGGGGGACAAAATGTCGACTGAACTGTACGATATCGTCATCATCGGCGGCGGGCCGGGCGGCTACGTCGCCGCGATCAGGGCGGCACAGCTTCACGTACGGGTGGGACTGGTGGAGAAAGACCTTCTTGGCGGCGCTTGCCTGAATCGTGGCTGCATTCCCACGAAAACGCTGGTGGAAAGCGTGGAGCTATTCGAGCGAACGCGGGAAGCCGGCGAATTCGGTGTGGACGTGTCTTCGTACACGGCGAACTTCGCCCAGATGATGAAGCGCAAGGACGAAGTGGTACGTAGCCTGCGGGCGGGCGTAGAGGCGTTGATGAAGGCGCATCGGATAGAGGTGTTCAAAGGCACCGGCACTATTCTGAAGCCGGGTCTGGTGCGGGTTGCGGAGGCGGCCGGTATCGGCACCGAACCTGGGCGGCGAGAGCTGCGTTGCAAGAATATTGTTATCGCCACGGGCTCCCAGCCGGCTGTGCTGCCGATTCCCGGCACGAAGCTACCGGGTGTGATCACCAGCACGGAGGCACTGGAGCTGACGGCTATACCCAGGAGCATGGTCGTGGTTGGTGGGGGTGTAACGGCCGTCGAGTTCATCCGGATACTACGCCCACTGGGCACGGAGATGCAGATCGTGAAAAGGACGCCGAAGATCCTGCCGCCTGTGGACGAGGAGATAGCGCGCCGCTACGCGCAGATGCTTCGGGCCGCCGGCGTGGAGATCAACGCCGGGGCCAGAGTGCGCGAGATAGTTAGCGCCGGCGCCGGCGTGCGGCTCGTCTTCGACACAGATCAGGGCGAAAGGTCGCTGGAAGGTGAGTATCTGCTGATGGCCACGGGCAACGAGCCGTACACGCAGGGGGTGGGCCTTGAGAACGTGGGCATCGCGATGAAGAAGGACGGCATCGCCGTCGACGAATACTTGCAGACGAATGTTCCCGGTATCTACGCCATCGGGGATGTGACGGGTGGCCACATGCTGGCGCACGTGGCTTCGTATCAGGGAGAGATAGCCGTGGAGAACGCCGTGGGCCGGCGCCGCAAGGCCGATTATCGCTCCGTGCCCAACTGCGTGTTCTCTTCCCCGGAGATCGCCGCCGTGGGGCTGACGGAGGACGAGGCAAGCGCAGCGGGCATCCCTTACAAAGTCAGCCGGTTCCCCTGGAGCGCATCATCCCGAGCCCTTACGTTGGGCAAGACGGCCGGGCTAGTGAAGTACATCTGTGAGCAAGAGACCGGTAGGGTGCTGGGGATGCACATCATGGGGCCGCACGCCAGCGACATCATCGCCGAGGGCGCACTGGCGATCAAAATGGGAGCCACGGCCATGGACATCGCCGAAACGATCCACGCCCACCCGACGCTGCCCGAGGCCATCAGAGAAGCTGCCCTCGGGCAGTTGGAGGGGGCCATTCACTATCGGCGCCTGTAGCTACTTCTGCCCTTCAAGGTACTGCGCCAACTGGCTCACTTGATCCTCGGAAAGCGAACCGTAAGCCGGCATAGCCGAGCCCGGGTTGATCTCCTTCGGGTTCTTGATGTACTTCTTGAGAAACTCGGCGTCACGCGCGCTGCCGATCCTGCTCAGATCGGGAACGGGGCCACTACCACCGGCCACGTGGCAGCCACCGCACCCTTGCTCCTGATACAGTTTCCTGCCGGCGGTCTCGGCCACGGTGAGTTTTCTGGTCGGCTGCACGGCAAGGGTGGTGGCAGGCGGTGTGGCCTGAATGGCCAAGAAGGTCAGGTACAGTACGAATACAGAGCTGAATGCTGCGCCCACGGCGGCAAGAGGGCGTCTGGAAGGCCTCCTCTCCCGGCGCCGGTCATAGAACGGTAGGAACAGCATCAGCAGGATGCCGATCGTGGGGATCACGACCGCGCCAACCGGCTCGAGCTCGCCCGGAAAGTACTTCAGCATCTGGAACAGGAACAGGAAGTACCATTCGGGCCTGGGTATGTACGACGAGTCGGTTGGATCGGCGACAGGTTCTAGCGGAACGTGGGTGAATGCCACGATGAAAAGGACTGTGAGGAACACCAACAGAGCGGCCAGAGCTTCCTTGAAGAGGAAGTCTGGAAAAAACGGCTCGCTCTTACCCATCTTGTAGGTATCCTTTTTCAAAGAGCGGGACCTCCTTGTCTGTGAACTCCGTCAAAAGAGTGAGCAGCCAGCCTGGAATGGCGAAACATCATAGCGGGCCCGAAATGCCCTGCCGCCGGACCATGATGAAGTGCAGTACCAAGAACAGCACGGCCGAGGCTGGCAAGAACCAGATGTGCAGGGAATAGAAACGGGCCAGGGTTACCGCGCCAAGCTCCTCGCCACCGCGCAGGACGGCCAGCAGGAATGGGCCGACGAAGGGAGCCTGGTCCGCCATCTTCGTCCCCACCGTGGTAGCCCAGTACGCTTTCTGATCCCAGGGCAGCAGATAGCCGGTGAAACCGAAACCCATAACTATGAGCAACAGGAAGACGCCCGCCATCCAGTTCAACTCGCGCGGGTTCTTGTACGCACCTTGCAGGTAGACCCGCAGCATATGTAGAACGACCATGATCACGATGCCACTGGCAGACCAGTGATGGATGCCCCTGACGACGCTGCCAAAGGCGAGCTCCTCGCTGATGTATCGAACACTGTCGTAGGCGTGATCTGGTGTAGGCACGTAGTACATCGTCAGGAATATCCCTGACAGGATGAGCATAACGAAAAAAAGGAACGTAATCCCGCCGAAACAGTAGACGATGGCCGTGGGGTGCAGCGCGGGGTTTACATGCTCCGGCACGGGGTGCTCGACGATATCTTCGACGACGGGCTTGATGCCCAGTCGCTCGTCCACCCAATCGTAAGCCTTGTCCAACATCCGCTTCAACCCTCCATTACGAGCAGTTTCCCGCCCTCGACCTTACTGGTCAGCCTGTCCAAAGGCCGGGGTGGAGGTCCGGCAACAACCTTGCCGTCGATGTCGAAGATTGCATCGTGGCAAGGGCACAGGAATACACCCTTCGCGTCGTCCCAGCGATAGGCGCAGCCAAGGTGGGTGCAACGTGGATCGTAAACGACCACGGTATTGCCATCCTGGAGCACTGCCCAGGCCGATTTCCTTACAGATTCCTCGATCCACCCGTCCTTTCGGAACGCATTGTACTCAACCTTTTTGGGCTGCCGCGGTTTGAAATCGCCGATCGACCCCACGTCGATCCAGTCGAGCTTCTTCTTTTGAAAAGCCGGGGAAACGGCATAGCCTGCCAGTGGCAGCCCGAGAGCGGTTCCGATAAGGGCGGTGATCGCGCCTATTCCGAAGCCCAGGAAGCGCCTTCGCGAGACCGCCCTGCCGTCCACGGCCGTCGGTTCCCTGAACGTCTTCTGCACAAACTGCCTCCTAGAAATACAGTCTTGAAGTTCGATAAAATTTCCAACGCACTTACACGTGCCGCGAAGCCGCCGGCGAACGCCACAAAGCCGAGGCGGCGTTGCCTCGGCTGTTGTCGAGTGCCCGACACGATGCAATTTGAAGACTGGATCGTGGTCCACGACTAGGCGGCATCGACTAATCTTCCAGGCCAGACGCCCTCGTTGGCCTACCTACGGAATGGGTAGGATTGGCTAGTTCGCAAACGGGCCCAAAATTACCGCTCATCAGCATTCGACGCTGAACTCGTCTACAGTGACGCCAGTTCTGGAACGCTTCGACTCGCCGAATCTAGGCAACGGGCTAGTATGCTCTTCGGCAATCGGTAGCTAATTTTACCTGCGAAGTAGGCTTTTGTCAATATGTCTTGAATGAAATGAGCTCTTCGTGTTATAATAGACAGACTACCAAACAAACCGACAGGGTTTTGCCGGTTCTCGGACTATTCAAGAACGGGGGCGTTGCTCTTGGTCGGCGGCACTACGGGCTGGGTAGAATGTGTTGAGGCGAGGTGGCTGCGGAGGTGTTGTTGTGGCGCCAAGAACGATCCTGGTAGTTGACCCGGACCCGAGCTTCGGGTCGCTGCTGACCCTGGTGCTGGAAGAAGAGGGCTACAAGGTTACCCCCGTCGAATCCTTGAAGGACGCTACTGAGCTATTGTCGCGTTCGGCTTTTGACGCGCTGATAACCGAGGCTTTTGACCAGCGAGATCACTTCGACTTCAATCCTGACTTCCTTGAGCGGTATTGCTCCGTAGCCCCGGACATTCCGCTCATTCTGTTTTCGACCTACGTCTACGGTGGCACGGCACGCGCAGGCAAGTTCGGACTTGCCGATGTCATCCCCAAGCCGTTTGATATCGACGATCTGCTTCGGAAGCTGGACAAGGTGGTTCGCAGGGACTGACTCGCGCGGGCCCCTCACTGAATTCCGGGTAGTATTGAGTGAAGGGTGGGCAGTTTGCGCAATCGGAGGCCGACCGGGGCTTGGAATGACTAGGCCGCATAATCGGCGAGCATACGCTTTATCTGCTCGGTCATGCGCATGGCATCCCGATAGTGCCTTTGCCACATGTTGCGTCCGAAGATCAGACCGGTTGCTCCGGCCTCCATAACCATTCTGGCTCTGGTGATAAGGGCATCGTCGCTGATTCTTTCGCCGCCGGAGAACAGCACGAGCGTCTTGCCCGCCGACAGCACGACCTTGCGTACCATTTCGGACTCGTCTAGTCGAAGGGTGCCGTAAGGCTCAGGCGATTGCTCGGCATGGTCCTCGTCGAATACCGGTATGTTCAGCTTTACGACGTCCGCGCCGAGCTCGGTGGCGACGCGGGCGGCGTAGTCGACGGCGTAGAAGCTGTCACGTCCACCTTTGGCCTCGATCGCCTCGCCACGCGGGTACGCCCAGGCAATCACGGGCATTCCGAAGCGCTCCGCCTCCCCTCGGACGTGAGCGAACTGAACGAAATCTCGATCCTGCGCTGGCGAACCGATGTAGAGGGTATAGCCAACGGCATCGGCACCCAGGCGAACCGCATCGGCGACGGAAGCAGTTTGCGGAGAGAATGCCTGCCGATCGCTGGGGACATCGGTTTTGCCGTTCAGCTTTAGCACTAACGGCACCTCGCCCGCCCATCTGCGCAGGTATTTCTCGGCAAGCCCAATGTGAAACACGATGCCGGAGTATCCGCCATCCTTGGCCAATCGCAACTGGTATTCGGGATTCAGGCTCTCGGGGTTGGCGAAGAAATCCCGTGGCCCGTGCTCCAGCCCCTGATCCACTGGGAGAAACAGCAGGGTGCCGTTGGCCGGTCCAAAGGTATACAGCAGGCGGTACAGGCGTGTTCGCTTGCCGGTGCTAAGGTCCAAATCCTGGAGCGTCGGTCTCCTAACTTTGACAGCCTCCATCACTACCTCCAGAGACAATAACGGTCGAGTCTAAAAGGCTTGCATCAAGACACGTGCCAGCCGAGACATGATTTCATTATCGCGCCTCGTGGGCGCCGCCATTGCCCATTAGGAAAGGTGTTCAGTCTCCCCGAGTCTGCGAATCCCGGGAATCTGGGCTTGGCGGCTGATCTGACGGCTCGTCGTCCGCATCAGGCAGTCGCATCGACGTTGCAAGGCCCTAGCCTGACGACGACGGTATGGCTAGCCCCGTCGTCTTCCAGCATGATCGCCAGCTCGTGCCGGCGCTGCCCATCGACCTCGACCCATGCCACGCCCCGGACAACGTGGTCGGGGTTCTCGACGCGGATCTCGTAGCGCGCGCTCCGGAACCGGTAGCGGAGCGTGAAGCCCGGCCAGGTGGTCGGAATGACCGGGTCGAGCCGGAGCTCATTGCCCCGGAGCTTGAGACCGAACACTTCTTCCAGCCAGACTCTGTACATCCAGCCGGCCGAGCCCGTGTACCAGGTCCAGCCCCCTTGCCCGACGTGACCTTCGAGCGCGTAAATGTCGGCCGGCACGACGTAGGGCTCGACCCGGTAGCGCTCGACCGCCTCGGGTGTGCGCGCGTGCTCGACCGGATTCAGCATCCTTAGGATCTCGACCGCCCTGTCGCCCTCCCCCCGCCGGGCAAAGGC
>JACQUC010000236.1 GCA_016210495.1 Chloroflexota bacterium
GACCTTGCGTCGCGAGTTGCGGCTTGCCACGGCGCGGCTCCGCCACAAGCGGGAAGTGATTCGTGGCTGTATCCGACACGCTGGTTACCATGTTTAGCTCTCTATGCTCATGTCAGTAAATCCCCAGGCATACGACCTTTGCGTCCTAGATCCAAGACTGGTACGGGACTTGCGCAGGAAGTAGGTGTCCCACACCGCCGCCACTGAGTGGCTGTGGGCAGACAATATAACAATATAGAAGAGGTAGAGACGTGACCAAGCATCAGATGTTGGCGGACATCAAGGATACCCTGGGCACGGTGCCCGATTGGATGGTGAGCGTCCCAGACCACGTTCTGGAGCATGAATGGAGCATCATCAAGAACTTCCAGCTCGGCGAGACCGCCATCCCGAACAAGTACAAAGAGCTCATCGGCCTCGGTGTGGCCGCGCTGTTGGAATGCCCCTACTGCATTCATTTCCACACAGAGGCGGCCAAGTTCTGGGGTGCCAGCCAGGAAGAAATAGCCGAAGCGCTCAAGATACTATCAAGCCAAGCTGATGAATAGCACCCGATGTTGCAGCACATAGGAATCTCGGGACTGCCTGGCCAAGCTGTCAACTAGTCGACCGGTTTAGCAAACCGCCTCACTGATGCACCCCGTAGATATTCCCATCCTGGTCGGCAAACGCGCCCCACCAGCCATATGGCTGTAGCTTGGGCTCGTCCACAATGGGCACGCCGTCGGCTTTGAGTTGCGCGAAGGTCGCCACGATGTCGTCCACTTCCAGTACCATGCCGGTCATCTTGCCGATGGCCGCCTTCGCCTCCTCGTAGGACGAGGCTCCCGGCATCTCCGGCGACGCCTTGTACAGCAGTATCCTCGTGTGCGCTCCCGGAGGCGCAACCTCGATCCAACGTTGACTCGGGCCCATCGGCACGTCCATCCGCTTCTCGAACCCCAGCTTCTCCGTGTAAAACTCCAGCGCCTTGTCCTGGTCTGTTACTTGAACCGTAACGGTCCCGATCTTGGTTAACATGCCTACCTCCCCTCCACCAATATCTTTTCGTTAGCCGCGGTCCTTCGCGGTTCGCTCCCGGCCGCAGCAATCTTGCAGCTAATTCGGCTGGCCTAAGTATACCTAAAGGCTAGAGGACATTCAAGACGCTATTTGTCCTCGGAAGCAGTTGCCGTCAAGAAAGGCTGAGGCTTTTGCCAGGCCGCCAAGTAGTGAGTATAATGGTGTTAGTTGATTACGCCATTGGCAGAGCGCAACGAAGTAGTCTGAACCGCAGATTGACGCAGATTACCGGATTATTCAGGTTACCTGATGGCCGGGCTTCGCGATCCGCGAAATCCCTTAATCTGGTTAATCTGCGGTTCAGACCTCTTGCGGTTTGGCCGCTTTCGTTCCGCTAGGCGCTGAAGGGTTCGCGCAGCCTTTTCGACACGGAGGCCGATTATGCCCCATCTTTTCGATCCCATCACGTTGCGGGGACTAACCCTCAAGAACCGCATCATGATGTCGCCCATGTGCCAGTACTCCGCCGGCAAGGATGCGGCGCCGAACGACTGGCACCTCGTGCACTACCCCACGCGGGCCGCTGGCGGTGTTGGCCTCATCATGGTGGAAGCCACGGCCGTCGAAAGCCGCGGCCGCCTCAGCGAAGCGGACCTGGGGATCTACGATGATCGGCACGTCGAGCTCTTCGCTCGCATCGTCGACCTCTGCCACAAAAACGGGGCCAGGATCGGCATCCAGCTCGCCCACGCCGGCCGAAAAGCCTGGTCAGATGATAAAGCCTACGGGCCGGAGGAGCCGGTGGCGCCTAGCGCCATTCCGTTCGACGAGGGCTGGAAAGTTCCTCGCGCGCTGACCATTGCCGAGATCGGCCAGATCGTGACGTGTTTCCAGGACGCCGCCCGTCGTGCTCGAGACGCCGGCTTCGACGTGATCGAGTTCCACGCCGCCCACGGTTACTTGATCGGCGAGTTTCTTTCGCCCCTCGCCAACCACCGCCAGGATGAATACGGCGGCTCGCGCTCGGCACGAATGCTCTTTCTAAACCAGATCGTCGATTCTGTCAGGAAGGTCTGGCCCGAAGCCGCTCCCCTCTTCGTCCGAGTGTCGGCGTCGGACTACCTGCCTGGAGGCGTAACCGTCGAGGAGATGGTTGAGATGGCCAAAGGCTTGAAACTACGAGGAGTCGACCTCATCGACTGCAGCTCGGGAGGCACGGTCCCTGCTCCCATCTCGGCCGGTCCTGGCTACCAGGTGCCCTTCGCCCAGCGCATCAAGCACGATGCAAACATCCCTACCGGTGCGGTAGGCATTATCACCACCCCTGAGCTGGCCGAGGAGATCATCCGCAACGAGCGAGCCGACCTGGTAGTGCTGGGCCGCGAGCTACTCCGCCACCCCTACTGGCCGCTCGAGGCCGCCGCCCATTTGCACAAGGAAACCCAATGGCCCGTCCAATACCTCCGGGCGAAGAGGTAGACCGCAGATTCAGCAGATTAATGGATTTCGCAGATACCTATGATCTCTGCGGGTGGTCATCTGCGAAATCCCTTAATCAGCGTAATCTGTGGTTCAGACTACTCCCGCTCTACCCGCACCGCGCACACCTTCAGCTCGGCGATCTTGGCTACCGGGTCATAAGCGGCGTTGGTCAGAGCGTTGGCAGGCGACTCCGCGAAATGGAAGTCCATGAAGACGACCCCCTCAGGAACGACGGACGTCACCGAGGCCGTACCCTGGGCCACACCGCGCCGCGACGTCACCCTTACCCGCTCCCCGTCCGCCACTCCCAACCGCGAGGCGTCGGCCGGGTGGATCTGCACGTACTCCCTATCCACCAGGGCGACCAGCCCCTTCACCCGCCGGGTCATAGTGCCCGTATGGTAGTGCTGCAGCCGGCGGCCGGTCGTCAGCAGCAGGGGGTACTCCTCGTCCGGAAGCTCGGCCGCCGGGATGAACTCCACCGGGGAGAAGAGTCCCTTGCCCCGCGTGAACTTGCCCACGTGCAGGATCGGCGTACCAGGATGATCCGCGGCCGGCACCGGCCACTGCAGTCCGCAATTCTCCAGCCGCTCGTAGCAAATGCCCGCGTAGGATGGCGTGACACCCGCGATCTCCCGCATGATCTCGGCCGGGTCCCTCTGCCGGAAGCCGTCGGCCAGCTTCGCCGCCTCGCCACCGACTTTCTCGGCCGTGGCTCGAGCCAACTCCTGAATCACCTGCCAGTCGGGCCGCGCCTGGCCAACGGGATCGATCGCCTTGCGCACCCGCTGCACCCGCCGCTCGGTGTTGGTGATCGTCCCGTCCTTTTCGGCGAACGACGTCCCCGGCAATACCACATCGGCCAACTGCGCCGTTTCCGTGAGGAAGATATCCTGCACCACGAGGAAATCCAGCGACTCCAGGACATCGCGCAGATAATTGACGTCGGGTTCGGAAACCAAAGGGTTCTCCCCGAAGATGTACATCGCCTTGATCTGGCCGGCCCCGACGGCCCTGATCATCTCCGGCATGGTCCTGCCGGGCTCCGACGGGAGCCGGCAGCCCCAGGCTTCCTCGAACCTGGCCCGGAGGGCGTCCGACGCCACCTGTTGGTAGGCCGTGTAGACGTCCGGCAGCGCACCCATATCGCAGGCCCCCTGGACGTTGTTCTGGCCGCGCAGGGGGTTCACACCCGAGGAGGGCTTGCCCAGGTTGCCGGTGAGCATCGCCAGGTTGGCGATGGCCTTCACGTTGTCGGTGCCGGTGGTGTGCTGGGTGATCCCCATCGTGTACAGGATGCTGGAAGCACGCCCCAGCGGGCTCGGTGCGCGCCGCGGGAAGGTTTCTTCGCACTGCGCGCCCGGCGCATCGCGCTCCCCGCCGGTGGCGTACAGGTAGGCGGCGCGCTCGATCTCCTCGACGGGAACGCGGGTGAGCCTGGCCACCAGGTCCGGAGTGTACCTCTCCACCGTCCCGCGAAAGGCCTCAAAACCCTCGGTTCGCTCCTCGACGAACGCCCTATCGTCGAGCCCCTCGCGCACGATGACGTGAGCGATGCCGTTCAGGAGCGCCGCGTCGGTCCCCGGACGCAGGCGCAGCCAGAGGTCGGCGATTCGGCAGAGGTCGATCTCCTTGGGGTTCACGACGATCAGCTTCGCACCCTTCTGGCGCACTGCCTTCCTGACCTGCAGGCCGATGACGGGATGGGTTTCCGTGGTGTTGCTGCCGATGACCAGCAGACAACCGGCGTCCTGAATCTCGCCGATGCTGTTGGTCATCGCGCCGCTGCCGAATGTCGTGACCAGACCGGTCACCGTCGGACTGTGTCAAACACGGGCACAGTGGTCCACCGAGTTGGTGCCCATCACCGCCCTCGTGAACTTCTGGAAGAGGTAGTTCTCCTCGTTCGTGCCCTTGGCCGAGGCGAGGGCCGCGAACGGCGCTCCGCCGTCTCCACCCGGTCGCGCGTGCTCTGCAAGCCTGGTGGAGATCCTGTCCAGCGCCTCCTCCCAGCTTGACTCCACCAGCACACCACCCTTGCGGATCAGCGGCTTGGTGAGCCGATCCGGATGGCCGATGAACTCCACGCCGAAACGGCCTTTGACGCACAGGGAGCCGCGATTCACCGGGCTGGACGGGTCGCCCTCGGAGCCCACGACCTTGGATCCCCGCACCAGCAGTTTGATGCCGCACCCCACGCCGCAGTAGGGGCACACCGTCTTCACTTTGCCGGTGGGCTGCCGGTAGCCCTTCATGGAAATGGCACCCACCGGGCACTTGGCCTCGCACTAGCCGCAGCTCTCGCAGAGGGAGTTGATGATGGGCTGGTCCATGTAGGTGCCGATCTTGGTGGCGAAGCCACGGTTCACGAAGTTGATGGCCCCGAGCCCCTGCACCTCGTCGCACACCCGCACACACTTAGCGCACAGGACGCATTTATTCATGTCGAAGCTCAAGAACGGGTTGGAGTCGTCCACCGGCAGGCCCCGATTGGTCTTGGGAAATGCGTTCCGTCGCGCCCCCACGAAGGCAGCCACCGTCTGGAGCGAGCAGCGAGTGTTCTTGGTACAGGTCAGGCAGTCGTCCGGGTGGTCCGACAGCAGCAGCTCGACGATGGTGCGGCGGGTCGTCTCCACCAGGTCGGTCTCCGTCTTCACCACCATGCCGTCGGCCACGGGTACCGTGCATGACACGGGGAGTCCCCGCATCCCCTCGATCTCCACTACGCACAGCCGGCAGGCTCCATATGGTCGTAGGTCGGGATCGGCGCACAGGTTAGGAATGTACACGCCCGCTGCCAGGGCGGCTTCCAGCACCGTCATGCCTGGGCGGGCCTCTATCTTCTTACCATCAATGGTCAGGCTGAGTGCAGACAATGCGGCTCCTCCTTCAATACCGGATCACGGCGGCAAACTTGCATACGTCGTAGCAGGAGCCGCACTTGATGCATTTGGGTTGGTCGATGGTATGGACGATCTGCTTCGCTCCCTGGATGGCATCCGAGGGGCAGTTCCGCAGGCACACCATGCAGCCATTGCACTTCTCAGGATCGATCTCGAAAGTCAGCAGGGCGGAGCACACTCCAGCCGGGCATTTCTTCTCGAGCACGTGCGCCTCGTACTCATCTCGGAAGTACCGTAGCGTGCTGAGCACCGGGTTCGGCGCCGTCCCCCCCAGAGCGCAGAGAGACCCGGCCGAAACGGCCCTGCCCAGCTCCTCCAGCCTGTCTAGGTCCTGCGGCTCTCCCCTGCCCTCGGTGATGCGCACCAGCACGTCCAGCATCTGTTTGGTGCCCAGCCGGCAGGGAACGCACTTGCCGCAGGACTCGGACTGCGTAAAGGTAAGGAAGAACCGCGCCACGTCCACCATGCAGGTATCCTGGTCCATTACCACCAGGCCGCCGCTGCCCATGATCGCGCCCACCCTGGCTAGGCTCTCGAAGTCGATGGGGGTATCCAGCAGAGAGGAAGGAAGACACCCTCCCGAAGGACCGCCGGACTGGGCCACCTTGAACTCCTTGCCGTTCACGATACCGCCACCGATGTCGAAAACCACCTCCCGCAGCGTGATGCCCAGTGGCACCTCCACCAGGCCCGGCCGGTTTATCTTGCCGGTCAGAGCGAACGTCTTGGCGCCCTTGCTCTTCTCGGTGCCCATTGCGGCGTACCAATCGGCACCTTTCACCATTATGGCCGGCACGCTCGCCAGGGTTTCGACGTTGTTGATGGTGGTGGGCTTGCCCCACAGCCCCGCCTGGGCAGGGAAAGGCGGCCTCTGGCGCGGCATGCCCCGCTTGCCCTCGATGGACGCGAGCAGGGCCGTCTCCTCCCCGCAGACGAAGGCGCCGGCGCCCTCCTTGATCTTAATGTGCAGCGAGAAATCGGTGCCGAAGAGTCGATCTCCCACGACGCCATTTCTCTCCGCCTGGGCGATGGCTAGCTTGAGTCGCTCGATGGCCAGCGGGTACTCCGCCCGGCAGTAGATATAGCCCTCGCTCGCGCCGATAGCGTAGGCGGCGATCGCCAGCCCTTCCAGCACCGAGTGGGGATCACCCTCCAGGACGCTGCGGTCCATGAAAGCGCCGGGGTCCCCCTCGTCGGCGTTGCAGACCATGTATTTCTGCTCCCCGGGCACCTTGTGGCAAAACTCCCACTTCAGGCCCGTGGGGAAGCCGGCTCCGCCGCGCCCTCGCAGCCCAGATCCCTTGATCTGGTCGATGACCTGCACCGGCGTCATCTGCGTGAGGGCTCTATGTAGCGAAAAGTAGCCGTCGTTGGCGATGTAGTGGTGGATGCTGGTGGGGTCGATCAGCCCGCAGTTGCGCAGCGACACCCGCCGCTGTCCCTTCATCACCGTGAGGTCCTCGAAGCGGGGAATGCCGTCCATACTCTCGCTGCCGATTACCGCCATCGCCAGGTCCGCCAGCGGCTTCCCTCCAACAACGTGGCCCTCGATTATCTTAACCGCCGCTTTGGGCGTGACCGCACCGTAGCAAATGCGCGGCTGGCCAGGCATCACCACGTCCAGCAACGGCTCGGCGTAGCAGACGCCAATGCAGCCGACCGCGCTGATGTCCGCGTCCACCCCGCGTTTCTCAAGCGTCTCCCGTACGGCCGTCTCGACGTGCTTCGCCCCCGCCGCTATCCCGCACGTGCCCATTCCCAGAAGGATGCGGGGCTTCCGGCTGGCTTGCAGTTGCTCCCACAGCGCTCGTGACTCCGCCTGCAAAACCCCGAAGGGCAGCGGCCCCGCTCCAGCGCCGTTGCCCACCGTATCCTTCCGCCCGGCCCAATCTCCCAATATCGCTGTGTCGGCCATCATGAGGAACTCCTGTCTCGTGAGGGATTATCTAAGGTCGTAGGGGCGAGGTCTCCTCGCCCTGGGACAGGGCGGCCCGCTTTGAGCCAAATCCCGTTTTTGAGATAGTTTCAAAGTCAAAGCGTGAGAACTGATGACGGATAAGTGGCGAGCTCAGGGGGCGGTGCTC
>JACQUC010000240.1 GCA_016210495.1 Chloroflexota bacterium
CCAGGGAGGACTCTATATCTTACGAGCTGCCGATACTTGTCTTCAGTGATAAATCTCGGCCTGCCCCAAACGAAGCGATTCTGAACTGCGTTGTCTATGCCAAGAACAGCAACGCTACCACTCTCGCTGAACTCCGAATGCCTCAGTTGACTCCCAAACGGACCCGTGCGAATTGTGTTCTTCCCTTTCTTCGCCAGAGATTCGATGGTTGCTCTAGGCCAACTCTCCTTACCCAATGCGTAGAACCGGTCTAGAAACAAAGATGACAAAAACGTCTCGCTGAGCTGCGCGGCGTAGCGGCGTGTCCGGCGGAGGTGGTCCGCCTTCTCCAACAGCGCGGCGATGCGTCGTTGTTCGGGGAGCGGAGCAAGAGGAATCCGTACGCCTTCAAATGTCTCTTTATTAACCTCGCCAAACGTTGCACCCCTTCCCAGTCCAACAATCCTTGGCGTCAAGAAACTAAGCGCATAGTATCCGTATAGTGAATCAAGCCGTTCATTCGGTATGATGCTCTTGAAGCCCTGATTGGTACAAAGAGGGTAGGTAGAAATAGTGCAATACCCGATTGGTGCGCGTGTGCTATAGACAATGCTCCCAGATGGAAGTAGTTGGGTTGAACAACTATCATAACCTGCTCGAGTAATCTTGCGCAGCTTGCCCCGGAAATATGCGCCTTCGTGAGCCGACAAGTCAGCAGGTGTTATCCAAGGAATATCACCATCCCAATATTCCTTGACGTAGGTGCTAGGAGTTGACCCCGTAACAACTTCGCCGAGATCACCTACCGGAATCCATTCAAACATCTAGCACATCAATCAGTTCTTTGATTCCTTTTGCCATAGAATGGTTCAATTCTACCAGCCGCACCAGCGTCACCTGCGGGTCTTCGTAGTATTCCTCGTCCTCCTCCACCCGTCGGTAGCGGCTCGCGGAGAGATCGTACTTGTTTGCCCGCACCTGCTCTTTCGTCACCCAGAATTGGCGCGTCAGTTGGTTAATCTCCCTTTGCCGTGGCTCAATCTCGCCGTGCAGTTTCTCCAACCGTGCCTGCATCGCTTGGAGCGCCTTCGCGGCGTCGCCATCGCCGTCGGGCGCAATCGCCTGCTCAAACGTCAGGCGATTCATCTCCTTTTGCAGGCCAAGGCGTTCGGCTTTGAGCGGCGCGACCCGGTCCCGCAGTATGCTCAATCGCTCCTCACGCTGAGCGTTAAATGTCGCCTCGAACCGATTCGCCCAGCATTTCAACACATCGGGAATGTCGTTCTCGCCGGGCGTCGGTGTGCGCTTGTCGTCGAGCGAAAACCCGTCGTGCTCCATATCGTAGAACCAGATGCGGTCGGTCGTCGCGGCCCGCGTGAACAGGAGCACCGCCGTCGAAACGCCCGCGTAGGGCTTGAACACGCCGCTCGGCATAGAGACCACGCCGTCCAGCCGGTTCTCTTCGATGAGGCGTTTCCGCGTCTCCACGTGCGCCCTGCTGGAGCCAAAGAGCACGCCGTCGGGCACGATCACTGCGGAGCGCCCACCCATATCCAGGGCGCGCAAGATGAGGTGCACGAACAGCAGTTCCGATTTCGTGGTGTTGCCCGGCAGAGTCGGACTGACGTCCGATTTGTCCACGGCGCCCTTGAACGGCGGATTCATCAGGATCACGTCGTACTGGCGCTCCTCGGCAAACGCCTTCGACAGCGTGTCCATGTAGAAGAAGCGCGGCGAGGCGATGCCGTGCAGCATCAAGTTCATCGAGCCGATGCGCAGCATCGTCATTCCCGAATCGTTATCGTAGCCGCGCAACGCCTTGTCTTTCAGGAATTCATTGTCAGCCCTGGACAACAAATCGCCGATGAGATTGTGGGCGATGCCTTCTTCGTCGCGCGTGAGAATCTCGGGCGACGTGTGTCTTTCGAGGATGTGTTGATACGCATTGACGAGAAAGCCCGCCGTCCCGGCCGCCAGATCGCCGATCCGTTCGCGTGGCTTGGGATCGATCATCTGCACCATCATCCGAATGATGTGGCGCGGGGTGCGGAACTGCCCGTTGCGTCCCGCGATGTTTAGATGACCAAGGAGGTACTCATAAAGATCGCCTTGCACATCCTGGTTTTGGGTGCTAATCTGCATCTGGTCAATCAGCTTACACGCTTCGATGAGCAAGCTCGGCTTGTTGATTTTGAACTCGGCGTTCTTCATGTACTGCTGAAAAGAGCTCCCCTCGACGCCGAGCTTCTTCAGCTCCGGAAAGACCTGCTCTTTGACAGTCGCCAGGGCATCGTCGGCTTTGAGCTGCGTCCAATATCGCCAGCGGATGCCCGCCGAAAGGAGCGCCGTGTGACCCTGCCCGAGCATGCTCGCGCGTCTTTCACGGCGGTCTTCCTCCTCGTCCAGGCGCTTCATGAACAGCAGATACGAAAACTGCTCGATGGCGTCGAGCGGATTGGATAGGCCGCCCGTCCACAGCTTGTCCCAGAGTGCATCAACCTGCGATTTCAGTTTCGGATCAGTGAGCATCGTTCCCTATCCACGCGGCAAGTCACTTGCTCCAGGTAGCCAGAACCTTGCTGAATTCAATCCTAAGCAACCAGCCGCTCCGCAAAATCAAGCACTTCGTCAACATCGCGCGCTGTAAACCACCTGTCCACCGCGTCATCGCCAAAGCGAGTGAGCGGATCCTCGTACAGGTCCATCCGTTCCAGTCTGCGCTTCTGGATAAATACGTTCTGCACCACACGCAGGAAGTTGATCTGATCGGCGTTGTATTCATGCTGCGAGATGAACGCCTGGAACAGATGCCGCACTACCTCGTCGTAGTCCGGCAACCCTTCTATTCCCAGCACGGCACGCAAGAACGAAAGCAGGCTACCCACCTTCAGGCCATATGCCTTACGGATGTTCGCCTCCGTGAGCTCCACCTCCCCACCGCCCAGTTCGACGCGCAAGGTGCGCTCCAGGTCGATCAACTCCCAATCGTCCACCGGCTCGTCCCGTTGAATCGCCTGAATGGCAGGGTGATTCTCGACGAGCTCGCGGATCCGCTTCTCCACACGCTCGCGATATTCCTCGACGTAGACCTGCTCCTTGCCGCCATGCAGCAGTATGTAGCCCCTCACATCGATTGTGTCCGGCAGGTCCAGCAGCAGAAAGGCATTGGTCTCCTCGCGCCGGTTCCTCATTTGTGGCGCCAGGTCATCCGCCAGCCGGTTTAGCTCATCTGTCGTCGCTTCGGCCAGCCTCCCCGGCGAAGCGCCCACTTCTACACTTGGCCTGAGAGCGGGATCATTGACCACGAAATCCGGCAAACGGCTCACATCCCCGGCGATGGATTCCATGGTCGCGCCCGGGTCCTTTTCCGCGCGTTTCTGCCACTTCAACCGTTCGACCTTACTGATGAAGGTTGCCCCTTCCACGTCACCAGCCGAGGCATAGCGCAAAAGCGGCCCCACCCGATTCCTTAAGAAATCGATGTTCTTAGACGTGAGATGGAGCCAAAACGCCTCGCGGTCGACCTCCTCAACGTCGGCAAGTGACCGTCTCACCAAGAACGAATCCCTCGGTATCTGCGCGATTTGGGCGCGCAGGTCGCCAACGGTGCGCTCGAACTCCCGCGATGCCCGAGAATCCAGATCCAATTCGAGTAGCTTTAGACGCGTGTTAAAGATTGTAACCAGCACCGGCATCGACGGGGCAACCGAATCGTCGGCTTGCCTATTGAAATCATTTTCCCAGAAGTCGATGATGAGGAACCCGGTCTTGCGCCCGTCCGGTAGAAGATGATACATTCGACACGTCGCGTGATTTCGCGTGCCGCGTCCGACCATCTGCTGCAGCTTGATCTGCGACTGAACCGGCTTCATGAAAACCAGGTTCACCGCCTCCGGTACGTCAATTCCCGTGTCCAGCATGTCGACGGAGATAGCGATTCGCGGCATGTCCTGCTTTTTGAATCCCTCCACCAGTTGCCCGCGATACTCCGATTCATGCGTGACCACCCGGCTCAAATGAGGGAAGTGGGGAAACATCTTCTCGAAGGCATCCTGTAATCGCAGCGCGTGTTTCTGGGTCATGGCAAACACAATCGTCTTTCCGGGCAGGTGCCCGGATTCGTCTTTGAGACATACCTCCCATATTTCTTCCCATTGTTTCCGGAGCGTGTCTTTGTTGCTTACCTTTTTCTCGAGGTCTGTTCCTTCGAAATCGATATCGTCGGGGTCGAGCCCCAGCTCGATAATGGCATTGCGGTCCTCTTCCGACAGATCGACGCCTTTGATGCCCTTGCGCTGGAACCTGGTGCGCGCCCCGTACAGATCGAACGGAACGAGGAACCCATCCCGAATCGCTTCCTCGTAGGTGTAGAGGAACGTTGGCTTGCCGTCGCCGCAATCGAACACCAGGAAGGTGTTTCGGTCGATGAACTGCGCGGGGGTGGCGGTCAGCCCGATCATCTTCGCGTCAAAGTACTCGATGATCTCCTCGTACTTGTTGAAGATCGAGCGATGGACCTCGTCAAAGATAATAAGGTCGAAAAACGAAGGAGTGAATTGCTGAAAACAGTTGCTCAAGGCCTGCAGCGTGCCCGCAAACAGACGCTTGGTCTTCTCAGCCTCCACAGTATGCGCATAGACTCGTCCGCGCGGCTCATCTGGCAGAAACGTCTTGAACCCATCCGTGAGCGCCTGCTTTACCAGCGCATCGCGATCGGCGAGGAACAGCACCTTCTGAGCCTGCTTGGCGCGAAGGAATAGGTCCACCAGGGATACGACCGTGCGCGTCTTGCCGGTGCCCGTCGCCATCACCAGCAATGCCTTGCGCTTCCCTCGGTCGAAGGCCTCGGCGATACGTCGAATCGCCTCGTGCTGATAAGAGCGGTCCGTAATAGTCGAGTTGATTGGTGAGTAGACAAGGGCGCTTCCGTTCTGACGAATGAACAGCAGCCGCTCGAGATCGTCAGGGGAAAAGAAACCCGCCACCAGTCGTTTGGGGGCAAACTCGCTATCCCAAAAGTAAGTGTCTATTCCGTTGGCCAGAAACGCGTATGGGCGAAAACTTTGATGCTTGGCAATTTCTGTGATGTAATGCTCCGCCTGCTGCTGCGCCAGGCGGGGATCGTGAGTTGTCCGCTTTGCCTCGACAATGGCGATAACCTCGCCGTTCTCACGACAAAGCGCGTAATCCGTGATGCCATTCCAAGGCTCGGCATCCTCCCCGTCCACAGGTATCTCAAACTTGACCCGTGACCGGTTTGCCAGATTCCATCCCGCCTTACTCACTTGCGGATCTATCTTATCCCTTCGCGTCTTCGCCTCTGATGGACTGAGCAACTAACTTCTCCAATGCGTCTATGGGTCTAAGAAAACCGCCGTCATTGGTGAACTACACGAACTCAATGCCTGCATACTCCACGGCGGTTGCATGTTTGGGAGGCGCAACGCTCATGTGGTACCTCCAATGCTTTGTTGCCTGCATGTTAGGCTCTAAAACCAAAAACGTCAAGCGTTGGCCGACCAATCGTGCACGTTCTTGGCAGCAACTTGCTCTTTTCAGCCGTCTAAATGATCCGGCATCATTGTTGGCGCACGAGACCGACTCGGTTTTCCAAAACCGAGTCGGTCTGGCTGGTTACCAGCCGACATCGTTTGCGCCGGATTACTTAGAGTGCGGCCTTCATCAACTCCCAGAGGCAGAGGGCACTGGCCCATCGTCCGTTCGCTCCCACAGACCACTTACCACGCCGCCCACCGCCGCACTCCCCCAACCCGCGTAGGCGGGTTTCGTTTGCCTAGCCCGCGACTTCTAGTCGCCGGGCGCACCCACCCGTGCAGCGCCGCCTGCCACGTCCGCCTACCCGCCCCTACCAATCCCCTTAGTGCCCTTCGTGACCTTCGTGGACAACGTATTTCCGGAATAGCCTGAAATACCCCTCCAAAACGTTGTTTTTCGACCCCCCAAAGTGAATTATATATAGTAGCAGAACATTCGTTCGTATCCCAGTAACACGGAGTCACAGACCCAACAACACCTTCGCGCCGCTCTGTGTCTGCGTGCCTCCGTGGTGCATTCCCGCGTCCCGAATGTCTCTACCAAACAACAAGACTCGAGGAGGTCAACCCAAAAATGCCAAACGAAGCCAAAATCCAAGCCAGCCGCGACAACGCACCAGCCCCCAACCCTCGACCCCTAACCCCCGTTTCTGCCAAACAAACCCAATTTTCGGCCACCCGG
The DNA here is from genome assembly GCA_016210495.1 of Chloroflexota bacterium. The sequence continues at coordinate 6,217 of JACQUC010000240.1, forward strand.
CCCCACGCGGGCGCTTCGCGCCCACAACTCCTGCAATGGGCCGCGCCTGCGACCGTTGCTAATTCTACCAAACAAACCCAATCGCCGGGTCGGCGACGTGAGCAATGTTCCCGTGCAGGTGGCACTGGCTGTCCTTCGGCAGATGGGTGCCGGGGCAACCACGCAGGGTTGCCCCTACAGCGCTGCTGCCCTGGGCAGCACTTTGCGTCAAGCAAATCAATCACAAAGCTGTCCTCCACCACGCCCGATGAAAAACACGACGTGACCAAACAAACCCAATCACCTGCTAACCGGCCTGTCCGAAGGACTTCGGAGACGCGGCAGCTTCAGCCCCGCGACCGTCTTCCATGGCCCAGCGACTCGCCTCCACCAAACAAACCCAAATATCAGCCAGTCGGGCTTCCCTACCCCACTGCCACCACCCACCAAAATTCCGCCGCTGCGACCGCTGCCGGGGGGGCGGGGAGTCCGCGCAGGCGGACTTGGTTTTGGTTGCTGCGGTTTCAACCGCCCGGCACGTTGACATCGCGCCTGCCGTCTGCTACACTAGCGCCGATCTCGCGAATTGGCCTTTCTATCTCGCGACACACGCGTAGCCTCCTCTGCGAGCGGACAGTTTTCCATGGCCGAACGCGGCGACCTGACACAACCCATTCCAAAGCCAGAGAAGCACATCGATAACAGGTACTGGGAGAAGGCGATCAAATCGGTGCAATAGGGTTTCACGATACTCGTGAGAAGGAGGGTTTTGTATGTCATCTACGGCGTCAAATCCCCGGTACGCAGAGTTGATGATCGAGGGTCTGAAGGAAGCCGACGTGAAGATCGTCACCGCCCTGCCCGAAGGGCTGCTGCGCAGCTTCTATCGGATGGCGGCCGATGATCCGGACATCCACTACGTTCGCGTGAGCAACGAGGCCGATATGCCCGGCATAGTGGCGGGCGCCTACCTCGGCGGCACGCGAGCGGTAATGGTCATGGAAAACCAGGGCATACGCCAGGCCTGCCATCCCATCGGCCACTACGCCTTCGCCAGCCACATGCCGATGGTAATGTTCTTGTCCTTCCGCGGCGATTTCGGCGAGGGCAACTGGTGGGGTCACCATCACTCGCAGACCATGGAGCCTATTCTCAAAGCCTTCCGGATTCCCTTCCGCGTCGTTCGACGCCTGGAACAGATCAAGCCCAATATAAAGCGCGCCTTCGACCACGCCAATGCCAGTCAGTGGCCGGTCGCGCTCGTGTTTTCAGGTGAGTGTGTGGAGGTGTCGACCTATGCAAAAGATTGACGTCGTTCGTGCGCTGGCGGCCCAGTGTAATCCCGATGACCTGTTCATTCATTCCATTGGCTGCATCCAGGACGATTGGTGGAACTATCGGCCGGGCGGCGTCGACAATACCTTTTCGCCGCACATGCTTGGCTCCATCTCGTCTACTGCTCTTGGGCTCGCCTTGGCCCTGCCTCACCGGCGCGTCGTTTCTCTGGAGACCGATGGTTCGGTCTTGATGAACGCCGGCATAATGTGTACAATAGGCGCCGAACGCCCCCCTAATCTGACCATAGTTGTCTTCGACAACGGGTGCTACGAGTCGATCGGCTGCCCGCTCACGCTGACGTCGATCAATACCGACCTGGCGAAGATGGCGGAGGGAGCCGGCTGCATCAACTGTGCAACTGCTCGTGACGTCGAGACCTTCAGCGCCGAGGCCCGTCGACTCCTGACCGACAGCGAGATGGGCTTTCTGGTGGCAAAAGTCGAGATAGGGACCTACCCGTGGCCCGAGGACAAGAAGAAGGACACCGACGGCGTCGAGGACAAGTACAGGTTCATGCGCTACGTGGAGAAATTGGAGGGCATTCGCGTCCACAGGATCCATAACTAATCGAGGCTTGGTCATAATTGCGTGGGACGAATCAGGGGGTGTAGGCGTCTCGCCCGCGAGGGGGCGGGCCCCGCTTTGCGGGGCGCTCCCGGCTCAACGTTCCCAGTCCGCTTTTGCGCGCCTTGTTTGATTAATGACCATGCCTCAACTAATCACGAAAATACGTCAACCGCCGAGGCCGCTGAGAGCAAGGATACTTTATTCTAGTGGAGGCCAACTTATGACTGTTGATCTAGTGGTACGAAACGGAAAGGTGGTCACTCCTACCGGCACCGTGCCCGGAGGAGTCGCCGTCGCGGGAGGCAAGATCGTCGCCGTTGCTTCGGATGCGACTTTGCCATCGGCCAACCGAACCATCGACGCGGGAGGAAAGCACATCCTGCCGGGCCTGGTCGATCCGGAGGGACATCCCGCGGCAAGCCGGCCGATTAAGGACGATCTCATCAGCGAGACGTGCGCTGCCCTGGCCAGTGGCGTTACGACGTGGGGCATCCAGATCGCCAGCACCGGGATAAAACTTGAGGAGAATGGCTGGCCGCCCGACGAGAAGGACGTGAGACCGTTCAGCGAAGTCATGCCCCTGTTCAAAGAGCTGGGCGATCGACACTCGCGGGTGGACTACTTCATAACCCCGATCGTCACCATCGACGAGCAGGTGCTGGAGATCCCGCAACTTGCCGAGGAATGGGGCATCACCTCTTACAAGTACTATATGCACATGAAGCAAGCCCCTACCACGAGAGGCAAGTGGTACGCCCAGAAATTTATGGGCTTCACGGGCTTCGACGACGGCACGGTGTACCTGGGCATGGAAAACGTCGCGCGCATCGGCCCTCCGGGCATCGTCTCCATTCATCCCGAGAACTGGGAGATCATCAGGCTCTTCGAGGAGCGTCTCAAGAGGGCGGGTCGCACGGACATGGCTGCTTGGGATCACCGTTCGCCCCACTTCTGCGAGGCGGGCCACGTCTGGACCTACGGCTACTACGCCAAGGTCACCGGCTGTCCCCTGTACATCCAGCACGTTACCACTCAGGAGACCCTCGACGTGATCCAGAAGCTGAGAGCCGAGGGCGTCGAGGTTCACGGCCAGACCAGCGGCTGCTACCTGTCGCTTAATCACGACGTCTGGAAGGTGAACGTTCCTCTGCGCGACGACGAGACCATCGAGAAACTGTGGGTTGCCCTGAGGGACAACGTCGTCGACTGCTCCGGAACCGACCACGTCAACGTTCACCTGTCCCGCGAGCAGATGGACAAGGGCAACGTGTGGGACACCATCAGCGGCTTCCCCTCCCGTATCGAGGGTTACCTGCCCTCGATGCTCAACGAGGGTGTGAACAAGGGCAGGATATCCCTCGAGAGAATGGTGCAGGTCTGCTGCGAGAACCCCGCCAGGGTCTTCGGCCTCTATCCCAAAAAGGGAGTTATCAGACCGGGGGCCGATGCGGATCTGGTGATCGTCGATGTGGACCTGACCAGAGTCGTCAGGCGGGAGTCGATTCAAAGCAGCGCCGGTTGGTCCGTTTATGAAGGGCGTGCGCTGAAGGGCTGGCCCTTGATGGTCATTCTGCGGGGCAACGTGGTGATGGAGTGGCCCGCGAACGAGGTGAAGGCCAGGATGGTTGGCGATCCGCTGGGTGGCTACCTTCCGCGCAGGCCGGGACACCAATATTACCCGCTCGATTGACGCAAGGAGCTGGCGATGAAAGAATGGCAAACGATCGTACCCGAGAGCGACCGGGCGGTGTTCGAGAAGGCGGGCTTTGGCCAGCGCCAGCGTTTTGGCCAGAGGCCGGCGCTGGTGATCGTCGACGTCACCGTCGCATTCGTCGGTCCACGGCCCCAGAACGTCCTCGATTCGGTGGAAACCCACAAGGCGAGCTGTGGCGAATCCGCGTGGGTGGCGCTGCCCAAGATCGCGGAGCTGTTGGCCGCGTGTCGTGGCAAACAGATACCCGTGGTTTACACCGTTCCCGTGCTGGATATCCCGACGACGAAGATCCCCGAGGGGAAGCTCCCACGCAGCATCTTCGGCCCGCCGGGCGAGGAGGCGAAGGGGCTGGAGATTGTCGAGCCGGTGGCCCCGCTGCCGAACGAGCCTGTTTTCTCTAAGCCGAAGGCCAGCGGTTTCTTCCGGACGTGGCTGGATACCTATCTGCGCTCGCAGAATGTGGATTGCCTGCTCGTCTGTGGAGTTAGCACGTCCGGCTGCGTGCGGGCGACGGCGGTCGATGGCTTCAACCACGATTTCACAGTTTTTGTCGTGGAAGACTGCTGTTTCGACAGATCATCGTTCTTCCACCGCGCGAGCCTCTACGACATGAACGCCAAATACGCCAACGTCATCACGCTTGGAGAGGCGCTCGCATACCTGAGCCCATCAGGCCGTCATCGACGCCATGGGTGAAGCCGGAGACCTGGCAAAACCGCTCCCCAAAGTGGAGAAATACATCGACAACAGCTACTGGGAAAAGGCGATGAAATCGCTCCAGTAATGACCGGGAGACGCGAATGCAATATGTAATCGGCGTGGACGTGGGCGGAACGTTCACCGACGCGGTGGTCCGCGATGAAACCGGATCACTGACGCTGGGCAAAGCTTTCTCGACTCCGCCCGATTTCGACCGTGGCATCGTCGACAGCGTCGGCGTGGCCGCCGAGAAGCTGGGCCTCAGCGTGAGCGCCCTTCTGTCGCAGACCGCGCTGCTCATCCACTCGTGTACGGTCACCGAGAACGCCGTGTTCGACAAGACCGGCGTCAAGGCCGGGTTGCTGGTCACCAGGGGCTTCGAGGAAGTCCTGGTGATTATGCGCGGAGGCTACGGACGGTGGTTTGGCCTCACGGAGGAGGAGTTGAAGCACCCGGTGAAAACCGACAAGCCGGTTCCGCTGATTCCGGTGACGATGACCCGTGGCATCCGCGAGAGAACCGACTACAAGGGCGAGGTGCTCGTCCACGCAGATGCCGGCGAGATAAGGCAGGCTGTCAAAGAGCTCGTCGACGCCGGAGCCGAAGCGATTGCCGTGTGCTTCCTCTGGTCGTTCAAGAACGACGCCAACGAGAAGATCGCCAGGAAGGTACTCGAGGAAGAATGTCCCCAGTTGTTCAGGGCGATCTCTAGCGAGGTGGCCCCCTCGCTGGGCGAGTACGAGCGAGCCTCGACGGTTGCCCTGAGCGCCTATCTAGGGCCGCTCCTCTCTTCGTATCTCAGGCGGCTGCAACAAACGGTGGTCGACAGCGGCTTCCGGGGCTCGTTACTGGTGATGCAGGCCTACGGCGGCCTGGTCCCTCCCGCCGAAGCTGTGACCAGCGTGGTCGGAACCATCGAAAGCGGGCCGGCGAGCGGCCTCAAGGCCAGCGAGTTTGCGCTCGGCCTGCTTGGCGAAAAGAACATAATTGCCACCGACCTGGGTGGGACTACGTTTAAGGCCGGCGTTATGCGAGAGGGTGTGTTCGACTACGCCCGCGAGCCGTCAGTGGCGCGATACCACTACACGCTGGCCAAGCTGGACGTGGTGTCCATCGGCGCGGGAGGTGGCAGCATTGTTTCCGTCGACCCACGGCTGAACCTGCCCAAGGTCGGGCCGAACAGCGCCGGCGCTTATCCAGGGCCCGTCTGCTACGATCACGGCGGCAATGAGCCGACGCTGGTCGACGTGGACTTGATCCTGGGCTACCTGGACCCACGCTTTTTCCTGGGCGGACGCAGCACGCTCAACCGTGAGAAGGCGCTGGCCGTGTTCGAGGAGAAGGTGGCCGACAGATTGGGCATGGATCCCCTGAAGGCGGCGGCGGGCATTTACACCCTGGCCAATAGCATAATGTTCGATCTGCTGCACAAGATCACCGTCGAGCGCGGCCTTGATCCTCGCCGCTGCGCCCTCGCGGCCTACGGGGGTCAGGCTGGATTGCACGCGGGCGCCTACGGCCCGAAGCTGGGCGTCAGCGAGGTCGTCGTTCCCTATGCAGCCTCAGTTTTCTCTGCCTTCGGCCTCGTGCTCTCAGATGTGGTCCACCAGTACTTCGTGGCCGAGCACCTGCGCATGCTCGTCCCGCCGGCGACGGTCAACGGGATCTTCACGTCGATGGAGCGCAAGGCCGTGGACCAGCTCGTGGCCGAGGGGTTCCCGCGCGAGAGCATCGTCCTGGAAAGAGCCCTGGACATGCGATTTGGACGACAGGTTCACGTAATGGCCGCTCCGGTGAAGGCGGGAAGCCTCAGCGATGCCGACGTCGCCGCCGTTTGCGACCAGTTCGAGGCGCTCTACGAGCAGCGATACGGCAAAGGATCGGGACATCGGCAGGCAGGCATCGAGGTTATGGGCTTCCGGCTGAGGGCCACCGCGGTGATACCGAAGCCGCGCCTGCACGAGTTCGAGGTGTTGGGCAACGACGCGCGGGACGCGATAGTCGGCAGCAAAGAGATCTACCTGGACGGACAGGGCCTTGTCGAGGCGCAGCTATACGACTTCGAGAGATTGCACTCCGGCAACGAGGTCCGTGGGCCGGCCATAGTCCTAACCCCGATCACGACCATCCTGGTCTTCCCTGGACAACTGGCCACGTGCGACAGGTTCAAGAACGTCGTGATAACATATTAGGGGCCCACCTTGGGACTACGGCAGCACTGTACGAACCACGAGAAACGTAGGGGCGTCCCGAGCCGGGATCCTCCCGCTGTGCGGGATCCCGTCTCGGGACGATTCCATCGGGAGACGTCCGCTGTCCGCCCTGGGGCGGGGTCGGGCTCAGTCACTGCATTCCAGCGTATGCTACTACGGAGGCAGTCAAGGATGACTAACGTCGATCCAATAACCTTTGCCGTCATCAGGCACAGGCTTTTCAATATCGTAGAGGAAGCGATCATCGCCCTCAAGAACGTGTCCGGCACACACATTACTAGCGAAGGACACGATCTTATGGTATCGCTCTATCGGGCTGACGGAGGGCTGCTGATCAGCGGGGCCGGCTTTCTCCATCATATTGTGCCCGCGTCCTGGGCGGTCAAGCACATTATGAGGGAGTTCTCTGACGATCCCGGCATCCTCGAAGACGACGTATACTTCCTCAACGACCCTTACGTAGCTGCCCTGCACGCTCCCGACGCCTACCTGGTAGCCCCGCTCCACTACGAGGGCCGTCTCGTCGGCTTCGTGGCGAACTTCGTCCACGTGACAGACATCGGCGCCATGAATCCGGGCGGCTTCTGTCCCGATGCCACGGATTGCTTCCAGGAGGGATTCCGGACAAAGGGACTCAAGCTCGTGGATCGAGGCCGCATCAGAAGGGACGTGTTCGAGACCATCACGAACATAGGGCGAGTTCCGGAGCTCGTGGCGCTGGACCTGCGCTCGCAGATTGCCGCCTGCACGGTGGCAAAGCGGCGGATGAACACGCTGTTCGAGGACTACGGCCCCGATGTGGTGGATGCCGTGTGCCAATCGCTCATCGACCAGTCCGAGGCGCTGCTGCGCCAGCGGCTGCGGGAGCTTCCCGACGGAACGTGGCGCGGTAGACAGTACCTCGACTCCAAGGGCGAGATGCACCGCGTAGAGCTGGCACTGACCAAGCAGGAGGACCGCCTGGCTTTCGATTTCGCGGGCACCAGCCCGCAGGTTCCTTTTGGAAGCAACTGCACTTACGGCGCCACGGTTGGAGGCGTCTTCGCGCCGCTCTTTCCACTGCTTTGCTACGACATCGTGTGGAACGATGGAGCGATAAAGCCTATCGAGGTCATTGCGCCGGAAGGAACCCTCGTGAACTGCAAGTTCCCGGCGCCGGTGTCGATTGCGACGGTGGCAATGGTCCACATCGCCAACAATCTGGCGACCTACTGCATCTCGAAGATGCTCAGCTCCAGTCCCAAGTATGCGGACGAGGCGACCGCGATCTGGCTTGGCGGTCGCATGCCGACGCAGGTGTTTGGAACCAACCAGCGCGGCCAGCCTTTCGTGTCAGGACTCACCGATGGGCTATCCGGCTCAGGCGGCGCTTTCCGTACCAGGGATGGCATCGACACTGGCGGGGAGATTCCCAACCTGGTCTCCAGATGGGGCAATGCCGAGACACACGAGATGACGACGCCCCTGCTGTACATCTATCGCCGGATGATGCGCGATGGAGGCGGCGCCGGCAAGTTCCGGGGCGGGCTAGCCTTTGAAGCGGGCATCGCCGTCCACGACAGCGATGACATTGGCTTCATCATGTTCAGCAAGGGACACAATGCCCCACTGGGCTACGGCATCTGTGGGGGCTATCCGGCCTGCTCGGTGGACGTACAGATCTACAGAAACGCCGGCCTGTGGGACGACCCACGAGATCTCCCGTTCGACCTTGCTTCGACAAAAGGTGATCCCGAGCCTGCGGACTGGGGCGTTTTCAGACTCGACAAGAACGACCTGCTTTACTACCGTGCCACCGGCGGCGGAGGCTATGGCGATCCCCTCGACCGCGATCCGGCAGCCGTCCTGCGCGATGTCGTCGTCGGCGCCGTGTCGGTGGACTGCGCGCGCGAGATCTACGGCGTCGTGTTGACATCCCGCCCGGACGCGGTCGACCAGGAGGCTACCAGATCACTGAGAGCCGATCTTCGCGCCGGTCGACTGAAGGAATCGGTCGAAGTGGACGGTGGCAGCGCCATCTGTCCCTGCTGTGACGAAGGCAAGCCGCGCAAGCGCACTCTTCGTATGCGAGAGGGACCACTAACCCGGACCGGGCCCTTCACTTCCAGGGACGAGCGCATGGTGCTCAGGGAGTTCTTCTGCCCCGCGTGCAGCACACTCGTGGACGTGCAGGTTGCGCAAAAGGGTGATCCGGTACAGCATGACGAAGTTCTGGGCACCCTGTAGGGGCAACCCTGCGTGGTTGCCCCCGTGCCTGCTGTGCTGCGCCGGGATTCAAATTGCACGGATTTGTGCCATAGGCCCACTTCAATCGGAGGAAAAGTAATGGGTTATCGAGACTTAAGAGACTGGCTGGACGAGGTGGACAGGCTGGGAGAGGTCAAGCGCTTCAACGGTGCGGACTGGAACCTGGAGGTAGGAGCAATGTGCGCGCTGGCCAGCCCGAACGAGAACTGCCCCACCCTGCTCTTCGACCAGCTAAAGGGCTATACCGCTGGCTACCGCGTCCTGGTCAACCCGCTGGCTTCGCTCAACCGCATCGCACTCACCTCGGGCTTCCCTTACAATCTCGCCAAGCGAGAGTACGTTGAGCTGTGGCGCAAGAAACTGAAGGAGTTCTCGCTGGTCAAGCCGACGTTTGTGGATGGCGGGCCGGTGATGGAGAACGTCCGCACGGGCGACGACGTGGACGTGCTGGCGATTCCCTCACCTTTTTGGCACGCGGAGGATGGCGGGCGCTACATCGGTACCGCCTCGGCCGTGATCACGCGTGACCCCGAGGATGGCTGGGTCAATTGCGGCACCTACCGCACCATGGTGCTGGACCGGAGGCACGTGATCCCGTACATATCGTTCGGCAAGCACGGCATCATCCACCGCAACAAGTATCTCGATCGAGGTAAGCCCTGCCCCGTCGCCATCTCCGTCGGGCACGACCCGGCTCTGTTCATGGCGGCGTCCCTGGAGATCCCGTATGGAGTGAGCGAGTACGACTATGCTGGGGGCGTCAAAGGCGAACCGATCGAAGTCATCAAAGGTCCCTTGACCGGGCTGCCGATTCCGGCTCGGGGCGAGATCGTGCTGGAAGGTGAGATACTGCCAGGATTACGGGCTAGCGAAGGCCCCTTTGGCGAGTGGACCGGATACTACGGCAGCGGCGCGCGGGATGAGCCGGTTATGGAGGTCAAGGCGATCTATCATCGCACCGACCCGATACTCCTGGGCAATTTCCACGAGAAGGCGGTGAGCGCGCCAACGGTTCATCAGAATCTCATCCGTTCGGCTATAATTCACGACGAGATGGAGAAGGCGGGTGTGCCCGATGTGGTTGGGGTCTGGTGTCTGGAGCCCGGCGGACCGCGCCTGATGATCGCCGTGTCGATCAAGCAGCGGTATCCAGGCCACGCTAGGCAGGCTGCACATGTGGCGTCCTTCTGCCACGGTGGGGCCTACATGGGGCGATATGTCATCGTGGTCGACGACGACATCGACGTGGGGGACCTGAACGAGGTTATGTGGGCCGTTTGCAGCCGTACCGATCCAGAGAAGTCTATCGAGATATTCCAGAGGTGCTGGAGCTCGAAGCTGGACCCCGCGATTCATAAAGACGGCAAGGGCCTGAACTCGCGGGCCATCATCGACGCCTGCCGCCCGTGGGAGTGGCGGGACGAGTTCCCTGCGGTTGCCGCCGTCAGCGAGGAGCTGAAGAGCGCCACGAGAGCGAAGTGGGGTGAGGAGCTAACGGCGCGGTAGAGCGTGGTGCGATACACCTTCCTGGCTCGCTGGCAGGGCGCGTCCACCCGTAGCCGTCCGCCTGAGGCGGACGCGTGCCTGTTCGAGTGCCGAGACGCCTGAGCGACAGGGGGCCGCCTGGGGCCCGCCTAAGGCGGGTGGCGAGGCTATCCTGGCACCGACCTGGTACAGTCCGCCTCAGGCGGACGCGCAGGCTAAAGCCTTCGGCTACGGGTCCGTCTCCCGTCCCCTAGGAGGTTGCCTGCTTAGGACAGCACGCATATGTCCTCCCAGCAGGGATCTGATTGGTTGTTAACAGTGACGCGAAGTGGTAGAATTGGGACACTGATACCGACCGATCATCTGAAGGACTTTCTTGGCCGGCATCCGGACCTGGTGTAGAGAACGCTGACGATAAGCTGATGGCTCTGGGGGAGAGGTTGGTATCTCGCCTTCCTGATGTGTTTACGCCAGATCGGCAGGAAGCGGGCCCGCGCTCCTTCTTGTGGTGGTTCCTGAACGAAGGGCCGCAGGTACGACAAAAGGCGCGAGAGGCTGCTTAGCACCGCGGTCCCGCTCCACATTGCTGCCGTGTCCCCCACTCGACCGCCCCTGCTTCTAGGTAAAAGGGGTCCCTGGTCGTGATGTTGTTGGTGATTTGGCCGGGCGTTAGCTGAATGCGCACGGGGCAGGTTTGAAACCTGCTCCTACAACGGACTCTTTTTGGCGAATGTTGATGGATAACCCCGTAGGGACGTTGCATGCAACGTCCCTACGGGTCTACCATGTCTCGGACTGTTCGGATGTTGATGAATACCAAACGTAGCACACTTCTCTTCCTGCACGGCTCTGGCTGCAACGGTGCCGTCTGGGCCCACCAGTCCAGGTTCTTCTCCAGTCGCTACCGGGTCGTCGCGCCAGACCTGCCCGGACACGGCAGGCATAAGGGCGAGCTAAAGAAAGACATAGCGGATTACGCGTGGTGGGTGTTCTCTGAAATCAAGCGTCAAGGGCTCGAAAAGCCCGTGGTGATCGGCCACTCGCTCGGCGGCGCCATTGCGCTGCAACTCGCCATCCAAATGCCGGATGTGCCCGGCGCGTTGGTGCTTGTCGGCACAGGCGCCCGTCTGCGTGTCCACCCAAAGCTCCTTGAGACTATTCGCAACAACTATGAAGAGGCCCTGTCAATGGTTTCTGATTACGCCTTCTCTCCAGCAACGGCGCCAAATCTCATCGGCTCGACGCGGCGGCAGATGAGGAAGAGCCCGGCAGAGGTCCTCCTCGAGGATTTCCAGGCCTGCGATCATTTCGACGTGATGCAAGACGTGGCCGGTATTGCGCTGCCGACGCTCGTCGTCGTGGGGCAGGACGACAGGCTGACGCCAATAAGATACTCGGAGTACCTGCACAAGAACATTCTCGGTTCAAGACTCGAGATAGTCGCCAACGCCGGCCATATGGTCATGCTGGAGCAGCCCGAGGTGTTCAACAATATACTCCTGGACTTCCTCGAGGCAATGCATGAGTAATCCAACGGTCGATTTCCTGAAAGTGGTTCTGATATTTGCTCTGGTACTTAGCCTCATCCGGAACAAGGTAAACCTCGGCATCGCTATGGCCGTCTCGGCCGTGGCCTTAGGCCTGCTGTTCCAGGTTCCCCCGGTGCAGCTCGGCCGCATCGCTCTGGAGTCCACCTTCGACGTCGGCACCCTAGAGCTCGCCGCCGCCCTTGTCCTCATTATGTTCCTGGAGAGGCTGATGCGCAGGGCACTGCTGCTGCAGAAAATGGTCAGCGCCGTGACTGTGCTGGCCAAAGACAGGCGCATCGCTATGGCGATGCTGCCCGCCTTCATCGGCTTGCTCCCATCAGTTGGTGGAGCCTATTTCTCGGCCCCCATGGTCGACGAGGCCAGCCAGGGCCTGACGTTGTCCGCCGAACGAAAGAGCTTCATTAACCTCTGGTACCGCCACCTCTGGGAATGGGTGTCCCCGCTGTACCCTTCGGTGATCCTGACTGCGCAGATAGCGCAGGTGCCCCTGGACAAAATCATCGCGACTCAACTCCCCTTCACGCTCGTCGCGGTGCTCGTGGGCATCCCCATCGGTTTTCACGGGATCGGAGGCCAATTTTCGTCTGGAGCCGGGGTCGACAGGCGCCAACACCTCCGTAACCTTGCCACTGGCCTCGGCCCGATTCTGGCAATAATGGTCATGGTGATCGTGCTGCGGATCAATATCGCCATCGCTCTGCTGCTGGCGGGGATCGGCGTCACCTTCCTGGGCTCCTACTCTCCGGCTGGTGCGTTCAAGGTTATCAGGGAGGCGTTCTCGCCGAGTCTGGTTCTGCTGGTGCTCGGCATCATGTTCTTCAAGTGGGTGCTGATGCGAACCGGCGCCGTGGAGTCGCTGCCCGCCTTTTTCGGCTCGATAGGCATCCCTCTACTGCTCGTCGTCTTCCTGCTTCCATTCATCGTTGGCGCAATGACGGGGATTCTCCAGGCGCCCGTCGGAATCACGATTCCGATCGTCGCCGGCCTCGGAGGAGCCGGTGGTGCGGACCTGCGGCTGGTGTCGTTCGCCTTTGTCAGCGCCTTCGCCGGAGTGATGGTGTCACCAGCCCATATGTGCATCGTGCTTACCGTTGAGCACTTCAAGGCGGATTTTGGGAAGGTGGCCAGACTGATGCTGATCCCCCTGTCGGCCATCGTCCTGGCAGGCGCTTTGCTGTATCTGCTCAGTCGGGGCTAGTTAGTTAGCCCAACTCCCAGCCTCGCAGCGCCTGGTGGAATAGCTCGATGATCTCACCTTCCCGATGTGTTCGCGGATTTGGATACTCGTGAACAGATTCGAGAACAGTTCTGGCCAACTGCCTGATATCCTCCGGTGGCACATTTTCCCAGGGAAGCTTTCGCGGCGCATCGAGTGCCACAAAGAGCTCCTTTATGCGAGCTATTGCCTCCTTGCCCAACTGGGATCGGCTCTTTCCGCCTTCCCTGACGCCCAATACCTTCGCCAAAGAAGCGTACTTCTCTTCACAGGCCGGCAGATTGTATTCCATCGCGAGCGGCAGCGTGATGGCGTGGATCAAGCCGTACGCCACAGGCGGGTATCCCCTCGACTTGTAGGTCCGAGTAATAGCACCATTCATGTTGTGACTAAGCCCGAGCCCAGCCTCACCGCAGGCTATGTTGGCCATGGAGCTGGCGAGAAGCATCCTACTCTTGGCTTCGAGGTCGTCGCCTAGAATGGCGGGGCAGATGTTTTCCGCTATGGCTCCTATTGCGGCGAGGGCAATGGCGTCGGTAAAGAGTGTAGCACGCCTTCCGTAGTAGCCTTCGATGGCGTGCGTCAGCGCGTCGACACCAGAAGCTACCCCCTGGCCTCTTGGCAGAGATCTTAGCACCAGGGGGTCCAAGATGGCCACTTTCGGCGCATTGGTATAGCCGATTATCACAAGCTTCGCGTTTGTTTGCTCGTCCGTGATGACGGTGGCTTTGGACACTTCGCGCCCCGAACCAGCCGTGGTTGGAATGGCGATACAGGGCAGCGGTGGGTAATGGTATCTCTCCACCCCTGCATAATCACGGATGTTGCCCGGATTGGTTGCCATGAGTGCAGCACCAGTTCCTGAGCACATGGCGCTCCCGCCTCCGGCAACGACCACGCAGTCACATCCGTTCTCGGTTATCTGCCGTGCGATCTGCTCCACGGTTAGGGTGTCGGGATCCGTCGGAGCCTGATCGTAGAGTACAAAAGTGATTCCGGCGTCGGTGAGAGACTGAAAAGCCTCGTCGAGCACACCGGCCTCTCGCACACCGGCGTCGGTCACAAAGAACACCCTGGAGGTCGCGAGCTGCTGCGCCTCTTGCCCGAGTAGCCTCAGGCTGTGCAGACCATGAATGATGTTTGTCGGAGCGCTAAACCGACTGATGTCACCGATCCACATGTTGCCTCCTTTTCGAGCATCTGTTTGGCTCTGAAGTTCCGAGTGGCACTTAGCACCACTCGTCTACTCCTTCGTGTATGGCGTTCCACTGGCAGCCGGCATCGTCGCCCGTCCGACGAATCCGGCCAGGGTTAGAAACGCGAGCACGTAGGGGAACATCAAGAACAGATCGACCGGAACCTGGGTGCCAAAAAGCGTTTGCAGGCGTAGCTGCAGGGCATCAGCGCCACCAAAGAGCAGAGACGCGAAGAAGGCGCCAACAGGGTCCAGCTTGCCGAAGTACACGGCGGCGAGCGCGATGAAGCCACGACCGGCGGTCATGTTCTCGCCGAACGCGCCGACCTGCCCAACCGACAAAAAGGCTCCCGCTAAGCCGGCGAGCATTCCGCTGAGCGCCACGGCCACATAGCGACAGCGATAAACGCTGATGCCTGCGCTGTGGGCGGCTCTAGGATGCTCACCTACTGCCCTTATGGAACGTCCCCAGTGCGTGCGGAAAAGAACAAACGCGGCCGCAGGGACCAGCGCAATAGACAGATACACCAGTAGCGTCTGCTGGAAAAGGGCCGGCCCCAGCACAGGAATATGGCTGAGCAGAGGTACGCCTATGACCGGCAAGCGCGGGACGGAGCCAAGCGAAGGCGTCACGCCAAAAATCATTCGACTGAGCGAGCCGGTAAGGCCAAGACTGAGAACGTTGATGGCGATTCCTGAGACGATCTGGTCTCCACCGAGCGAAACACACACGAAGCTGTGTACTAATCCGAGGAGCGCCCCCACTCCTACGGCGGAGCAAAGCCCCAACCAGACATTGCCGGTCAGATAGGCAACCAGGAAACCGGCAAAAGCACCCGCCAGCATCATGCCTTCCAGTGCAATATTGATCACTCCGCTACGCTCGGCGAAGACCGATCCAATAGCAGCGAGAGTGAGCGGAGTGGACATCCGAACCGTTGCCGCAAGAAAGTCGGTGGCGAAGGTTTCGATCAAACGTGCCTCGTTTCACGCCACGTGTGTGATCTTGGGAACATATGCCCGATGACGCAAGGCTACTCCCGCAATGACGAAAAGAACCATTATGCCCTCTGTGACATAGGCCATTGTGACCGGAACACCAGCAGCACGCTGCATCTGACTTCCCCCGGCCCGCAGAGCCCCGAGGAAGACCGAAGCGACCAGCGTGCCGGCCGGGTGACTTTGGCCGATCAACGCAGCTACTATACCGCTGTAGCCGTATCCTGGAGAGAAATAGCCCATGAGGACATGCTGCACGCCCAGGATCTCGACAGCGCCGGCAAGGCCCGCCAACCCGCCGCTGATTAGCACGGTAAGCACTACGGTTCTGGACACGTCGATGCCCGCATGCCGAGCCGCACGAGGACTGGAGCCAACTGCCCGAACCTCGAGGCCAAAAGGCGTGCGCCAAAGGACGACGTATATGGCTATCACACAGGCCAGCGCAACCAGAAACCCCGCGTGAAGACGCGTGGCCGGCAGTATGAAAGGTAGCTCGGCCGACGCGGCCACGGGGGCTGTCTGGTAGTTCGCGGTCTCCGGTCCCCTCAAAGGTCCGAACGCAAGAAAACTGACCAGGTACATGGCCACATAGTTGAGCAAGAGCGTCGAGATGATCTCGTTGACGCCGCGCCTTGTTTTCAGAATTGCCGGGACGAATGCCCACAGAGCCCCCGCCGCGAAGCCACCTGCCAGGGAGACGAAAATGTGGAAGACGGGAGGAAGGTTGGTGAGACTTATCCCGATCCAGGTGGCGGCCAATCCACCCAGATAGAGCTGCCCCTCCTGCCCGATGTTGAAAACTCCCGCTCGAAACGAGAACAGCGCCCCGAGGCCGGCGAGAATGAGCGGAGTGGCCTTATTGATGGTGATACCCAAGCTGTACGGACTGCCGAATGCACCGTCTGCCAGCGCACCAAAGGCAGCCGTCGGGTTGGTACCGATTCCCAGCATAATCACAGCCACGAGGAGGAGCGCCCCTGGAACGGCCCAGACAGGAGCGCCCGCAAGAGCCGCACTTAGAGCAACATCTCCAGTGGACCGTTTGAGGCTGATCCTCACCCCGATTCTCTCCTAGTGCAGGCTAGTGGAGAGCCGTTTTGAGCCGGCCATCATCAATCCGAGGGTTTGAATGTCAACCTCGTCGGGCGACACTACCCCCATGATCTGGCCCTCAAATAACACGGCCATGCGCGTGCAGAGTGAAACCAGTTCTTGAAGCTCAGTGGAGATCAGCACGATTGCAGTGCCCCACGCACACTGGTCCAGCAGCTTCCGGTGCACGTACTCTGTCGCCCCCACGTCCAGCCCACGTGTGGGCTGAAAGGCGATGAGGACACGTGGGTTGCGCGACAGCATCTTTGCCAGCACGACCTTCTGCTGATTGCCACCCGAAAGCGTCTTCAGCTTGGCTCCTGGGCTTGACGCTCGAACGTCGAACTCTCGCACTAAGCCTTTGGCATGTTCCAAAATGGCGGCGTGATCGAGGAACCAGCCCCGGCAAAACGGTGGCCGATAGCAGCGGTCCACCACCAAGTTCTCGCCGATGCTGAAATCTGCGACGATGCCGGCGCCAACCCTGTCCTGAGGAATGTAGCAAAGGCCCATCTCCATCAGCGTTCGAGGTGAAGCACGGGTCGCGCCTTGCCCATCGACCAACACACGGCCGTTCAGGGGCTTTCTCAGCCCAGCCAGCGCCTCCGCCAGTTCGGTCTGGCCATTACCATCGACGCCGGCCACGCCAAAGATCTCGCCGCGTCGCACGGAAAAGGACGGGTCTCGAACAGCAATCAGACCTTTGTCATTGGCCACCCGGAGGCTCTCTACCACAAGAACCTCTTCATCCCCAGCAGATTGAGGCGCTCGCTTGGGATGGGCGAACTGCCGACCGATCATCGTTCGAGCCAAAAAAGGAGGGTCTACCTGGCTGGTAGTGTACGTTCCCACGACTTTTCCATCTCTAAGGACGGTGACCCGGTCGCTAACCTCCATGACTTCATTTAGTTTATGCGTGATGAAAATGACCGTATGGCCTTCTCCGGCCAGGCGACGCATTATGCGGATTAGCTCCCTTGTCTCCTGCGGGGTGAGCGTGGAAGTTGGCTCGTCGAGAACCAGGATCTGTGCGCCTCGGTACAAAGCCTTGATGATCTCCACCCTCTGCTGCAAACCGACCGGGAGTTGCCAAACCTTGGCTGCTGGATCTACCTCCAGCCCGTAAGCCCGCGAAAGATCAGCGATCCTTTTGGATGCATCACGTAGACTAAATGCACTACCGGACCCCGACCAACCGAGGACGGCATTTTCAACGACCGAAAAGGTAGGTACCAGCATAAAATCCTGATGCACCATGCCGATACCAAGGCTGATCGCCTGGGTGGGAAATGTGATTCTAACGGGACGGCCCGACAGATAGATCTGGCCCTCCTGGGGCGCATACAGTCCATAAAGAATGTTCATCAACGTAGTCTTGCCAGCGCCGTTTTCTCCTAGCAGCGCATGCACCTCGCCCTGTTCCGCCTCAAACGTGACGTGATCGTTCGCAATCACGTTTGCGAACCTCTTTGTTATGTTCTCCATGCGCAAGCGAGCCGCCAATTGACGCACACTCTACGTAGAAATCGCGAGTAAGACAAGGGGCCAAGGTCATCCGGCAGACTGACTTCCCTTGGCCCCCTCTGCTTCACGGTGAAGTCTAAAACTTGAATTCTGGAACGACCTTACCGTCGATGATCGCCTTCTTCGCTTCCGCGATCTTGTCCTTAGTCTCTTTAGAAAGCTTGCTGTCAAAGTTACGGTACGGGGCGATATCGATCAAACCATCTTTCACTGTGTTGTAGTATCCCTTGGCCTCCAACTTCCCGTCGATGTAGAGCTTTGCGATGTGGGGGATTAGCTTCGTGTGTAACCAGTACACGCTGGTGACAACCGTGTCCGGTGCGACCATACCGGTGTCCGACGCCCAACCGACGGCGAAAACGCCTTTGTCTTTGGCCGCATCGATGATCCCGACGCTGGCGACGTTCGCACCGGCGTGTACAACGTCAGCCCCTTGGGCAATCGCAGCCAGTGCGGTCTCCTTTCCCTTTGCCATATCGTTCCAGTCGCCTACCCAGCTCAAGGACACCTGCGCCTGAGAGCCCACCCACTGTACTCCGGTGGGAACTTTTTCGAGGCCGGCGCGGGTCAGTGGTGTGTCCACACCGCCTATGGCCGCGACCTTGTTTTTCTTGGTAAGCGAACCACTTATGACGCCGGAAAGGAAGCCTGTTTCCGCACCGTTGTACGTGTGCATACTCAGGTTCTTGGGAGGATTGGGGATGGGATAGCTTACCAGCGCGAACCAGGTCTTGGGGAAATTAGGAGCGACCTTGAGCGCTGGCTCAAGAAACTGGTCGCCGTGTCCGATAACGAGGTCAAACCCTCTAGAGGCGAAATCCCGAAAACTGTCTTCGAATTCCGGCGGCTGGACGTTCTCGGCGTAGCCGATTTCCGCGCCGAACTGCTGCTGGACCGCCTTGAGCCCCTCGTTAGCCGGTCCACTCCACGCAGGATCACTGATGGGCGAAGGCAAGATCAAGCCCACCTTGATCTTCTTGGCAGTTGGCGTTGCGGCCGCAGGCGCCTGAGCCGAAGGTGCCCCTGCGCAAGCTATCAGCAGTGACAGGACAATCGTTGTTGCCAGGATTGATGCCCACGATTTCGTCTTCATGTCGCTACATCTCCTTCTTGACAAAGCGGTTCAACCGAAGTCCGACGAACTCTTGCCCAACCCGCATCATCGCCTTAGGACCCGTTCTGACTGATGTGTGTTGTCTCCACCTCCTTTCGTGCGATTCCCGAGCTGCCGGCCACGTGCCCAGAATTCTGTTTGGCTGACATTCTAGCTTTGCATAACTTGTATGTCAAGAGGAATTCTCGCCACATTCGACAAACGGCGCTGCTCGACGCAAAGCAGAAAAGCAGAGCTTGACAACACCCTGGCTGACAGCTAAAATAGCCTTACCTCGTAAGAAAATGCATCCAAGTCATCGCGCCGGCGACACGTATTCGCTGCGGGCATAAGTATCGTCGCTGTTGCGGTTTGGCGGTGGCTAATAGCGTCCCCGCAACACACCCTGGAGGGAGGCTCGAGGATGTACTTCATTGGTATTGACGTGGGCGGCACGTTCACCGACGTCGTAGCGATGGATGAGAGCGGTGCCATACGCACCTTCAAGACCGAATCCACGCCCAAGGACCCTTCGGCTGGAGTCATTGATGGCATTAGGCTCGCGGCCAAGGACATGGGTATGTCCATCCCGGATCTCCTAGGCAGCACGGCTTACTTCGGCCACGGCACGACGGTGGCTACCAACGCTCTGTTGCAGCGGGGCGGGGCACGTACTGGACTCATAACGACGAAGGGTTTCGGCGATACCATATTTGTGCAAAGGATGTTGGGTCCCACCGCAGGAATGGGCTCCGACGAGATTATGCACTTTACCGCCAGAGTTCCACCTGTCCCCATAGTGCCCCCTCGGTTGGTAAGGGAAGTTGCCGAAAGGGTGGACTACAAAGGTTCCGTGATCGTGCCCCTGGACGAGGATGGCGCACGCCGTGCGATACGCGAACTAGTCGATCTGGGCGTGGGCGCCGTTGCCGTCTGCTTCCTTTGGTCGTTCGCAAACCCTCGGCACGAAGAGGCTGTTAGAGATCTGCTTGCCCGGGAGGCGCCTGATAGGTTCATCACCATATCCAGTGAGCTCGTTCCCGTCATTGGAGAGTATGAGCGGATGGCGACGACCATCTTGAACTCGTACCTTGGCCCAAGTGTCGCCACCTACATAACGAACCTGGGTAAAGCCCTGGCCGAGATGGGCCTGCGGTCACCCTTGCTGATTATGAATGCTGTGGGCGGAGTTCTTACATCGGAAGAGGCATCGAAGGAGGCCGTCTCGTTGCTCTACTCGGGACCTACCGGAGGAGTAATTGGCTCTATTCATTTGGCCGAAGCGCTCGGCCACAGCAACGTAATTACCACCGACATGGGCGGCACGAGCTTCGACGTGAGTCTGATTGTCGACGGGAGGGCGACGATCGCTCCCACCTCCACCGTGGGCAAATACCATATTATCAAGCCCCTGGTCAACATCGAATGTATCGGCGCTGGTGGAGGCAGCGTGGCTCGCGTGACGGACGGTTATCTGAGGGTTGGCCCCGAGAGCGCCGGCGCCGATCCAGGCCCCGTGTGCTACGGAAAGGGCGGTGAGGAACCCACGGTAACGGATGCCGACGTCGTCCTGGGCATCATCGGTCCAGACTCCTTCCTTGGCGGCAGGAAGAAGTTGGACAAGGCCAAGGCAGAATCGGCCATAAGGCGCAAGGTAGCCGAGCCTCTGGGCCTTAACGTGATGGAAGCCGCCGCCGGAATAAGACGGGTTATCGACAGCCAGATGGCCGATTTGCTTCGCAGTGTTACCATAGAGAAAGGCCACGACCCTCGGGACTTCGTGCTTTTTGCCTATGGCGGAGCAGGGCCGACCCATTGCTCAGCTTATGGGGCCGAACTAGGAGTGAAAGCCATCATCGTGCCCTTGATGGCAACTTCACATTCGGCCTTTGGCGCTGTCGCTTCCGACATACGCCATTCCTTCGAAGTTTCTGATGTTATGAGAACGCCGGCCTTATTCGATAGGGCATCAAAGTACCTCGACTCCACACGTATCAATCTTAACCTGTCGCGCTTGGAGGAGAAGGCAAGACTGGCTCTGCAGCACGATGGCATCGCTGATTCTGACATGGTATTCCTGCGGGCGCTGGACATGCGCTATCGACGGCAAACCCACGAGGTACTCATTCCCATTCCCGAGGGCAACTTGAGCGCCGATGACGTGGACAAATTGATCGATGCTTTCGAGCGAAAGTACGAAGAGCTATATGGGAAGGGGGCAGCCTACCGCGAGGCGGGCGTGGAGGTCATCACCTTTCGCGTAGAGGCGGTTGGCCGGATGCCAAGGCCTCGTTTGAGGAAGTTCGCAGTGGCGCAGTCTGATCCCGCCGCGGCGCTGCTGGGAGAGCGCCAGGTATACTTCTACGAGATCGGCGGCTTCGCTTCCACAAGGATCTTCGACGGCGCGAGAGTGAGGGCGGGATACGCTTTCGAGGGGCCAGCGATAATCGAGCATCATGGAACGACCGTTGTGATCGGGCCTGGTCAGAGAGGCGTCGTCGATGGTTATCTCAATACAGTGATTGAGGCTATGTAGGAATTCCTGAGAGGGAGGCATACGGTGGCCTACGCGGCGGGTGAACAGAAGGTCGACCCGGTCACGTTTGAGGTAGTTAGGCACAGACTGGTCAGCATAGTTACAGAGCAAGCGATCACGCTCAAGGCGGTTTCCGGCTCACCTATAGTCACGGAGGCGAGCGACTTCAACACGGGTCTGTATTGGGCGGACGGCACCAATGTCATCATGGGGCAGCACGTTCTTCTGCACGCCGGCAACGTGGCGCTCATCATTGAAAATATTATAAAGGAGTGCGAGCAGGACCCTGGCATCGGCGAAGACGATATGTTCATCGTCAACGATCCGTATAGTGGCGGCCTCCACGTCTCGGACATTACCATCTCTGCTCCCGTCTTTTATGATGGCCAGCGGGTAGCCTGGGCGGGATGCTGCGCTCACCAACTGGATGTAGGCGGAATGGATCCCGGTAGCTGGTGTCCAAGAGCCACAGAGAGGCAACAGGAGGGCCTGACCATTCCACCCGTCAGATTGGTCGAGAAGGGCAGGTTGAGAAACGATATACTCAACGTGATACTCTCTATGTCCAGACTACCGATCACGGTCGCACTTGACCTTCGCGCCATGATAGCTGCCAACAATGTCGCCAAGAGGCGCCTCACAGCCGTATTCGACCGCTATGGGCTCGACACGGTTTTGAGCGTGATGAACGGCGTGGTCGAGCTCTCGGAAAGAAGGTTAAGGGAAAGGCTTAGAGAGCTTCCCGACGGCATCTACCGGTCGGTTGATTTTCTCGATCACGACGGTCAGGCGAACAAGCTTTACAAGTTTGCCGTCACCCTTACGAAAGAAGCCGACAAACTGACTTTTGATTTGACCGGAACTTCCGCGCAAGCGCCCACCTGCATCAACTGCAGCGAGGGAGGCTTGTACGGTGGAATCGGGGCGGCACTGCTGGAGATTCTGGCCCCCGATCTGCCCTGGAACGGCGGATTGCTCAAGCCAATCGAGATCGTTGCTCCCAAGGGGATCGTGTGCAACGCGCTGCCTCCTGCGCCGACGAGCGCAGGATCGTGCGCAGCCTGTTGGGTGGCACAGAATGCCGCGGTCGTGGCTCTCTCCAGACTGGTCGGGTGCAGTGACCGTTATCGTCGAGAGGCCCAGGGGGTAAGCAACGCCGGCCTCACGATACTGAATCTTGGTGGAAACAACCAGTACGGCGAGCCGTTTGGGACCCTGCTGATCGAAAACGCCGCGGCAGGTGGGTCGGCCTGCTCTTTCAAAGACGGCCTCGACGTGGGCGGTCCGCTGATAAACGGGGTGTCGGTCATAAACAACGTCGAGACGAACGAGAACTCGTTGCCAATCCTGTATCTTCGCCGCAGTCTTGTTGCGGACTCATCCGGGCCCGGCGAGTACAGGGGCGGCAGAACCCTCAGCGTGGGATTCATTCCTCACGATGTCCCTTCTATCGAGGGTGTCCTGGTGGGTCACGGGGTAGAGGTCCCAGCCGTCGGCATCTTTGGGGGCTTTCCTGGCTCCTCCAACGTGAGTACGATTTGTAGAAGAACGGGCGTCCGGGAGAGGTTCCGCAATGGAGAGTTGCCAACCAACATCGGTGAGCTGAGAGGCGAGTCGGAGACCCTGGAGGCCAAGGCGGGCAGAGTGCCTATTGCGGCTGCCGACGTTTTCCAGTGCGATTATCAAGGCGGAGGCGGCTACGGCGACCCTCTGGAGCGCGATCCGACATCTGTTGCCCTGGACGTAGCCGACGGCGTAATATCGGTCGACCTGGCTGAGAGGATTTACGGGGTGATCTTGAATCCCCAGTCCCTGCGAGCGAACTTCCCGGCAACGGAGCAGTTTAGGAAGGATCTTCGATGGCAAAGGCTGGGCAGTGTGCCGAGGCCAGCCCTGGTGGCTGGGAATAAGATCATGCAGATTGGCAGCTATCTCGAAGTAGTTGTCGCGGGTGACGTGAAAGTGTTCCGATGCCGCTGCGGCCACGGTCTCGGGCCGATAACAGAGAACTGGAAGAAATATGCCGTTCGAAAAGTTGTGCCCGCCACGACGGCCGGGCCATCGGTCAAACTCCACGAGGACTTGGAGATGAGGGAATACCTCTGCCCCGGCTGTGGGCTACTGCATTCGGTTGAGATCTCTCGTAGGGACGACCCGCCGCTGTGGGAGATCGAGCTCAAAATCTAGTTCCTCTTCGAGTGGTATGTCCCGGCGTCATTGCGTGCTGGTCACGGTGATGATAATAGCGCGAGGAGGCCAGGCAATGGCAACGAGCGTGATGCCCGGCTACGCCGGATCTTTGCTGAGGGTCGACCTCACCGACGGGAGCTTCAGCGAGGAGCATCCGGACGAGAACACGTTGAGAAAGTGCCTTGGCGGCACCGGCATCGGCGCCAAGTATCTCTACGAGGAGGTTTCCCCTGGCGTCGAGTGGTCTCATCCGGAGAACCGCTTGATCATTGCTTCCGGACCTCTAGGTGGCACAACGGCCAAAGGCTCAGGGACTATTTCGATAGTCACCAAAGGCCCGATGACCAACGGCGCGACATCCAGCCAGGCCAACGGCTTTATGGGAGCCTTCCTCAAGCTCTCGGGGTTCGACGGCATCATCTTGCAGGGGGCGGCGAGGGAGTGGTCATATCTCTACGTTCACGATGGCCTGGCGGAGCTCAGGGATGCCCGGCACATCCTGGGCAAGGACACTTGGGAGACCGAGGATCTGATCAAAGAGGAGCTCGGCTATGCCCCGCATTCGATGAGTGTCTTCAGCATTGGGCCTGCCGGGGAGAACCTGGTCCGCTTCGCCTGCGTCGTCGGCGACAGGGGCCACGTGGCCGCGCACAACGGCCCTGGTGCGGTACTGGGCGCCAAGAAGCTGAAAGCCATCGCCGTGGCACGAGGCAAGAGAAGCTTCCCCATCACGGACAAGCGGCGCCTGAGCGAAGCCAGCAACGAGATGTTCGCAATGATCAAGACCGATCCGGAGTGGAGCATGATCTACCAGTGGGGAATGCTCTGGTTCACGGAGGGCAACTACGCCTCGGGCCGATCTCTGGTCAAGAACTGTACGACCAACTTGTTTGCAATCGACAAGGAACGGCTCGGAAAGTTCAGCGGACCGTACATTCGCGAGCATTTCCAGCCCAAGCCCCACCCCTGCTGGGCCTGCCAGATGCACCACTGCCACACGGTGAAGATTACCGAAGGCCCCTACGCCGGATATGTTGGAGAAGAGCCAGAAGCCGAGGGGTTGCAGGCCTGGAGTTTCCTGATTGGGAATCTGGATTGTGCGGCTACGATAATGCTGAGCAACGAGGTCGACCGGCTCGGCATGGACACCAACGAGGCGGGTTGGGCCGTCGCGCTCACGATGGAATGCTATGAAAAAGGTCTCCTCGGCGCGGCAGACGTCGACGGTCTGGACATGACCTGGGGTAATGTGGATGCTGCCAGGACCTTGCTGCATAGAATCGCCCGCAGGCAGGGCCTGGGCGACCTTCTCGCCGACGGGGTGATGCGGGCCTCCCAGCGGCTTGGTGGTGAGATACCGGACATCGCCGTCTACACCAAGAGCGGGACGCCGCCGCGGAGCCACGACCACCGTCTCCGCTGGCCCGAGCTATTCGATACCTGCGTCTCCAACACTGGCACTATAGAAAACGATACCTTTGCCCTGCGGCCCGAGCTTCTCGACCTACCTGTGCCCGACTACCCGTTCTCTTTCTCCCCATTGGAGGTTGCGGCGCTTATGGCTCGTGCCAAAGGGCACTTCCAGCTCATCGACTCCCTTGGATCCTGTAAGATGACCACCAGGCTGGTCCCGAGACTGATCGAGAGGCTGGTGGGGGCCGCCACCGGTTGGGACTTTACCTGGCAGGAGGCTATGCAGGTAGGCCTCAGGACCGTGAATCTGCTCAGGGCGTTCAACATTCGACACGGCCGCACGCGGGAAAACGATGCCCCATCGTTCCGCTACAGCTCTACGCCTATCGACGGGCCGGCGCGTGGCAAGAGCATCGTGCCATTTTGGGATCAAATGCTGGACGTGTACTACCAGGAATTGGGCTGGGACAGGGCCACGGGGAAGCCGCTGCCGGAGACGTTACGGGAGCTGGGCTTGGAGCAGGCTGCGTCGGACCTTTGGCCATAGACGATGACCCTCTGGATCTACGCCTGAAAGGCTAAGACGATGGCGAAGGTGCGCATACAGATCTACCCCTGGCTCACCAGCCTTCTCGGCGCCGGCAACACGGCACCTTTCTTCCTCGATGAGGAAATCGCAGATGGAGACAGCTTGCGCAGCATTCTG
Source organism: Chloroflexota bacterium (assembly GCA_016210495.1). Next base: position 31,976 of record JACQUC010000240.1, read on the forward strand.
CTGCGGCTCGCCACGAAGTACCCGGATTTGGGACGGGTCATTCTTGATGCTGAGGGCCAGAAATTGACCGGCAAGGTCTGCGCCTTCGTCAACCGCCGTCACGCGGAGCTGTTGGACGGGTTGGAGACCAGGATAAAAGAGGCAGATACGGTGACGCTGGTGCCGCCGATTGGGGGTGGCTAACTCCCTGACGCAATGAGCAAACGCACCTCTTCAGCTTGGGGGATTGCACGGACGGGCGGGCGAGTTTTCTCCTTGCTTTACCGGGCTTGGAATGCTATCATATGCATATGTGATAGCATACGGAGGCGGCGAATGAAACGAACAACAATCCTTGCCGACGAGTCGACGCTCTTGGAGATCAAACAACTGGCAGAAGAGCAAGAGCAGAGTGTTAGCGACGTGATCCGGGAAGCGCTAAGCGAATACGTCGCAACCAGACGGAAACCCGAGCGCGGTCACATCTCTTTTATAGGCGCCGGGCGAAGCGGACGCACCGACATCTCGGAACGAGCAGAAGAGATCTTGCAGGACGCGGTGAAACCGCACGAGGGTTGGGAGTAGCTCTGTGGCCGTCATCGTGGACACGGGCCCGCTCTACGCCTTGGTTGACGTCAGCGATTCCCACCACGACGAGATCGCCGAATTTGTCGCTAATACAAACCAAGTCCTGGTCGTGCCTGTCGTTGTGCTTCCTGAGGTTTCGTATCTCATTGGCAAACATCTCAGTACAGATGTAGAAGTCCGACTGCTGCGATCGATCGTCGCTGGCGAAGGTGGTCTGCGCCTCGAGGGCCTGGCCAAAACAGATTTGGCCAGGGCAGCCGACCTGGTCGCACAGTATGCCGACGCAAGGGTGGGGTTCGTGGATGCGGCCATAGTAGCCATTGCCGAAAGACTGAACATACGGGACGTGTTGACGGTGGATCGGCGCCATTTCACGATGTTTCGGCCATCGCATTGCGGCGCGTTCAACATAGTTCCCTGAGCCCAGCCCTCCTGCCAAAGCTCCTCTCATCTCAAGCACCATCCAGCCGCCTCAGCCTCCAGTACACCACAACCTCATAGCACGCCAGCAAGACCGCCAGCAGCAGTCCGTGGCCGCCGTCGCGGTAACCCTGAAGGTCCCAGTAGCGCCGCTTGATGGCTCGTAGAGGTTGCAGGACGAAGCTGCGCCATTTCGCCCGTTGGCCGCTGGCGTGCAGCATCCTAGCATCAAAGCTGGAGTACGCCCTCTGCTTGGCGATGAACTGGCTGACCGTGTCGTAGTTGAAATGCACAAACGGGTGCTGGAGATGGCCGGCAGGACCGGCGAGCTTCACCAGCTCATGCACTTCCCTGGCCTCGTCGTAGGTCGCACCTTCCCGCCGCAGCAGCCTCAACTGGTAGTCGGGGTACCATCCCCCGCGACGTATCCATTTGCCCCAAATTATGTTGCGCCGCGGTATCCAGTAGCCCAGCGGCGGGGCCTCGCCGGTCTCTTCGGCAGTCCGGTTGGCCAGCAGCGACTGGATCTCCTGCCTGAGCTCCGGCGTGACCCTTTCGTCGGCGTCGACGAACAGCACCCAATCGCTCGTCGCCAGGCGCAGGGCCGCGTTGCGCTGGTGCGGAAAGCTGCGAAAGGGATGCTGGTAGACCGCGCTGGTGAACTGGCGCGCGATCTCCACCGTTCGGTCGACGCTGCCGGAGTCCAGGACCAGAATCTCGTCGGCCCACGTTCCCTGCGCGAGGCAGTCCGCGACGTTCCGCTCTTCGTTCTTCGTAATCACCGCAAAAGTGATGCTGTCCATCGCTCACATTCCGAGGATTTGCCGGTACGCTTTCAGCCTCTCCTCGAGCTCAGTGGCTTCGAGCCGCCCGTGCCACGCCGCCAGTTTGGCTCGGATCATCTCCCGCAAGACGCCCAGGCCAACCACCGGCCGTATGGCCCAAACAAACAGCGAGCCATAGTGCTTGCGAAACAGCTCGTAGCGGCTGCGGTGCAGCTCGACGAGCATCGCTCCGCGAAACTGGCGCGTGCTGGCCGCGCCGTAGTGCACGACCTTCGCCTCGGGCACGCAGTAGATCTCCCAACCGGCGCGCTTGGCGCGCAGGCACCAGTCGATTTCCTCACAGTATATGAAGAAGCGCTCGTCGAGCAGCCCGACCCGATCGATCGCCTCGCGACGCATCAACAGGCACGCCCCAAGGGGATGGTCGATGCTGAACGGCGCTTCGTAGCTCTTGCGAGGATAGCGCCCGTTCAGGCGCGACTCGACCACCCGGTGGTTGATGGGAAAGAAGTCAAACAGGCTCATCCACCAGTTAGGGAAACGGAAACACGAATGCTGGAACGAGCCGTCCGGATTGAGAAGCTGCGCCCCAACTGCGCCGGCACGTAGATGTTCTTTGACGAAGCCGACGAGGACGCTCAGGGCATCGCCAAGGATTTCCGTGTCCGGGTTTAGCAGGAGAACAAACGGCGCGGAGCACTGCCGTAGGGCCAGGTTGTTTGCCGCGGCAAAGCCTGCGTTACAAGGGTTGGCGATGAGCTTCGCCTGAGGGAAATCACGCCGCACCATTTCGGCGCTGCCGTCCGACGAGGCGTTATCCACCACCCATACTTCGAGACGAAGTGGCCGCTCCGCCGGGATGTCGGCTCCCTCGAACACCGACGCGAGACACTGGCGCAGCAGGTCCCTGGTATTGAAGCTAACGATGACAACGGAGAGATCCACCTCCACGACGTCTAGTAACTCACAATCACCAGAGTCTGGCCCTTGTTGTCCCCTACGAAGCCCACGCCCTCCTGCACGACGGTCGCCCAGAAGTACGTGTCGCGCGTCTTCTGAAGCACCCTGATCTCACCCGTGATTTCCACTTCTTCGCCCGGCGCAAGATCCTTGCCGAGACTCCATCGCACTGGGAAAGGAGGCGGCGTCGGCGCATTTGTCCACGAAACGCCCACGCGCCAGGTGCCGGGGCGCTCGTAGTAGAGCGGCGTTCCATCCTTGTCACGCCAGTGTGCATAGTTGATGTCGGTGGTGTAAGCGGCCCCGGGTGCCGGCCCGACGCCCCACCTCTCCGTGTCGCTCTTGATGGTGGTCTCGCCGGCATTCTTGACCTTGATCCTGACTTTTACCACTCCGCCCAGGGGAATCGAAGCCGGGGTGAACTTGGCCTCCACAATCTCCAGTCGCGGCGTGCCACCGTTGGCCAGTGCAGCCCGTCCTTCCTGCCTGGTGACGTTCCCGGACCTGTCCCAGGCTCGGATGTGGTACGTGTACTGTCCGTCGGGCAGCAGCTTGCCACCGTTTTCGGTGCCATCCCACCTAAACGAGTGCAAGCCAGCCTCTCGCTCCTTCTGCGGAGACAAGAGGTGGAATCTCGCATCTTTATCCGTCACGAAGATTTCGGCGGTAGACTTCTTGGACAAGGCGTAGCTGAAGATAGCCTCGTCGTCATCACCATCCCGGTTGGGAGAGATCGTCATTGGCTGAACGACCACATCGGACACCTCCAGAGGCACAGTGTCGGCGTCGTGGATCGCCACCGATACCTGGTGCTCGGCACTCCTGCCTTCCAGGTCTGCCACCCGAATGCTCATCGTGTACTGTCCGTCCGGCAGAACCCGCCGCGCGCCCAGGCCGTCCGCGTCTACGGTTCCGTCGAATTTTATCTCGTAGGTATCTTGCGCCCGCGTGACCGCATCGCGCAACGTGTAAACCTGCCCATCGGTGCTTCGCAAACGTATCGTGACGTCAGCCCTCGCCCCGATGCTGTAGCTTACGCGCGCGAAATCCTCGAATCCGTCGCCGTTGGGGGAGATACTAATGGCGAGAGGACGAACCTCGTAAAGGAGACCCGAGGGGCCGCAGCCCACAGGGATTAGCGCTAGGAACGAAAGGAGACCGATGAGCCACAGAAACCTGACACCAAACAGCAACCTCGCTCCCCCAATCCCAATCTTGCTGCCGAGCCGCTGAGCGCATCAAGCGCCTGCGGCCGAGCCCGGCGCTTCCCCCAAAGCGTTCCGAAGAACTTCGTCCATACGTTCGACGAATACGAACTGAACTTCTCGCTTGACGTCGGTGGGCACATCAGCGAGATCCTTCTCGTTCTGCTTCGGCATAACGAATACTTTGATGCCGGCTCGGTGGGCCGCCAGGATCTTCTCCTTCACACCGCCCACCGGCAGCACGCGTCCTCGGAGCGTGATCTCTCCCGTCATCGCCACCTCGCGCTTGACGGGTCGATAACTCAACGCTGAGATCAACGCGGTGGCCATCGTGATTCCAGCCGACGGACCGTCCTTGGGAATTGCCCCTGCCGGCAGGTGTATGTGGATATCGAATCTCTCGTAGAACTTGTCTTGAATCCCGAGGCCGGGAGCCTTCGCCCTGGTGTAGCTCATGGCCGCCGTGGCCGACTCCTTCATCACGTCGCCAAGCTGGCCTGTGAGGATCAGGTTGCCCTTGCCTTCCATTAGAGTCGCTTCGACTGTGGCCAGGTCACCGCCGGCCTCCGTCCAGTAAACCCCGGTCGCCACGCCGATCTCGTCCCTCTCCTCTGCAACCCCCCAGAAGTGCCGCTGAGGACCCAGATACTTGATAAGGGAACCGGCCGTGACGCTGCCAGGGGCCCGCTTGCCTGATGCAACCATCTTCGCGACCTTTCGGCAGATCGAGGCGATCTCTCGCTCCATATTGCGCACCCCCGCCTCGTGCGTATATCCCCGAATGATGTGCCTGAGCGCGCCATCGGAGAACTTGAGCTGACCGACGCTCAAGCCGTGCTCCGCCACCTGGCGGGGCACGATGAAAAGTTTGGCGATCTGCGCTTTCTCTTCTTCGACGTACCCGGGGAGCTCTATAACCTCCATTCTGTCCCGCAGAGCCGGTGGAACCGGGTCCAACACGTTGGCGGTGGTTATGAACATTGTCTTGGACAGGTTGTAGGGCACGTCCAGGTAGTGATCGCTGAAGGCGTAGTTCTGCTCAGGATCCAGCACTTCGAGTAGGGCCGCCGAAGGATCTCCACGGAAATCGGCTCCTACTTTGTCTATCTCGTCCATCATAAACACAGGGTTGATAGTGCCCGCTACACGCATGGTCTGTAGAATGCGGCCCGGCAGCGCGCCCACGTACGTCCGGCGGTGCCCTCGTATCTCCGCTTCGTCCCTGATTCCGCCAAGGCTGATGCGTACGAACTTGCGCCCGAGCGCCTGTGCAATCGACTTGCCAAGCGACGTCTTCCCCACGCCCGGGGGGCCAACAAAGCAGAGTATCGGACTACGCATTTTCTCGCGTGCCAGCTTGCGCACGGCGATGTACTCTAGGATCCGGTCCTTGACCCTTGGCAGCCCGTAATGGTTCTCGTCCAAAACCACGGCGGCGCGCCTGATGTCTAAATTGTCCTCCGTTGCCACGGCCCAGGGTAGATTCGTGAGCCAATCCAGATAGGTCCGGATCACCCCAACTTCAGGGCTGCCTGCCGGCATGGCGATGACGCGATTCAACTCCTCCTCCGCCTTCTTTGATACCTCCGGCGGCATCCCTACGGTGGAGATCTTGTCCCGCAACTGGTTTAGATCTCTCGCGTGCGCGTCTGTCTCCCCCAGTTCATTCTGAATGGCTTTGACCTGCTCTCGCAAGAAGTACTCGCGCTGCGCCTGGTCAACCTCTTGCTGAACCTCGGTATGGATCTTGCTTTGGAGCTCCAGAACGTCTAGCTCCTTGGCCAGAAATATGTTGACCTTCTGCAATCGCTCGGCCGTATCCAGCGTTTCTAGAATGTCTTGCCGCTGGTCCACGGAAAGGTCGAGCGTCGAGGCCACCAAGTCGGCTAACCACCCTGGCTCGTCCACGTTCATTGCCGCGACATAAGCGTCGTCCGGAAGGGTGCGGCTGAGCTTTACGCACTTCTCGAACAGGGCGAGCACCGCGCGCATCAGCGCCTCCACCGCCGTCGACCTGGACACGACCTCCTCAATGGGAGAGACCCTTGCCTTGACGTAAGGATCTACCCCCGTAAACTCGTGGATCCGAACCCGCCGTTGTCCCTGAACCAGAATGCTGATTGTGCCATCGGGCATCTTCAGCAGCTTGCCGATGATCGCCTCCGTGCCAACGGCGAAGACGTCGTCGACAGCGACGTCCTGAACGTCCGGTTTGCGCTGCGACACGACGGCAATGGAGCGCTCCTTGCTCATCGCCTCTTCAATCGCCTTTATGGAGCGCTCACGACCGACGAATAGCGGCGCCACCATGTGGGGAAAAAGAACAGTATCGCGCACTGGTAGCAGTGGCAACTCCGCCGCTACCAGTGGTCCATCCGGGACCTTAACTGATCTTCTCCTGGGCACGATTTTCAAACCTCCGCGCTTGCTCCTTAGCAACATCTATTTATACCACATTTGCAGTGCTTAATAAAGGCGCCTTGTGCTAGTAGAACGTTTGTGCTATAATCTCGCCCTGCAAGGATAGATGAAGGAGTGCGAAGCGATGGACAAAGACAAAGAGAGAGCGTTAGAGATTGCGATTGGGCAGATTGACAAACATTTCGGCAAGGGTTCCATAATGCGGCTGGGTGATTCTTCTCTGAAGATGGTTGTCGAGGCCATTCCCACCGGGTCGATCTCGTTGGACCTGGCGCTGGGCGTTGGGGGTATCCCCCGCGGCCGCGTCACCGAGATCTTTGGACCCGAGTCGGCCGGCAAGACAACGCTTGTCCAGCACATTATGGCCGAAACGCAACGCGCGGGAGGCATCGCCGCCTTCATCGACGCCGAGCACGTCTTTGACCCCGAATACGCCAGGAAGTGCGGTGTCAAGGTCGAAGATCTCTACATTTCACAGCCAGACACTGGTGAGCAGGCACTGGAGATCGCCGAGGCCCTGGTGCGGAGCACCGCGGTCGACCTCGTCGCCGTCGACTCCGTGGCGGCCCTGGTACCCAGAGCCGAGATCGAGGGCGATATGGGCGACTCTCACGTTGGCTTGCAGGCCCGCCTCATGTCTCAGGCCCTCCGCAAGCTCACCGGCGCCATCAACAAGTCCAAGACCGCCGTGATTTTCACCAACCAGCTTCGCGAGAAGATCGGCGTTATGTTTGGCAACCCCGAGACCACTCCCGGCGGACGCGCCCTCAAGTTCTACGCCTCTGTTCGCCTGGACATCCGAAGAATGGAGACTATCAAGCTGGGCACCGAGGTCATCGGCAGCCGCACCAAAGTCAAAGTCGTAAAGAACAAGGTCGCCCCACCGTTCCGGATCGCCGAGTTTGACATCCTTTATAGGGAGGGCATCTCCAAGGAGGGCGGCCTCCTGGACGTGGGCGTGGAAATGGGCATCATTAGGAAGAGCGGCGCCTTCTTCAGTTTCAACGACACGCGGCTTGGGCAGGGACGTGAGAATTCCCGCGAGTTCCTGAAGCAGAACGTGGCGGTTGCGCTGGACATCGAGCAGCAAATCCGATCTAATCCCCGCGTTTACAAGGCCGCGGAAGCTGCCCCCGTGGAAGACGACTAAGACCTTGCGGACCGTGCAGCCGGGAATCGTAACGCTCGTCGAGGTTCAGGTCAAGCGAGCTGACCGCGTTAACGTCTATCTCGACGACGAGTATGCTTTTTCGCTGAGCAGTATCGTGGCCGAAGCGGTGGCGCTTCGGCCGGGGACCTTTCTCTCCGCCGACAACATCGCCCACTTGCTCGAAAACGATGCTTTTCAGAAGGCCACCGACACCGCGCTCGCCTTCCTGGCATACAGGCCTCGGAGTGAGCGAGAAGTTCGCCAGAACCTACAGCGCAAGAGAATCCCCGAGTCTCTCATCGACAGGGTTGTCCACCGTCTTCGCGAAATGAGACTCATCGACGACGCAGCCTTCGCACAGTTTTGGCTGCAGAATCGCGAGGCTTTCAGTCCTCGGGGCGAGAAGGCCCTCAGATCCGAACTGCGGCGCAAGGGCGTGGACTCAGGTGTAGTGGACCACGTTCTCGACGGCTCGATCGACGAAGCTACCGCCGCTTACGCTGCAGCCCAGAGGAAAGCACGCTTGCTGCGCAACCTCGACGATTACAAATCCTTCTATCGGCGTCTGGGCGGCTATCTCATCCGCCGTGGCTTCGCCTACGAGATCGTCAAATCCACGGTCGACAAATGCTGGCGCGAGAGAGGCCAATGAGCAAAGCATACGTCTGATTGGTGGACTTGCAAAAGCTACCGAACAGGCGTCCTTACTTCTTGACACCCCGTTCTAAAACAAGTATTATTACGCTGATTGCGTCAACGGCGACCGTTGACGCTTTTTATCATAAACGAGGTGAAATATGGTTGAGAACCTGCCCGCGCTTACGATGATCGCCGTCACCGGCGTAATCGTTGGCGGTATAGCTTTCGCCTTCGGCTATTTCTTTAGAGATTACCGAGCCCGTGAAGAAATGAAGGGCGCCGAGAGAACCGCCGAGCAGATCCTTGCCGACGCCAAAACTAAGCAGAGAGAGGTCCTGCTAGAAGCCAGAGATGCCGCCTTGAAGATCAGAGCTGCCGCGGAAGTGGAAGTCCGTGATAGGCGCTCCGATATGCAGCGTCAGGAGAGGCGGCTGCAGCAGAAAGATGAGAACCTCGACCGGAAGGTCGAGGCGGTCGAGCGACGCGAGCGGGGCGCGTCACAGAAGGAAAAAGAATTGGAGAATGCGCACGGCGAGATCGAGCAGATCAAGCGCGATCAACTGCGCGAGCTCGAAAGGGTATCGGGGCTAACCATGGACCAGGCCAAGGAGATACTCCTCAGGGCTATCGAAGACGAGGTTCGAGAAGATGCTGCAAGACGCGTGCGTGAAATAGAGGCCTCTGCGAAAGAGGATGCCGATCACCGCGCCCGCAAGATAGTCTCCATGGCGATCCAGCGCTGTGCCTCTGACCACGTTGCCGAGAGCACGGTGTCGGTGGTGCCCCTTCCCAGCGACGAGATGAAGGGCCGCATTATCGGGCGCGAGGGCCGGAACATTCGTGCGCTGGAAAGCGCCACCGGAGTCGACCTGATTATCGACGATACTCCGGACGCAGTGACTTTGTCAGGCTTCGACCCCGTGCGGCGCGAGGTTGCCCGACTTGCCCTGGGCAAGCTTCTTCTTGATGGGCGTATCCATCCCGCCCGCATCGAGGAGGTCGTCCAGAAATCCAAGCAGGAGGTTGACACCACCATCCGTGAGGAGGGCGAGCGAGCAGCTATCGAAGCCGGCGTGCACGGTATTCACCCCGAGCTAATCAAGCTGCTGGGCAGAATGAAATACCGTACCAGCTATGGCCAGAACGTTCTGATGCATTCGGTCGAAGTAGCCCATTTGGCGGCGATGATGGCCGCCGAACTGGGCGCAGATGTCAACGTTGCCCGCACGGCCGGACTCCTGCACGACATTGGTAAGGCCGTCGACCACGAAGTCGAAGGTCCGCACGCGCTCATCGGCGCGGACTTCGCCAAGAGGTTCGGCAAGTCCGCCAAGGTCGTTCACGCCATAGCCGCCCACCACGGCGAGCAGGAGCCGCTAACTATTGAGGCGGTGCTGGTGCAGGCCGCCGATGCCATCTCGGGAGCGAGACCGGGCGCGCGACGTGAAACGCTGGAAAGCTACATCAAGAGGCTGGAGGCGCTTGAGGGGGTCGCCAACTCATTCCCTGGGGTGGAGAAGTCCTTCGCCATCCAGGCGGGTCGAGAGGTCCGCATTCTCGTCAAACCAGAGGAGATCGACGATCTTGGCGCCATCCGCCTGGCCCGAGACATCGTCAAACAAATCGAGGAAAGCCTGGAGTACCCGGGCCAGATAAAAGTGACAGTCGTGCGCGAAACCCGAGCTGTGGACTACGCCAAGTAGGCAAGACAAGACCGCGTGACTACTGGGGCTTTTCTGGTATACTATTGTCATAGGGACGTGATCGATTTGGCAGATCGCGTCCTGAGGCCAGCAGGAGGTGACGAGCCCTTCCAGCATCAAGATCAGCGACAGACGCCTGGACACTCGCGTACAAGTTCATTTGCCCGTGACCGCTGACTCCCGCGCCAGCCGCGGAAAACGGCGCGCTGGAGGAAGCCCCGATATTGTTCAACCTGACTGACGATCACCTGCGCAATCTATCGGGGCTGGTTGTTGCCCAGCCTCTGCTTGTCAGCTTCGACAGGAGGCGAGTTTAGTGGAACCAGAAGTGCTCAAAGTCTCAGCGCAATCCAGACCTGGCGCCGTGGCAGGTGCTATCGCTGGTACAATTCGCGAGAAGGGAAGGGTCGAGGTACACGCCATCGGAGCTGGGGCGGTAAACCAGGCTGTGAAAGCGATCGCCATTGCGTCGCGCTATCTCACGACGAACGGCATCGAGATAGTGTGCATCCCAACCTTTACCGACATCGTCATCAACGATGAGGAAAGGACCGCGCTCAAGTTGACCGTCGAAACCAGAAAGAAAGAATAGCGGCTTCAAAGGCTATCCAGGCTTTTTCATTTTGACCAGCAAGATCGACCTACACGTACATACCTCAGCGTCCGATGGGGTGTTCACTCCTCGTGAAGTGGTGGCTCTAGCCCAGCAGCGCGGCCTGCAAGTCATTGCCATCACCGACCACGACACGACCGAGGGAGTTGCCCCTGCCCTTGTAGCCGCCGAAAACACGCGCCTTACGGTGATACCTGGCATCGAGGTTAGCACGGATGTGCCCAGGGCCGAGGTCCACGTCCTGGGCTATTTCATCGATTTTCGCGGGCCTGTCTTTCAGCAGACACTTCTCAAGCTGCGGCACTCGCGCATCGATCGCGCGCAGCGAATGGTGGCCAAGCTTGCCGACCTGGGCTTGCACATCGAATGGAAACGCGTCCAGCAGATCGCCGGGGATGCAACCATCGGGCGTCCTCACATCGCGCAGGCCCTCTGGGAAAAGGGCTTCGTGTCTACGCCATCCGAGGCGTTCGCCCTATACCTGGGTCGGACCGGCCCGGCCTACGTCGAGCGCTACAAGCTGACGCCGGAGGAGGCCGTGCAGTTCATTATCAGCGCCCGGGGCCTCCCGGTGCTGGCCCACCCCATCATCAGCTCCGACGCAACTGAGCCCCTGGGCGACAAGCTCGACCTAGAACGGCTTGTGCCTCAATTGAAAAAGGCCGGTCTCATCGGCATGGAGGCATATTACGCCGGCTACACCCCCGAGATGGAGAGATACTTGCTGGACCTCGCTTTGCAGCACGGCTTGATCGCCACGGGAGGAAGCGACTTCCACGGCTGGTCCGTCTACCCAGTCGACCTGGGGTCGGTGAATGTGCCGCAGGAAGCCGTCGACGGCCTGTACGCAGCCCTCGCCGCGCGAAAAGCCTAGCTCTTGCCGCCTCCCATCATCGCTCATCGCTCCCACTTCTTTGCCCTTTGCTGGTGAAGGTGCTATAATCCGCAAGACACGCGCATCGGGGGTTCGTCGATTTGATTCGAGACAGAGTATCTGAGCTCTTGCTGGCGTCTGTGCACAAGGCGCAGGCGAAGAAGGCTCTGCCTCCCGTCGCCGTTTCCGAGGCCGCGCTGGAGCGCCCCGCCAAGCCCGAGTTCGGCGACTATGCCAGTTCGCTACCTCTGAAGCTGGCGCGGGCGGCACGGATGAGCCCTCTGGCCATTGCCAGGGCCATCGTCGACGAGATTTCGCCGGTCGATTTCGTGTCCAAGGCAGAGGTGGCGGCTCCGGGTTTCATCAACATCACGCTTAGTGACCGGTGGCTATCCCTGCAGCTAGACGCCATCCTGGCGGCCGGGATGGAGTTCGGCAACGTGCGCATCGGTTCTGGCGAGAGGGTTCAAATCGAATTCGTCAGCGCCAATCCGACCGGCCCCTTAACCGCCGCGAGTGGTAGGGGCGGAGCTCTTGGCGACACCCTGGCCAGCATCCTGGCTGCGGTCGGCTACAACGTCGAACGGGAGTATTACGTCAACGACGCCGGCAGCCGCATGGAGGCTTTTTACCAGACGGTCTTTGCGCGATACTGTCAAGCTCTTGGCGCCCAGGCCGAGGTGCCCGCCGAGGGGTACCAGGGAGCCTACGTCGTCGATCTGGCCGCGGACATCGTCCGTGAGCACGGCGACCGCTTCCTCAAGATGCCGCCGGCCAAAGCCCTTCAGGAGCTCGGCCGCATTGCGCTGGATCGGATGATCCAGGCGGCCAGGGAAGACCTTTCGGCGCTAGGTATTCGCTACGACACCTGGTTCAGCGAGCAAAGTCTTTACGATTCTAGCCTGGTCGGCAAGACCATCGACCTGCTAGGCCAACGGGGCTACACCGACAAGCGTGAGGGCGCCGTCTGGTTCTCATCCACCGCGCTGGGGGACGACAAGGACAACGTCCTCATACGGAGCAACGGCGCACCCACCTATTTTGCCTCCGACATTGCGTACCACTACGACAAGTTCCTGATGCGCAAATACGATCGCGTTATCGACGTACTCGGCGCGGACCATCAGGGCCACGTGCCCAGGATGAAGGCCGGCGTTGCCGCATTGGGCGTGGACCCCAGCCGACTTCAGCTTATCGTGCACCAATTGATAACGCTGCGACGCGGCGCAGAGATCGTCAGGATGTCCAAACGAACCGGCGACATCGTCACTTTGAGCGAGGTAATCGACGAGGTGGGCGCCGATGCCTGTCGATTCTTCTTCCTCTCGCGATCGGCCGATAGCCAGATGGACTTCGATCTGGAGCTAGCCAAGCAGCAATCGGCCGAGAATCCGGTATTCTACGTGCAGTACGCTCACGCACGCATCGCTAGCATACTGCGCTACGCCGGAGACATCGATTTTTCGACGGGAGACGTTTCCTTGCTGACGACCGAGCCGGAGTTGACACTGGTTCGCAAGATGCTGCAACTGCCTGAGCTTGTGGAGAGCGCCGCCCTCCAACTCGAGCCGCACCAACTGCCTTTCTACGCTCAGGATCTGGCCGCTATTTTCCACTCGTTCTACACGCAGTGTCGCGTAGTGTCCGAAGACGAGAGCCTAACCAAGGCGCGTCTCAAGCTCGTTCAGGCCGCCAGGAACGTGCTGGCGAAGACCCTCGGGCTTATGGGTGTAGCCGCGCCCGAGCAAATGTAGCATACAAGGTGGAAGGGGAGTGTTGATGAAGGGAAGAGTCCTTAGTGGCGCTCGACCAACCGGCAAACAGCACATCGGCAACTACATCGGCGCCATCCAGAACTACGTAAAGCTTCAAGATGAGTACGAGTGCCTTTACTGTGTGGTCGATCTCCACGCCCTTGCAAGTCTGCAAGAGGCCGAGAACCTCCACGCCAACGCCTACGAGATGGTGCTCGACTGGCTTGCCGCGGGCCTCGATCCCAACAAGAGCGCCATCTTCCCTCAGTCAAGGGTCCCCGAGGTATCCGAGCTGCACGTGATCCTCTCTATGGTCACCCCGATGGGCTGGCTCACCCGTGTGCCCACGTTCAAGGAGAAGGTGAGGCAGCAGCCGGACAACGTCAACTACGGCCTCCTGGGTTACCCTGTGCTGCAAACAGCCGACATCATCGTGTACAAGGCCGATACTGTGCCGGTCGGCGACGACCAGTTGCCGCACCTGGAGCTGGCACGGGAAATAGTTCGGCGCTTCAACTCGATCTTCGGACAGACCTTCCCCGAGCCGCATGCCAAGCTTACCACTTTTCCACGGGTTATGGGCATTGACGGCTCACAGAAGATGGGCAAATCCCTCAATAACCACCTGGAGCTAGCAGCACCAGCCCAGGAGATCGAGCGCCGCGTGAGGATGATGGTTACCGACCCGGCGCGCATCCGGCGCACGGATCCCGGGCATCCCGAGGTATGCAACGTCTTCTCTCTACACAACTTCTACTCGCCGAGCGAGGTTGCCGAAATCGCCACGGCGTGTCGGGGGGCGACAATCGGCTGCGTGGAATGCAAGCTCAACCTGGCCAGAAACCTCAATCAGAGCCTGGAGCCCCATCGAGAGAGGCGTGCCAGGTTTGCCGCCGATCCTAACTTCGTGTGGGACGTCCTGGCCGAAGGAACGAGGCGCGCACGCGCCCTGGCCACCGAGACGATGGCAGAGGTGAGGCAAAAGGTCGGGTTGGCGTAAGATAGCAATCGGCTTTTCAGCCGTCAGCTACCGCTTTTTCCGAAACTTGTTCCACGTGGACACAAAGTGCACTAAGACGCCTGAGTACCGTCCTACCACACGGCCTGTCTGCAGATTCTGCAAGAACTGCTCTTTGCTCTCGAAAGGAGACATCTCCACAAAAGACGCGCCTATCTCTGCCGCAATGTGCCCGTCACTGCCGGCGCCGCGCAAGAGCTGATGCTGCACGGCAAACGTCTCGGCCCTTTGATTGTCCGCTCGGAGCAGGCAGCGAGAGTTCTGCACCTCGAGAATGTCCACTTGGGACAGGATGCTCAGCAGCTTCTCCGCCTTTAGCGGCGACTTGCGCAGGCGGTCGAAGGGGTGAGGGATATAGACCAGCCCACCCTGCTCCTTGATCTTTGCCACGGTGTCCTCGGGCGACAGGCGGGGTGGAATGTACTTTTCGAGGAACAGCCCGATGACCTCGCCGCCAGTGGTCTTTATCTCCTCCCCCACGATGATCTTCTGCGGCGCCATCTCTCGCAGCCGGAGCGCCCCCTCGACTCGATTGTGATCCGTGATCGCCACATAGTCCAGGTGCATCGCTCGGGCCGTGTTAATGACCTCTTGCAAGGTAGTCGCGCAATCCGGGGAGTACTCGGTGTGCACGTGCATATCTATTCTAACCATCTCGCCCATTCCGGCACCGACGCAACGCCTCCAGGATCGGCCCAGGAGCCTCGGCCGCCAGTTTCATCAGCAACTTGATCCTTTCCATTTGCCTCATCCGGTCCAACCCCCCACACACCACGTGCCCTCGCTTGAGCCAGATCTCCAGCAAGCCCGGCCAGTCCGGCACGTGCTCCCAGCGGCAAGCCTCGCCAAGGCGCATTCGGACCACCGACGTGCCCACGCCCAGTTGGGCCGCGATGACAGCTAGCCTGTGTCCTCGGTTCAACAAGGGCAGGATATCGTTGGCATCAACCGGAGAGCACCGATTTCGCATCGCGGAGTGGAGGTCGCACTGGTGCACCAGCGCGGCCTCCGGCGTATGAGGTTGGACCTTGCCCCACACGCCGTGGTGCGAAACGATAATATGCCAAATGTGGTCGACTTCCTCCGGCGATAGCACAGGACCCGTGACTAGTTGAGCCGCGTCGAGGACGTCAACAGCCTCCGAGATCGCTTGCTCCGGCATCTCTTTCATAATAGTGGAGTGCGACCTGATGTGCGATTCACGTGCGCTCAGCTTGGTGAGGTCGTGAAGGAGGCCGCCCACCGTGATGGCCTCCAGGTTCAGTTTGGGATATCGCTCGCGCCACTCGGGAAAAGCCTCCAGGCACAACAGCACCACGTCGATAGTGTGCACAAATACGGGCATGCCACGATCTCTGATGCGCCAGAGGCCCTGCACTTTTTCCGAGGCGACGATCGTGGTTACGAGGGATTCGAGAGCCTTGATGGACACGCAATGTTCCCTGCACTAGAATCGGCGTTAGCTGGCCAACGCGTCGTATTCTAACACGCCCCACAGGCGCTGGCAATAACCGTATTCGCGACCTTCACCAACACTCCCTACCGGGCGGCCGTGAAAATCCTGCAAAAACCGTACGGGATCCTGTGCAGCCAAAGTTCGGGGTGGAACACGCGAAGTGTTAAGCCCTGCGCAGCAGCCTGATGTTGACCGCGTGGTTCTGATTGCGGCGCTCGTCCCGCTGCACATCGAATTGAACTCGATCACCCTCGTTCAGGGAGTCGAAGTTCGCCTCTTGCAGAGATGTGCGATGAAAGAATAGATCCGAGATCTTTCCTTCGGGCCGGATGAACCCAAAACCCCGCTCGCGAATCAATCTCTTGATCGTGCCCTCTCGTGTGTCATTTCTGGGAACAAAGCTCGGACCACGCCGTTTGTGAATTAGGTGGGCGTACTGTTCGAGCAGTCCGGGTTGACGTCCGTTCTTTAACAACTAAATAACCTCCGCTTTTCGCAGCCAAATAGCCTATACAAACCATTATCCCTTTTCTTGGATCTCAAAGTCGGTGCCGATCGAGCCGTCGGAGCAACACAAGGACATTGCCCACGCGCCGAGGACGTGAGCTTCTGGTGCAAGAAGACGCGCAGCACAGATAAGAGGCTAAACAGGATAACTTCTGCCAACAGTATAGCAGAGAACCACGCGATAAGCAACATCTAATTGCCTCTAATTGCCCCAATTGCTAAACATTGCGGCCCGAATTCTGCTATCATTCCCTAGACGGTAGGCCGCGCGATCTCAAATTGGAACCGCACAGCAGTGGCTGTACGCCGTCACGGCACAGGCAGGATTGGAAGGTCTTTGTACAAGATTCGTGCCAGGCCAGTTAGTTTTTGGTGTGAAATGGCGGCGCTGCCAACCCCACCCGCCAAGGGCGAGGAGACCTCGCCCCTACGCTGCCTTATTCTGCACTAGGAACCGGTTGGGTGGTTCAACATAGCACGCGTTGTCCGCCGGTCTGGCGGGCATCCTTCCGTGGAAGGATGCCCTGGGAGGTGTTCGTCATGATACACGACCACGGGTGGTGGTCTTATATCCGCTACGACGAGGAACAGGATCGGCCCACTTTGAGCTGGGGCCTCCTGCGGCGCGTCGCTCATTATGCAAGGCCGTACCGAGGGCGCATTGCCGTTATGCTGGCTACTATCCTTAGCATTACGCTGCTGTCCCTGGTGCCGCCGCTGCTATACCGCGATCTCATCGACAACGCCCTGCCAAATCGCGATTTCAGCAGGCTCAATCTCCTGGCCCTGGGGATGATCGGCATTCCGCTGCTGAACGGCCTGATTGGCGTCATCCAGCGTTATCTGAGCTCCAGCATCGGCGAGGGCATCATCTTCGACTTGAGACGTTCGTTATTCGAACACCTGCAGCGCATGTCGCTGCGGTTCTTCACCAACACGAAGACCGGCGAGCTGATGTCTCGGCTCAACAACGACGTCGTGGGTTCCCAGCAGGCCGTCACCAGCACCACGGTCAACATCGTTTCCAACGTGATCGCGCTGGTCTCGACCCTAACGATAATGCTGTCTCTGGAATGGCGGCTGACCCTGCTGGGCATCGCGATTCTGCCGCTGTTCATTCTACCGGCCAAGCGCGTAGGACGCCTCCTGCGGCGCATAACGCGGGAGTCGCTGAGCCTGAACGCCCAGATGAACGCGCTGATGAACGAGACCCTCAACGTCAGCGGCGCGCTGCTGGTGAAGATCTTCGGGCGCACGGCAGACGAAAACGCTCGGTTCGCGGAACGAGCCGCGGGGGTGCGTGACATCGGCATCCGCCAGGCCCTCGTGGGCCGGTGGTTCTTCCTCGGCCTCAGCCTGGTGAGCGCCGTCGGCACGGCTATCGTCTTCTGGAGCGGCGGCCAGCTCGTGCTGCGCGGCGAGTTCACCATAGGCACCATCGTGGCCTTCAGCACCTATCTAACGCAACTGTACGGCCCTCTATCGGCCCTAACCAATGCCCGAGTCGAGTTTGCCACGGCGATGGTGAGCTTCGAGCGCGTGTTTGAAGTGCTCGATCTGCCCGTGGAGATCCACGACAGGCCGGGAGCGGAGAGCCTGGAACGGGTCGAGGGGAGCGTGGAGTTTGCGGACGTCTCCTTCAGCTATTTGGAGGGCAACGGCTCCACACGGCAGCCGGTGCTGGCAGAGGTACCACGATTCCGCTGGCATGGCCAGGGCAGCGACGCGATCTCTCCGGAGCCACGCCACGCTGCCAAGCCGAACGACGGGCAAATCAAGGGGGAAAACGGGAGCCCGCCCGGCGACAACGAACATCCGACTTCCCCGCGATGGGCACTCGAGAACGTCTCCTTCAACGTCAAGCCAGGCCAATTGGCGGCGCTCGTCGGCCCCAGCGGCGCGGGTAAGACGACGATAACCTACCTCTTGCCAAGGCTCTACGACCCCACCAGGGGAAGAATCCTCATCGACGGCCGGGATTTACGCGATGTTTCGCTCGCCTCGCTGTCGCGCCAGATTGGCATCGTCACCCAGGAGGCCTACCTTCTCCACGACACGGTCCGCAGCAACCTGCTCTATGCCAAGCCCGACGCGACGCAGGCGCAGATCGAGGACGCCTGCGAAGCAGCCAACATCCATGATTTCATCGCGGGCCTGCCCGACGGCTATGAGACCGTCGTGGGCGAGCGGGGCTATCGCCTCTCGGGCGGCGAGAAGCAGCGTGTGGCCATCGCGCGCGTCCTGCTCAAAGACCCGCGCATCCTCATCCTGGACGAGGCGACGTCGCACCTCGATTCGCAGTCCGAGGCTCTGATCCAGGCTGCGCTGGAGCGCGTGATGCAAGGACGAACGAGTATCGTCATTGCCCATCGGCTCAGCACCATCCTGGCTGCTGACGTCATTCTGGTGCTGGACCAGGGTCGACTGGTCGAGATGGGTACACACGCGGAGCTGCTGGCGCGTGGCGGGTTGTACGCGAGCCTTTACGAGACGCAGTTCCGGCGGAGCGCGCTGATGGGAGAGTCGAGAATCGAGAGTCGAGATGCCTGATGGGAGAGTCGAGAGTCGAGATGCCGGACCCTCGACTCTCGACTCTCGATTCTAGACTCTCGACTCGCCTGTTGCTCCAGGCTATGTTTGCTGCTATAGTAGCTGCAATGGACGAGCGGAGGAGGGGCGTATGCCGGGGAAGAGACACGACGGAAAAGGCGCCAAAGACGACGACGCTTCGAGCTATCTGCAAGAAGTCCAGCGGTTACTCAGTAGATCGGCCTCGGGGGGTGAAGGAATGGAGAATGTGAGGGGGCTTCCGGTGGGACCGCGTGCTCAGGGAACACTGCGTCTGGTCGGGTGTACTTCCGTTGCCGTCGTCGGCCTCATTTTTGTTATCGGCCTATTTATGTCGGGGTTCGTCGTCACCGCCGGCCACGTGGGAGTAGTGACCACCTTCGGCAAGGTGGAGGATGGCGTCCTCTATCCAGGCTTCCATCTGCGGGTGCCTTTTGTCAATCAGATCCATCAGATCGACGTGCGCGTGCAACCCCACGCCTTCAAGGAAATCGACGCCGCCAGCAACGAGCAGCAGAGCGTGAAGCTGACCGGGATGATGAACTATCACCTCAACCCGGCGCGCGCCAACGAACTCTACCAGACGGTGGGGCTCGATTTCGCCACCAAGGTGATCGACCCGGCGTTCAGCGACTTCATCAAGGAAGTGGTGCCCCAGTATCGTGCCGCCGAAATCCTGCTCAAGCGGGATGAAATCCGCCGCAACACCAAGGATAAGCTGTCAGGCAACCTCGAGCGCTATGGGATCGTCGTGGACGACATCTACATCAGCAGTATCGCCTTCAGCCCGGAGTATCAGCAGGCCATCGAGCAGAAGCAAACGGCGCAGCAAAACGTGGGGCGCGAAGAGCAGCTACTGGCCCAGAAGGAGATCCAGGCCAAGCAGAGGCTGGTAGAGGCCAGGGGAGAGGCTGACTCCACGATAGAGCGGGCCCGAGGGGAATCCGAATCCAATCGGATGCGTGGGCTGAACCTCACAGCCGACCTGATTCGCTACATCGAGGCCACCCGGTGGGACGGCAAGATGCCGCAGGTGACCGGTGGAGCGGTGCCTTTCCTTAGTATCGGGCAGCCACCTGCGCCAACCGGTTCGGCGCAGCCGGCCGCGCCCTCCTCGGGAGGCCAGAGCAGGTGACCGAGATAATCGGCATCGCCCTGATCGTCGTCCTGATCGTGGTAGCTTCGGTGGTGTACCTGTTCGTCTACTACTTCCGCTACCGCTGGCAACTCAGGGACGTGGAGCAGGAGAACCGACGTCTCCTCGACCAGGTGATGATGCTGGAGCGGGAGAACGACCTGCTGCGACGGACGCATCCCCGCAGAGACGCGCCGCTACGCATTGGTTCCTGGGAAGGCTGACGGGCGCACGACCCTCACCCTAACCCTCTCCCAGCCCCGATACATTCCTAACCACGAGATGTATCGAGGCCAGAGGGAGAGGGGACAGGACGGTCGCCTGATGCTGCGTCTCTTTGGCCCATCGACCGCTTTCTTTGCCCGGCGTGCAATGGGGCGAACGGCCGTTCGCCCCTACATTAGGAGGCCAGGGGGCCTTATCCGCTCAGATGCAAGGCGATACAGCTACGTCTTGGCTTGCTGCTCGGCTTTCTTGCGCTGCTGGATGGCGCGCCAGACTTTTTCGGGGGTCAGCGGTAGCTCGTAGATGCGCACGCCGATGGCGTCGTAGATGGCGTTGGCATAGGAGCCCATCGTGGGAAGGGTCGCCCCTTCGCCAACTTCTTTTGCGCCCCACGGGCCAGAGGGCTCGTGGTCTTCGACAAGCTCCGAGACCACAGGCGGGACGTCGAGCGCTGTCGGAATGCGGTACTCGCCCAGGTTCGCGTTGAGGGGCTTGCCGTTGGCGTCGAAGAGGGCTTCCTCGTACATGGCCTCGCCCATACCCATGAACAGGGCGCCTTCGACCTGGGCGTGCAGCAGGTTGGGGTTGATGACCGTGCCGACGTCGTGCACGTCCCAAACGCCGGTTACCATCACCTGGCCGGTTTCCTCGTCAACCTGCACCTGGCTGACCTGGGCGGCGAAGCTGTAGGCGGGCGATGTGCCGACGGCCGCCCCCTTGAAAGTGCCGCCCAGCTTCGGCGGGGTATACTTGCCCGAGCCCACTAGCGGGCCATAGCGAATAAAGTACTCGTTGGCCACGGTCTCGAACGGCATGCTCTTGTCCGGGCTACCCTTGACGGTGATCACCCGCCGGTCGATGTCCACGTCCTCCACGTTGGCTTCGAGCATCTCGGCGGCCAGCTTGAGAACCTTGGCCCTAACCTCTTCGCCGGCCTGCTTCACGGCGTGACCGCTCATCATCGTCTGGCGGCTGGCATAGGCGCCGAAGTCGTGCGGGGTTATCTCGGTGTCCGCCGTAACCATCTTGATATCTTCGTAGTTGACGCCGATGGCCTCGGCCGCCATCTGCGCTAGAATCGTATCCGACCCCTGCCCGATGTCCACGGCACCCGTGTAGAGTGTGACGATGTCGCCTTGCTCGCTGACCTTGATCACCGCCGCCGAGTGCGGCAGCCGCGTGCGGTAGATCGCGTAGCCGTTGCCGGAGATGAAGCCGCCACAGCCGATGCCAATGCCCTGGCCCGGCGACCTCTGGGCCTTCTTCGCCTGCCAGTCGGAGATATCCCTGGCCTTGTCCAGACAGGCGGTGAACTCGCAGGAATTGATCTTGAAGTCGTTGAGCGTGACCGTGTTGGCCTTGCGCGCGTTCAACCGGCGGATCTCGATGGGGTCTATGCCCAGGTCCTCGGCGATCATGTCCAACTGGCTCTCGAAGGCGAAGCGCGGTTGAGGAGCACCGTGGCCCCGCTGCGCG
>JACQUC010000234.1 GCA_016210495.1 Chloroflexota bacterium
ACTCGAGCCCGATCGACGCGCCGGACCCGCTGGGCCAGTACCTATCCCACCCCCACGCCATGACCGTCCCCTACGACGTCGAGGCGCTGTGGGTCCCGGACGACCGCGACTCGGTGTGGAGCGACCTGGCACCGAACGCCAGAGCCACCTATCCCGCGTACGGCACTATCCCCGGGGTGAACGACAACTTCCACGGCAACGCCGGTGCACCCATCGGTGCCAGCGCTTTCTTCGCCTTCAACGACTTCAACGCGGATTACTGGTTCGTGACCGGCGTTCCTGTGCCCGCCGGCCGGGGAGGCACCGGAACCATTGCCGCCGAGGTGGTCGTCCCGCCGGCGCTCAACAGCGGCGTCTGGGGGATGCAGGTACCGATCAACGCCCGGGTGGGCCAGACCATCCTGCTCCGGTGCCTCGACGCGGCGTACAATAGCCTGGCCATTACGTTCCCGGTGGATATCATAATCATCGCCTGGGACGGACGCGCGCTCGGAGTACCTCCCTACGGGAGCTACAACCACGCTTACCGGGTTCCAGCCGGCACACCTATTAATATCAGCACGGCTCGGCGCTTCGACGCGCTCATCCGAGCGACCAGGCCCATCAACTCGTTCGCCACCGTGCAGTTCATCGATACCCGGGGGCAGGTGCCGGGCCTTCCCGAAACCGTGCTGGTGACCGCCCGGGTTCCGATCAACATCACGGCGGTACCGTTTATGCTCACGGGCACATTGACCAACCAGTTCGGCCAGCCGCTGACGGGGGTCACCGTCAACCTGACGGGGGCTGTGACTACGACGACGGTGACGGATGCCAGGGGCGAGTATGTCTTTGTGGGCCTGCCCAATGGTAACTACACCGTCACTCCTATCATCGCCGGCACCTCCGCACCAGGGAGCAGGAACGTGACCATTGGCGGCGGAAACGTCAATAGCCAGGACTTCGTGGGGTCCTTCCGGCTTCACGTGCCAACCATCTATCGGTAGGCGCAGCGAGCGAGTACGAAGGGTAAGATTGTGTAGAGACGACCCGGCGGGTCGTCTCTACCACTGGATCGGCCGTGAACGGAATTGCACGATTATGGGCTGGCATATCTGAAGAATCAAGCGTGGGAAGATGCACAAGGTCATCTCAAGGTCGAGAGACACCACTTAGGCTGCGCGTTCTGTTTGCCGTGGCCGTTGCCCTTGCCGTATCAGTTGCCTTGCTCTGGCGATTGCCCACGGCGCGGGCCGAGATCCCGTTGCCTGAGCCACCCTCGCTGAAATGGATCCCCATCCCCGAGCCACCGAATCTGAGCGAGTACGCGCGGGATCGGCAGGCCGCCATCCGCCTGGGCAAGGCACTATTCTGGGACATGCAGGTGGGCAGCGACGGCATCCAGGCTTGCGCCAGTTGCCACTTCAAGGCCGGGGCAGACGGCCGCGTGAAGAACCAGATCAACCCGGGGGCAAACGGCACCTTCCAGGTCGCCGGCCCCAACGCAACGCTGACATCAGCCGATTTCCCGTTCCACGAGCGACAGGCCCCTGCCGATCAGCAGGAATCGCCGGTGATCAGGGACTCCGACGACATCAGTACTTCCCAGGGGATGCGCCGCAGCCGGTTTGTCGACATCAGCGGCACGGCAGTCGACGTCACAACCCCTCAGGACGACCCCGTTTTCAACGTGGGCGGCGTCGAGACGCGGCGGGTTGCAGGACGCAATGCCCCGACCGTGGTCAACGCGGTCTTCAACTACGCGAACTTCTCCGATGGACGCGCCAACAACATCTTCAACGGCGTCAATCCCTTTGGCCCCACGGATCTGAACGCCAGGATCTTGGTGAACGAGGGGGGATTGCAGGCGGTACAGGTCAGGATTCACAACGCCTCCCTGGCATCTCAGGCGGTGGGACCCCCGCTCAACGACTTCGAGATGTCTGGTACAGGCCGCAGCTTCCCGAAACTGGGTAAGAAAATGCTGAGGCTGCGGCCGCTGGAACGGCAACTGGTGCACACCAGCGACAGCGTGCTCGGCGCCCTGTCCAGGCAGAACGTCTCGCCTGGGCTTCGCGGCCTTGCTACGTCCTACGGTGAGATGATTCAGGCCGCCTTCCAGCCGGATTACTGGGAGATCACCAACCAGGTGGTCACATTTCAGGGGGGTGTGCCCAGCATTCTGCCGCGGCCGACGGATCGTGATCTCACTTCCGACGAGTTCACGCAGATGGAGGCGAACTTCTCGTTGTTCTTCGGCCTGGCCATCCAGCTTTACGAGGCCACGTTGGTCTCCGATGACACACTTTTCGACCGCGTGCGGGAGGGGCGGGCCACCTACACCCCTATCCAGCGGCGAGGATTGGACCTGTTCAACGCTCTCGGCTGCACGGAGTGCCACGGCGGAGCCGAGTTCACCAATGCCTCATTCTCCGCGCTGGTGTTTGGCGATGGCATCCCGCTGCTGGTCGAGAGAATGGTGATGGGCGACAGCCGGGTGTCCAACTACGACACCGGGTTTTACAACATCGGCGTGACACGGACCGGCAATGACATCGGTCGAGGCGGAACGGACCCGTTCGGATACCCGCTATCGTTCGCGCGGCTGGGGGCGCTGAAGGAACAGGGGGCGCTTCCGGCGGAGATAGCGAGATATGTGCCGGACCTGCCGCCCAACACTTCGGCGACCACGAGGCTGGCCGTCGACGGATCGTTTAAGACGCCGAGCCTGCGCAACGTGGAGCTAACGGGGCCGTACTTCCACAACGGGAGCTATGCCAGCCTGAGCCAGGTCATCGAGTTCTACACGCGCGGTGGCAATTTCCCAGCGACCAACCGGGAGACCCTGGATCCGGGCATAGTTGAGATCGGCCAGTTGCAGGGACACCCAGAGCAATGGGGCGCGCTGGTCGCCTTTTTGCTAACGCTGACCGACGAGCGGGTCCGGGACGAGAGGGCACCATTCGATCACCCCGAGGTGTTCGTCCCGAACGGGGCGAATGACGCGAACCCCGCCGAGGACGTAATGGTACAAGTGCCGGCGGTCGGTGCCGCCGGAAGGGCGGCGCAAGGGCTGCCTCCACTCGAAGCGTTTCTGTCTGCCAACCGAGCGCCCATCGCCGCCGACGACGTGCCGATCGTCCCCCAGAACAGTGTTAACTACATCAAGGTTCTGGGCAACGATGGCGATCTCGACGGGGACGCCATCGCGGTGGTCGCGGTGACGCAGGCTGTCCACGGGAGCACGGCCGTTGGCCCCGGCGGCAGCTACATCGTCTACACGCCCACCACCGGTTTCGCGGGATTTGACAACTTCACTTACACCATCACCGATGGGAGCTTGACCGCCGCGGCCAGGGTAACCGTCACGGTGCACGCTGCCAACCGTGCCCCGGACGCCGTCGCCGAGTTTGTCAATATGCCGGCAAACAGCAGCGTCAACGCCATCGAGGGCCTGCTCAACGACCGGGACCAAGATGGGGACTCTCTCACGGTGGTAGCCGTAGGTCAGCCTGCTCACGGCACCACGACCATCGGCCCCATGCGAGACACGATACTATACACCCCGAACCCAGGGTTCGCCGGACTCGACAGCTTCAGCCATTCGATCAGCGATGGCGTGCTGACGATCACGAGCATGATCGTCGTAACGGTGAACCGCCCACCGGTGGCCGCGAACGACAGCTTCACCGTACCGGGTTACAGCGTGAACAACGCGCTGAGGGTGCTGGCCAACGACGCCGACCCCGACCCAAACGATAGGCTCAGAGTCGTCGCCATCACCCCACCTTACAAGGGCCAGGCGGCGATTGGTCCTTCCGACGACGTGATTATCTATACTCCCAGGCCGGGCGAAACGGGCACGGATCAGTTCGTTTACGCCTTGTCCGATCGCTTCTTAGTTTCCTTCGCCACGGTTACTGTGGACATCTCCGGCAACCGCCCGCCGGCTTCCAACAACGACGTCGTGACTGTAGCCGCAAACAGCGTTAACAACCTGATCGATGTCCTGGCTAACGACGCGGCCTCCGACGGCGGCTCTCTCACCATCACTTCGGTCACAGCGGCTCAAAATGGTCTGGTCAGCATCGCCGCGGGCGGACGCAGCCTGCTGTACACGCCCTACACGGGGTTCGTCGGAACGGACACGTTCACCTACACCGCCAGCGACGGCGCCGGAGCCGTGAGCAGCGCCACGGTTACGGTGACGGTACGTGGGCCCTACCGGTACTACTTTCCGGCGGGGCTGCGGGACGCACCGGCATCCTGGTAGGGGCGCGATAAATCGCGCCACATCGGCGTCAAGTTAAGGTCAATGCCGATTTGAGGAAAACGGCTGGGAACGTGATTAGCGTAGGGGCGAACGGCGTTCGCCCGCAACGTGGGTGCGCAGATGTGAGAAATCGCCGTGCGCACCGCTGAGGGGGCATCGGGCCGACGTTTTGCACACTGGACACGCGTCTCGGTCGGATCGAGAGACCGTACGGGCGAACGCCGTTCGCCCCTACATTATGATGGTCGGACGCCTAGGGGCATGAGCACTGCTTAAATTGATGCCCATGGGGCGCGATTAATCGCGCCCCCGCCCCCACGGCAACGCAGCGGTTTGCAATCCAACGCTTTGCACAGGCTGGCGGGGTTCCGCGCACCCTGAAGGGTACGGCTACGACTGGCTCTCCTTCATCCGCTCGTATCGGGTGATGCCCAGGAGTTCAGGGGGCTCAACGTGCTCGGGGGGAGGCGGCAGCGGAGTTCGCCTGCTGGATGGCCTGTTCCTCTTCTGCCGTCAGAGGATGCCGGGACTGGCCGCTCTGAATGGATTTGGCGTAGATGCGGTTGCCCGTGCGGCTAAAAAGGGAACTGATGACGACGCCGTTTCCAGCGTTGTCGAGCAGGGCGATGGAGAAGCTTTGATCGCCTCCGGTGTCGCCAAAGGGATTGAAACGGACGACGCCGACGCGCTGAATGGCGCGCCGCACCATTTGATCCATCTCCTGGCAGTAGGCGGTCAAATCGTCTACCCTTACCGAGGTCTCCAGCAGATGGGAGAGGTGCTTTTCCAGTATCTGCTCGAGGTTGCCCCCATCCACATTGCGCACGAGCAAACGGTAGTGCCTGCTCATGCCATTTACACGCGCGTGAAGGGCAAGGAGCCAGACGACAAGTCCAAGGGTCACGGCAACGAGGCCAAGCCAGAGATACAGCCCAGCGGACGAAGAAACTTCTGCCAAACCTTCCACGAGTAGCCTCTCCCTATTCTTGGCGCATTCTAATGCATTTGCGTCCGCTTGGCAAGAGGGACAGATACCTAGACAGGCGGTAGCGAGTCGTGATATTATCACCTGGCCGATGGCGCCTTAGCCGGTTGACCCAGCCGAGGTGATCCAGGTGCGCAGCATCCCGCAAGGAGGAGAGAGATGGGCGAGTCCGTTTTGCAAAGCACACGAGTCGTCGGGAAAGGGATTCCTAAGAGCGATGCAAGGTTCAAGGCCTGTGGCGAGGCACTCTACGCCGCCGACATACGCCCACCAAAACGCGGGCTGCTGGTGGGGGCCATCTTGCGGAGTCCCCATGCCCACGCCGCCATCGTTTCAATCGACACGTCAGCGGCGGCCGCACTGCCCGGCGTACGCGCTGTGATCACAGGGCAGGACGCGACCCCTGCGAGGATCGGGCGGTTCCTGCGGGACAGAACCGTGCTGGCACAGGGCAAAGTACGCTGTATCGGGGAGCCGGTGGCAGCGGTGGCGGCAGTCGATGAGGCGACCGTCGTGCAGGCGCTGTCGCTGATTCGCGTGGAGTACCGCGAACTGCCGGCGTTGTTCTCGCCCCAGCAGTCGCTGGCGCCCGAGGCCCCCGTGGTACACGAGGACCTGGCCAACTACGAGGACCCGGCGCCCAGCAAGCGTGAGGGCAACCAACGGCATCTAGTGACCATCGAGCGGGGCGACGTGGAGGCCGCGTTCGCGCAGGCGGACGTCGTCGTCGAAGGCACGTTCACGGCCCGGCCGGTTCACCAGGGATTCATCGAGCCCAGGGCCTGTGTGGCCGACGCGGACAGGGACGGCAGGGTCACCGTATGGACCGCCAGCAAGGGCCCGTTCCTGAACCGCACCATGATCAGCCGTGGCCTCGGCCTGCCGCTGTCCAAAGTCAGAGTCATTATCCCCGCGCTGGGCGCCGACTTCGGTGGCAAAGGGGCACCGACCATCGAGCCCATCTGCGCCTTGCTGGCCCTGAAGTCGGGCCGCCCGGTGAAGATAGCTTACAATACCAGGGACGAGTTGGCCTGGACTTTCACGCGGCACCCAGCCGTCGTGACGCTGAAGGTAGCGGCCAGTAGAGATGGTAAGCTACTGGCCGCCGAGGGCGAGGTAGTGTACGACTGCGGTGCCTATTGCGATGGAGTCTTCGGGATGGCGCATAGCTGCCTCAACCTGCAGGGCGCTTACAAAGTTCCCAACGTTCGCTTGAGAGGGCATTCGGTATTCACCAACAATCCGCCGGCGGGCCACGTCAGGGCTCCGGGAGCGCCGCAGACTTTCTTCGCCGTCGAGACGCTGGTCGACGAGATCGCCCGCCGCCTGGGTCTGGATCCCTTCGAGGTACGGCGTCGTAACGCACTCAGGCAGGGGGACCCTTCGCCGGATGGCAAGGGCGTTATGGGCAACGCCGGACTGGGCGAGACCATCGAGAGGACGGCGGAATACGTCAAGGAGAATATGGCAAAGCGGGCGCCCAATCAAGGCATCGGCGTGGCTACCGGCGCCTGGCACCTTTCGCTTTCGAGCGACGTCAGTCCCACCAAGTGTGTGGTGAAGATGAACGAGGATGGCAGCGCCGTGCTGCTGACGGGAATGCCGGACAACGGTGCCGGCCAGCACATCGTTTTGGCGCAGGTGGTCGCCGAGGAGCTCGGGCTCGAGCCCGGCGAGGTCACGGTCATCGGGGGCGACACCGATGCCACGTCGTTCGACAGCGGGCCGGGGGGCAGTCGCGGCACCGTGCGGGTCGCCAACGCTACGAAGTTTGCCGCCGAGGATGCTCGTAGCCAGTTGTTCGACCTGGCAGCATCCAAGCTAGAGGTGAGCCCGGAGGACCTGGAGCTTCAGAACCGCCAGGTGTACGTCAAGGGCTCTCCCGACCGGGCGATAAGTCTCGCCGTGTTGGCCAGGAGTGCGCTCAGCTCGCCGCGCGGCGCCATTGTGGGCACAGGCAGCGGCGAGCGGGCAGCGTGGCTGGCGCGGGAGCACGAGTATGCCAAGGTGGTCGACGAAGCCCAATACTGTACCCACGCGGCGCAGGTGGAGGTCGATCCCCAGACGGGACGAGTCACCGTGCTGAAGTATGTGGCGGCCCAGGATGTGGGCCGCGCCCTGAACCGCCTGATCGCGGACGGCCAGGTGCAGGGGTCGGTGGTGGCCGGGCTGGGCCAGGCGCTCACGGAGCAGATTGTCGTCCGGGACGGGCGGGTGGTGAACGCGACGCTCACCGATTACCTGATGCCGGTGGCGGACATCACGCCAAACGTCGAGGTGATACTCGTGGAGGAGCCCTCCGCCACCGGGCCCTACGGCGCGAAGGGTATCGGGGAGGTCTCCATCAGCCCCGTGCCCGCCGTGATCGCCAACGCGGTGTACGACGCGGTTGGCGTGAGAATAAGGGACCTGCCGATCACGCCGGAGAAGGTGTTGGCGGCATTGCGGGAGAAACTGGTGCCGCCCGCCTAATGCGGGCCAAAGGCTGTGCTAATTCGTGCGAAGACAGTTTCTGAAGACAACAATATGGACCGTTACGGTTTTGGCCTCTTTGTTGGGGGGATGCGCGTCGGAGCTAGTACCGACGCCCACCGTGATGCTGCCTTCTCCGACTTCCACGGCCATCGTGACGCCATCGTCTACGCCAACGCCCGCCCCCACGGCAACGCCTACGCCTTCGCCCACGGCGACGCCGATACCGATAACCGGCCCTCCGCTCAAAGTAGGCGTGCTGCTCCCCTATTCGAAGGGCCCGACGCAAGTGGGCGAGGATATCATCGCCGGCATGAGCCTTTACTTCGATAGTGGGGGCGGCATAGTCGCAGGCAGGAAGGTTGAGTTGGTTAAGGAAGACGAGGAAAGCGATCCACAGGTGACGGCGCAGAAAGCCAGGAAGCTGATCGAGCAAGATAAGGTGGACGTGCTGACGGGCCTGGCCGGCAGCGGCGCCGCCGCGTCGGTGCGAGACGTCGCTCACTCCAGTAAAGCCATCCTGTTGATCTCAAACGCCAGCGCCAACGAGCTCAGCAGAGCCCGCAAGAGCCCGTACGTTTTCCGTACTTCCTTTTCGAACTGGCAGTTGTCCTGGGCTCTAGGGGCCTGGGTCGCCAAGAACGTGGCCAAAAAGGTTTTTGTCAGCGCGAGCGACGATGCGGACGGCAAGGAAATGGTGGCCGGCTTCAAGCAGACGTTCATTCCGGCGGGTGGCACGGTCGACGGCGAGCTTTTTTCGCGTCCGGGCGGCAATGACTATGCGGCACACCTCGCGAGGATCGCCCAGGCTAAGCCCGGGGCCGCTTTCATATTCTATGGTGGCAACGACGCCGTGGGGTTCGTGAAACAGTATGACCAGCAGGGTCTGAAGAAGGACACCAAGATCACCGGGCCGGGCCGCCTGACCGGACAGCACGTGCTGCCTGCCCAGGGCAAAGCAGCCCTTGGTGCCATAACAACCCTATATTGGGCCCAGACGCTCGACAATCCTGAGAACAAGAAATTTGTGGCCGACTACAGACGGAAGTACGGCCGCGAGCCGAGCTCCTACTCGGTGCAGGGACACGATACGGCAAGGGCAATCGCCGAGGCGCTGGCCAAAACCGCCGGCGACACTAGCGACAAGGAGAAGCTCGCCAAAGCGCTGGAGGGCGTGAGATTTCGAAGTCCGCGAGGCAGCTTCCAGTTCGACCCGACATCACACAACGTCGTGCAGGACATCTACATTCGCGAAGTCAAAGAGGTTGGCGGCAAGCTCGTCAACGTCGCCATAGACTCGCTGCGGAGCGTGAAGGATCCGGGGAAGTAACGGCCTCGTGGGTCCGTACACCACGGAGACACGGAGCCACGGAGACGAGTA
The DNA here is from genome assembly GCA_016210495.1 of Chloroflexota bacterium. The sequence continues at coordinate 9,091 of JACQUC010000234.1, forward strand.
GGAGCCAGAGGGCAAACAGATTATCTGGCGTCTTTGCTGGCACGGGAGAAGGACGAGTCGGTCTTCCGAGTTTCCCTTCTTAACTCTCCGCTCCCCCTCCGTGTCTCACTGTCTCCGTGGTGAGCGCCCCGTCAGTTATCGCTGCCGGACACGACGCCGTAGCCTTTCTCTTTCAGGCTCCCGAAGACGAGCGACTTGATGACCACTGGGACGGCTCTGATGTCCCTCAGCTCCTGGCCGATATCTATGAAGTCGAAGTCGCCAAGGTCTATCTCGTCGACGGACACCACCTTGCAGCCGGGGACCAACTCGGAGACCAGCAGATTGCCTACCATACCCCCGATGTCGGCGTCGAAGACCAAGACGACGGGCATTTGGTTGGCGATAGTGCGCTCGAGGCCCTGGGCTACGCCTTCCGCCAGCGCCTTGATGGTCTTGTAGGCCGGGTCACCTGACCAGCGGATGGCCAGGGCCACAGGTCTCTCCCCTTCGATGGCGTCAAACCGTTGGAAGGCTCGCCGAACGGCACCAGCAACCGACGCGGGAGTAACCCCATCGCCGTCCAGCACAGGGCTCATCACCTGGAGGTTGCGCAGTGGCAATAGCTCATCATTCGAGACGAAAATCGTACTGCCGCTAACCTGAAGGGTGTACTGCGCGGCGCCGATGACCGTGGCACGAATGCGCTGCTCCGAGTCCTCCACGGGGATGCCGAACTCCGGCCGCCGCGCTCGCCGCATAATCTCCTGGCCGAGGACGATCCCCAGGTCGCCATAGTCCTTCGTCTCATACCCGTAAATGTACTCGGAAACCCCGCCGGAGAAGACGACGCCATCAATCTTGCCCGTATAGGTGATCGGGGGCGTGAGCATCAAGCCCTCGGCAAGCGCCGACAAAGGTCTTCGCTCCAGGACGTTGAAGAGACAATCCGCCAGAAGCCGGGCCATCTCGGCGCGCTTCTCCGGCGCGGCAGTGCCGCCGAGCGCGAGATCGACTCCGATCTCCCTGGCGATGATCTGCGCGGGGTCCTCGACACGGGTGATCGACCCGCCGCAGTCCATAGCAACCAGCCTGGCGCCGACGTTTATGGCGGCGGTCTCGATAATCTGGCCGTTCTTGACGACGGCGATCTTGGAGGTACCGCCTCCGACGTCCACGCTCAGCAGCGTCCTGCCGCCTTTCTCCGACTCCGCCGAGCGAGCCACCGCGCCGGAGCCGTACGCGGCCATCACCGCCTCAAGGTTGGGCCCCGCGCTGGCGCAGACGAACTTCCCGGCCTGATCGGAAAACATCCTCACGATAGCCTCGGCGTTCTCCTTTTTGGCGGCTTCTCCGGTGACGATGACAGCGCCGGTGTCCACGTGGTCAGCCGAAAGGCCTGCGCCAGCGTAAGTTTGCCTGATGAAGTCGGACAGGCAGCCCGTGTCGATAGTCAACGGATTCGAGTAGGGCGTGAGCATGACGTCTGACCGGTAGGCTATCTCTCGACTCACCACCTTGAACCTGCTGGAAAGCGCAATACCCTGTCGCACCAGCACCAGGTTCGAAAACATCAGGTGGGATGTCGAGGAGCCGATATCGATACCCACGCTCTTTAGCTCGATCATGTTGTTTGCCGCCACGGCCGCGAAATCGTCTGTCCGGTAGCCGTGCAGCGGGTCATAGACCCATTCGTGCGTGTCTCCCTCGTGCATTTTCCTCTCCAAGTAGCCTTCAACTAGCGCCAGCTTGGGAAAAATAGCGGCCACGGCGCTGGCCTCCGCCTCGCCAGTTCCGGTCGCGATTATCTTCTATTCGGCGATTCCTGTCAAGCACTTGACAAAACCAGGGGCACGGGTAGAATAGATTTGGCCGGCATCGTTGCCAGCCGATCTGGTGTGACGGCCATGACCTCAAATTAGCGGGCGTTGCGAGAAGGGCTACGGGCGTCACGACTAGAGCCGGTACGTTAGTTAGCTCTTGGTATGAAATGGCGGTGGTGCTCCTTCACCCCACCCCGGGCGGACAGAGCCGTCCGCCCCTACACATTGCATTTTCCACCGGAATTAGTTAAAGGAGGATCAGGGCGTGGAACAGGCAAAAGAGGTTCCCCGGTATGCACAGTTGATGCTCGAGGGTTTGAAGGAAGCGGGAGTGAGCGTCGTCACGGCGTTGCCCGACGGACTGCTGCGCAGCTTCTACCGGGTGGCGGCCGAGGACCCTGACATCCGCTATATTCGGGTGAGCAACGAGGCGGACATGCCGGGAATTGTGGTCGGCGCTTACCTCGGGGGCAAACGGGCAGTGATGGTGATGGAGAATTCGGGCCTGCGGCAGGCCTGCGAGCCGATCTGCCGGCTGGCGTTCGCCGACCATATGCCGATGGTCATGTTTATGCCCTACCGCGGCGATCTGGGCGAGGCCAACGCCTGGGGCCATTCCCACGCGCAAACGATGGAACCGATGCTGAACGCCCTGCGCATCCCGTATCGGGTCATCCGAAACCTTGACGAGATCAAGCCGAACATCAAGCGGGCGCTAATACACACCGATAGCAGCCAGTGGCCGGTGGCGCTCATTTTTGCCGGAGAATGCGTGGAGGTGCCGTCCCATGAAAAAGCTTGACGTGGTTAAGGCGCTGGCGCTGCAGGTCACACCCGAGGACCTTTTCGTATCCTCGATAGGCATGCTTCAGCACGACTGGTGGAACTACCGGCCGAATGGCGTTGACAACACGCTCTCTCCCGGCGTGCTCGGATCGGTTTCGTCCATCGCGCTGGGCCTGGCAGTGGCCTTGCCCCACCGGCGAATCGTCGCCCTGGACACCGACGGCTCGATGCTGCTGAACACGGGCATCCTGTGCACGCTTGGCAACGAGAGCCCACCGAACTTGACGGTGATCGTCTTCGACAACGGCGTCTACCAGTCGATCGGCGGCCCACCCACCCTGACGTCGTTCAAAACCGACCTGGCGAAGATGGCCGAGGGTGCCGGTTGCCTGAATTGCGTCACGGTGCGGGACGTCGAGGGCTTTTCCGTCGAGGTGCAGCGCCTGTTGAACGATGGAGAAATGGGCTACCTGGTGGCGAAGATCGAGCCGGGGGATTACCCCTGGCCGCGAGAGAAACGCCGGCCGTGGGATGGCGTGGAGGACAAGTATCGGTTCATTCGCTACGTGGAGAAGCTGGAGGGGATCACGATTCACGCCGGCTCCCCCGGTTGATTTCGGGGGTGACGGGCTCACCACGGAGGCACGGAGAGGCACGTAGTAGCGGTACGCTTGATAGGACGGAACCACGGAGAGGAGTATACCTGAGTTGCCAGATTACAGGGTACTGGGCCAGCGCTTGCCCAGGGTAGACGCGCCGGTGAAGGCCACCGGCAAAGCAGACTTTTGCGACGACCTGGTCCTGCCGGGAATGCTCTATGCAAAGCTGCTGCGCAGCCCGCACGCCCACGCGAGAATACTCAGCATAGATGCGAGCAGGGCTCAGCGGCTCCCGGGGGTGCGGGGCATCGTGATCGGCACGGACTTTGGGGATTTCCGCTACGGCTTACGACCGGATACGCGAGACGAGTTCCCGATGGCCAAGGATAAGGTCCGCTACGTCGGCGAGGAGGTGGCGGCCGTCGCCGCCGTCGACGAAGAGGTCGCCGAGGAGGCGCTGGAGCTGATTCAGATCGAGTACGAAGTTCTGCCCGCCGTCGTCCATCCGGAGGCGGCGTTGCGCGAGGGGGCTCCCCAGATTCACGACAGCAAACCGGGCAACGTAAGCGTTCACATGAAGGTCGACTTTGGCGACGTGGACCGGGGGTTTCAGGAGTCCGACTACGTTCGCGAAGATCGCTTCTACAGCCAGTCGGTTTTGCACGGCTTTATGGAGCCGAACTCCATCGTTGCGCGCTGGGAGCCCCCCAATCGCATCACGGTATGGGCGTCGAAACAGAGTCCCTACTTCCTGTACCGCAACCTAGCGAACTGCTTCAACGTTCCTCTCTGCAACGTTCGCGTCGTTCAGCCATATATCGGGGGTGGCTTCGGCGGCAAGAACGGCTCTTATCCACTCGACTTCGCGGCGGCAATGCTGTCGAAGAAAACGGGGAAGCCCGTGAAGATAACCCTGAGCCACGAGGAGGTTCTCTCGGCACACCGCAGAAGGCATCCCATGATCGTCTGGCTAAAGACGGGCGTGAAGAAGGATGGCAAGCTGGTGGCCCACGATTGCCGGGTGATTGCCGACGGCGGCGCGGGCACCGGCATTGGGCCCACGACTATCGCCAACGCCTTCTATTTCCTGAACCTTCCTTACGTCGTGCCCAACGTACGGTTCGAGGGATTCCGCGTCTACACGAACCGCCCCGTCTCCGTGGCCCAGCGAGGAAACGGCATCCAGCAGATTCGCTACGCCGCGGACGTGCAATTGGAAATGATCGCCGAGGACCTCGGCATCGACCCGGTGGAGATCCGGCGCAAGAACGCCGCCTACCGCGGATACATCACGCCGAACGGGATGAAGGTCGGTAGCTGTGGCCTCGGCGAGAGCATCGACGACGCGCTGCGGGGACTGAACTGGGAGGCGGAGTATCGCCCGTGGCGGGAAAAGGCCAGCGAGCCCGTGGGGCGGATGGCGAGAGGCGTGGGCATCGCCTGCAACTCGTTCTGCTCGGGGGTTCGGCTCGCGGGGCACAACTGCTGTACGGCGGTGATCAAGGTGCACGAGGATGGCACGGTGTCGCTAATGACCGGCTCGACCGACTCGGGGCAAGGTTCGGAGACGGTGCTGGGGATGATTACGGCCGAGGTCCTGGGAATCAGATTGGAGGACGTCTACGTGCCCCAGACGGATAGCACGCTGACCCCGCTGGATCCGGGAAGCTACGGCAGCCGCGTGAGCTCGACCGCGGGGAACGCCGTCAAGATCGCCGCTGAGGACGCGCGCCCGCAACTGGCGCTGGTCGCCGCCGATTTGCTCGAGGCGAAGCCCGAGGATATGGAGTTTCGGGATCGACGCGTGCACGTGAGGGGCACGCCGGGGAAGTCGATGCGATTCCGGGACCTTACCCGCATCACGGTCAGTCGAGGCTCGGGCACAACCGTCATCGGCAGGGGGAGCTGGGGACAGAGTATCGATCCCATCGACTTCGACACAGGCGTAGGCGATGTCGGGGGCGCGTATAGCTTCGGCACCCAGGCCGCTTGGGTGGAGGTAGATACCGAGACGGGCAAGGTGAACATCACCAAGATGGTGGTGGCGCACGACTGCGGCTTTGCGCTGAATCCTCTGGCGGTCGAGGGCCAGCACGAGGGATCGATCTCCGGCGGGCTGGGCCACACGGTGTACGAGCAGTGCATCGAGGAGGACGGACAGACGATGAACCCCAATCTGGCAGGCTACGGCATGCCGACGGCGTGCGACGTTCCCGGAGAGATGATGTCTTATTCGGTGGAGACCATAGATGAGATGGGGGCCTTCGGCGCGAAGGAGTCGGGCGAGGGCACCCAGGTATCGACGATCCCGGCCATCGTCAACGCTATCCACAACGCCACTGGGGTCTGGATGACGGAACTGCCGATCACGCCGGAGAAGATACTTAAGGCGCTCAACGAGAAACGGGGGTAAGGATTATTGGCTGCTTTGGATTACCCGAGTCAACTGCAGGCGGAGCTACTGCCCAAGGGAGCAATTCCGGAGATCAAGGTCACGCTGCCCGAGGCGCAGGTACCAGAGGAACTGAACCTCACCGAGTGGTTTCTTGACCGCAATCTCAAAGAGGGCCGGGGGGAACGAATCGCGTTTTACTGTGGCGATAGACAGATAACCTACCAGGCACTGTACGAGATGGTTAATCGCTTGGCCAACGGCCTGCGTGGCCTGGGCATCGGCAGGGGTGATCGCGTGATGCTGCGCATCCCGAACTCCATCGAGTTCGTGGTCAGCGCGCTGGCGCTCCATCGGCTGGGGGCGGTGGTGATTCCTACGCTGAACCTGCTGCGGGAAAAGACCATTACGCACGTGGCCAACATCGCAGAGGCCAAAGCGATCGTCGTCAGCCACGACTTGCGGGAAGAGATCGAACTTGGACGTGATAAGTACAAGACCATGGAGAGATTGATCGCGGTTGGCGGAAACCAGACAGAGCTTTCAGGACGTGGTTACGACTCCTTTGAGGAGCTAATCGAACGCTCGAGTGACCGTCTTGAGAGCGCAAGAATGCGCTGGGGAGATCTGGCCGCGATGTTCTTCACCTCGGGAACGACCGGCATGCCCAAGGGCTGCATGCAGTTGCACGTCACAATGGCGGCGTGCGCCTTTTCCACGAGGCGCGTGTTTGGCGGGATCCAACCGAGCGACGTCATCGGCGGGGCGCCGCCGCTGGCATTTGTCTTCGGCTACGGCCATCTTATGTTCATTTCCTTGCTGCACGGCGTGCCCTGCGCCTTCATCGAGGGCAGGGTGACGCCAGAGAAGATGTTCGAGCTCATCCAGAGGCACAGGGTAACCGTATTCAACAGCGCGCCCGCCGGGTACAACCAGATGCTGAACGTGCCCGAAGAGGTCGTCAAGAGCTACGATATCAGCAGCATTCGCGTCTGGCTGTCCGGGGGCGCCCCTTTGCTGGCGGCGACCGTGCACCAATGGCAGGGCCGCTTTGGCGAGCTGAGAAACACGATGGGTTCTACGGAGACATTTCAGAGCTACCTGGCGACGTGGAAACCGGGGGGCAAGCCAGGTTCGGTGGGCCATCCGATGCCCGGCTGGGAGGCCAGAATCCTGGACGAACAAGGCAACGACTGTCCGCGGGGCACCATCGGACGCCTGGCGATTCGCGGCCCCGGCGGGCTGATGTACTGGCGCAATCCGGAGCAGCAGAAGCTGGCGGTGACAGACGGCTGGAGCCTGGTGGGAGACCTGGCGTACGAGGACGAGGACGGGTGCTTCTGGCACGTCTCACGCAGCGACGACATGATCAAGAGCCGCGGCTACCGCGTGTCGCCCGGGGAGGTCGAGGACGTTTTGATGGAGCATCCCGCGGTCTTCGATCCGGCGGTGATCGGCGTGCCGGACGCGATGCAGGGAGAACGGGTGAAGGCGTTTGTCGTGCCCAAGGCCGGCTACCAGGCATCGCCGGAGCTGGCGGAGGAGCTGCGGCAATGGGTGCGGTCGCGGCTGGCGGCGTACCAGGCGCCCCGCGACGTCGAGTTCGTGGACGCGTTGCCCAAGACCGAGACGGGCAAGATTCGCCGCGTCGAGCTGAGGCAGTTGGAAGCCAGGCGCGCTGCAGAAGGCCAGTCCGACGCCGACCGAAAGGATGGGCAGACATGAGTCTACCTCAGTTCGTGCACCTCGAGCCCTCGAGCGTGCAAGAGGCCTGCACGATGCTGTCGACTTACGGAGAGGCAGCGATGATACTGGCCGGGGGAACAGACCTGCTGGTGAAGATGAAGCAACGGCGGTTGGTGCCTCGCTACGTGGTTAACATCAAGCGCGTGCCCGACCTCGGCTACATTCGTTACGAGGCTGGGAAAGGGATCAGGATCGGGGCACTGGCCACGATCGAGGAGCTAAAGAACTCGCCGGTGGTGCGTCGGAGATACCGCATTCTCCATCAAGCCGCTTCGCTGATGGGCACGATGGAGATTCGCAACCGAGCGACCCTCGTGGGCAACGTCTGCAACGCCTCGCCCTCGGCGGAGACCGTTCCGGCGCTCATCGCGTTGGGAGCGCGGGCGCGGGTAGTCGGTCCGAAAGGGGAAAGGATCCTTCCGGTCGAAGAGCTCCTGGTGGGCGCCGGACAGACGGCGCTGGGAACCGGCGAGCTCGTAAGAGAGATAGATATACCGGAGCCGGCTCCGGGTCTCGGCGGGGCGTACGAAAAACACAGCCTGAGAAGAATGGATCGGGCGGTGGTGGCGGTCGGCGTGGTCCTGGCGCTGGACGGCGGCGCTTGCGTCGACGCCCGCATCGTACTCAACGCCGTGGCGCCGATGGCGATGAGAGCCAGGAAGGCAGAAGCCCTGCTGAGGGGCCAGGTGCCCAGCGAAGAAGTGATCGAAAGCGTAAGCTGGGCGGCGGCAGAGGAATCGCGGCCCCGCACGGGATTCCACGGCACAGCGGAGTACAAGCGAAACATCGTGGGAATTCTGACCCGGCAGGTGACCAAACAAGCTCTAAGTAACGCAAACCTGGAGGTTATCTGAGATGGTGCAGCCAACGGCAACAACAGAGCTTGTTCGTCTAACCGTGAACGGGAAACTGAGTGAGTTCGTCGTAGAGCCGTGGACGACGCTGCTGGAGGTCTTGCGGGACGAACTCAAGATGACCAGGACTAAAGAAGGCTGCAGCGTTGGAGAGTGCAGCTCCTGCGCCGTGATTATGGACAAGAAAGTGGTTAATTCCTGCCTGATTCTGGCCGTGGACGCCAGGGACGCGGAGGTCGTCACTGTGGAAGGAATGGCCACCGAAGGCGAGTTTCATCCGATGCAGGAGGCTTTCGTCGACCACGTGGCGATACAGGCCAGGGCCGGCGCCGAAGGGCTGACCGCCCGACAGGAATTCCTGACCTTCTGCCACATCTGCTGCGGGCACTGCGCAGTTAAGGTGACCGTGGCGAATGGGATGATAGTCGACATGGCACCGGACATGGAGAGCGGCCTGTACAACGAGATGTGCGTGGTGAAGAAAGGCCGGCTTTCGATTCCCGAGATTCACACCCACCACGATCGGCTGCTCTACCCGATGAAGAGAATGGGCCAGCGAGGGGCGGGCAAGTGGGAGCGCATCTCGTGGGACGAGGCGCTGGACACGATCGCCGCCCGGCTCCAGGAAATAAAGGGGAAGTATGGCCCGGAGTACGTGGTCCTCGGTTTGGGAGAGCCCAAGGGATTGGAGTTCGCGTTCGCCGAGCGATTCGCGACGGCTTTTGGGACGCCCAACGTGGTGACTCCCGGCTGGCTGTGCGGCGTAACGTTCGGAATGGCCAACATGTTTACTTTTGGCTCGGTCGCCGTACCCGATGAGGAACACAAGCCGGCGCTGCTGGCACTCTGGGGCGTCAATCCCAACCACACGACTGGGGGCATCAGGCGCGAGACCATCAGCGCGATCCTAGAAAGTGGGGCCAAGCTGGTGGTAGTGGACCCGAGGAAGATAGATCTGGCGTCGGCGGCAGACCTGTGGATAAGACCGAGGCCCGGAAGCGACGGGGCGCTGGCGCTCGGGTTGCTGAAAGTCATCGTCGAGGAGAGGCTCTACGATCAAGAGATCGTGGCAAACGCGACGATAGGCTTCGATCGACTGGAGGAGCAGTTGCGGACCTTCTCACTGGAAGACGTCGAGAAGGTGACGTGGGTGCCGGCGCGGCAGATCAGAGAGTTCGCCCGGCTGTACGCTCAAGCCCACCCGGCAAGCATACAATGGGGCAACGCGCTGGACCAGGGCGTGCACAGCTTCCAACTGCATCGGGCGCTCGCCATTATGGTGGGCATTAGCGGCAACCTTAACGTGCCGGGGGGACAGGTGTTCCTGGACGCGGGTTCCAACTACGTGCGGCCCGGCAGGTTCTTCCTGCTCAACAAGATGCGCCGGAACGCCGAGAAAGCGCTGGGCCGCGAGTACCCGTTGGCCATAAGATCTGCGTTCATCTCGGCGCGGTCTTTCGTGAAAGCGGTTTTGACGGAGCAGCCGTACCGGCCAAGAGCAGGCTTATTCATTCTGACCAATCCGGTGGTGAGCTATCCGGCCGCCAGAGAGACATACGAGGCTTTGATGAAGCTCGACTTCACAGTAGTGTTCGAGCTGTTTATGACGCCGACGGCCGCGCTGGCGGACATCGTGCTGCCGGCGGCCGCAGGAATGGAGCACGACGAAGTCGGCTACTGGCCGGGCTGGTACGGTGAGGTGCGGGCGCATCCGAAGGTCGTGGATCCGCCTGGGGAGTGCTGGGCCGACACGAAGATCATCAACGAGCTGGCCAAGCGGCTGGGACTGGGGGAGCACTTCTGGGAAGAGGATGGCGAGGCCATGGATTCGTGGCTGGAGCCCAGCGGGATCACGTTTGAAACGCTGAAGCGTAAGCGAACCCTGTTGCCGAAGAAAGAATACGCCGGGGCTTCGTATCGCACGCCATCCGGGAAGCTGGAAGTGTACTGCAAGCAGCTCGAGGAGCTCAACCTCAGCCCATTGCCAACCTGGCAGGAGCTATCGGCGATGCCGGAGACGGCCGAGGAGTTCCCGCTGTTGCTTACAAACTCGAAGGAAGAGGTTTACGTGAACACGGGCTACAAGAACCTCCCGTCGCTGCGGGCGATGCGGCCCGAGCCGCTGGTGCAAATGAACCCCGAGACCGCTCGCAACGCCGGCCTTGACGAGGGAGACGAAATCTACATCGAGACGAAGAACGGTAGGATCAAGCAGCGGCTGGCGCTGGATCCTAACCTCGACCCAAGGGTGGTGCACGCGTCGTTTGGGTGGTGGTTCCCGGAGGACCGGACGGGCCTGTACGGCTGGGACAGGGCCAACATAAACGTGCTGACGGGTGACGATGGCCCGTACGATCCATCGGTCGGGTGTATGGTGCTGCGCGGGGTTCCGTGCCGAGTGCAAAAGGCTTAGGAGGCATTTATGGGTGACAGCAGACTGGAAAGCAATCAGGCCAAGATCGCCGAGCTCAAAGAGAGGGTATCGACGGCAATACGGGTGTTGGGCAGGCTAGGCATGGCGGACTGGCTGGGCCACGCCAGCGCGCGCGTCCCCGGCACCGACCTTTTCGTGACGAGCCCCAAGGGAGCCAAGCGGGGCAACGTGCAGTCGTTTCGGGCGCAGGACATACTGGTGATGGACCTGGAGGACCACGTGGTCGATGGCGCCGCGCCCCCACCTGGTGAGTTCTATATTCATTCGGCGATCTATCGGCGTCGACCCGATGTCATGGGGGTGATTCACGACCATCAGCAAATGACCGTGTTATTCGGCATCGCTCGCCGCGAGATCAGGCCCTTGCACTTGATGTCCGCGAGCGTGGTCAAGGAGCCTATCCCCGTGTACGACAGTCCGCACGCCATCTCGACGCCAGAGCGAGGACGGGCCATCGCCGAGACAATCGGCACGCACTGCGCTTGTCATATGCGCGGACACGGCGTGGTCGTCGTGGGCAACTCCGTGGAGAACGCGGCGATGAACGCCATCCACCTGGAGCGGCAGGCACAGTGGAACTATCTAGCTTGCCAGTTGGGCGATCCGGCGGTCATCGCGGCCGCGGCGATTCCACTGGAAGAGGTCGAGGAGTTCGCCGAGTTCCAGAATCCGGCGCGGGGCGGTGGCGGGGGAACAGGCGCCTGGGCCTACTTTACCAGCTTGCTGGAGAGTTGAGTAGCGCATTAAGGAGGGTAGTGTACGCTGCGGCCAGGAAGGCCATCAAGGCGCGCGGCCCCGCTCTCCTCTTTGTAAACGTGAAGGGCCAGACCAGAAGAAGAGGAATGGCACTTGGATAAGCTGATTGTTACCGTGGCGGTAACTGGAGCATTCCCCACGCGACGGAACAGCCCCTACATCCCTTACACCACGCGCGAGATCGCCGACGAGGCAATTCGAGCCTGGGAGGCAGGCGCAGCGGTGGCCCATATCCATATGCGAGAAGACAACGGTCGCCCCAGCGCAGATATCGACCGCTTCGCGGAGACGATCGACTACATTCGGGCGAGATGCGACATTGTCATCAACGCGACGACCGGTGGCGGGCATACATCCGGCATAGCGGCAGAAGATCGTCTTGCCGTGGTCCCAAGGTGCAAGCCTGAAATGGCCTCTCTTGACGTGGGAGCCATCACTCTGGGGACCTACGACAAGCAACAATGGAAGTGGGTGGTCGACGGTGTCAGTGGCCTGACCTTCAGCCAGCTCCACCATTTTGCCGAGGTAATGCGGGAACACGAAGTGAAGCCCGAGGTGGAGATTTTCGACGTCTCGGGCATACACGCCGCGAACTTGCTGATCGAGGCAGGAGCGCTCACTCCACCATTGCAGTACGGGCTCGTCCTGGGCATGGCAGGGCAGATGATTCCGGCCTCGGTAAAGAACCTGCTCTTTCTGGTGGAAACCTTGCCGCCGGGAAGCATTTGGACCTGCATTGCCATCGGCAGGCATCAGTTCACGCTTGGCTCAGTGGCAGTCGTTCTAGGCGGCCACGTGCGGGTCGGCTTCGAGGACAACGTCTACCTGTCGAAGGGTGTCCTGGCGAAAAGCAACGCCGAGCTCGTGGAGAAGATGGTCAACATCGCGGACCAACTGGGTCGTGATGTGGCCAGCCCGGCCGAGGCCAGGCGCATTCTTGGCTTGCCGGAGAAGGCTTGAATCTTACCGTGGACGCGTACCTTAGCATCGAGATTACGAGGGATAAATAGGGAGGAACCGCACATTATGGCTGAGAAGCTGACCATCGATCCAAAACAAGCCGCGCTAGTTGTGATCGACGTGCAGAATGGTTATTGCCACGAGCGGGGTGGACTGGCGTTAGCAGGGGCAAACAACAAGCCGCAAATAGCTATCGTGCCAAGAGTCAAGTCGCTGGTGAAGCTCTGCCGGAAGGCTGGGATACCGATCGTGTGGGTGCTCCAGGAGCATTACCCGGACGACGAAACGCGCAAGCATCACGTCATCCCTTCGCACATGGACAAGCGGGGGATAAGCGTGGCGATGAAGAACACGTGGGACGGCGAGCCCGTGCAAGAGCTAAAGGAGGAGATGAGGCCCGACGACCACTACGTGAAGAAGCACCGGATGTCCTCGTTCTATGGCACTACTCTCGAGGTGCTATTGCGGATGATCGGCAGGCGGCTGCTGATTATCTCAGGGGTATCGACGAACGTGTGCGTCGAGTCCACCATAAGGGACGCCTACTTCCGGGATTTCGACCAGATTCTCGTGTCCGACTGCACGGCGTCATCCTTTGAGGACCTGTATCAGGCGACGTTGAAGAACGTCGAAGTCTACTTTGGGCGCGTGCTGACGCTGCAGCAGCTTGCGGAAACGCTGGATATTGGGCTGGAGTAGGGGCGACGCGTCGGAACGGTCGGATTGATCGTGTCGCTGTGGCAGTCAAACGGGCACGCGTCCGCCTGAGGCGGACGGCTACGGGTCGACGGACGGGAAGCAGGCGGGTTTATGCTGGTTGCGCGGGAGGTATGGGCTCGGTGGGGCCGAGCTCTTCCAGGACGATCTTGTCATTGGTGTAGATACAGAGGGAGGCCGCGATCTCCATAGCAATGCGGGCGATTTCTGCTGCAGGCTTATCGGTGTTGTACAGGAGGGCCTTGGCCGCGGCCTGCGCGTAAGCTCCCCCCGAGCCGATCGCCACGACGTCGTCGTCGGGCTCGATCACTTCGCCCTGTCCCGAGAGCACCAGCAGTTGAGTGTTATCCGCGACAATGAGCCAGGCCTCGAGACGTCGCAGGTAGCGATCGGTCCGCCATTCCTTGGCCAACTCCACCGCCGCACGACGCAGGTTGCCGCTGTACTTCTCGATCTCCACCTCGAACTTATCGAACAGGGTCAAGGCGTCGGCTACTGCTCCCGCAAACCCCGCCAGGACGTGGCCGTGGTACAGCGTGCGTATCTTCTTGGCCCGGTGCTTCATGACGACGTCGCCGACGGTGACCTGACCGTCACCAGCCATGGCTACCTGGTTGTGGCGCTTCACCGCCACGACAGTGGTCGCTCTCAGCATTCCTCAAGCACCCTCTTCAGCCGCTCGAACATCAGACCCACCGGCGCCTGCTGGCCCGTCCAGAGCTCAAAGGCCGCAGCTCCCTGGTACACGAGCATGGGGAGCCCGTTCAGCACTCGAGCGCCACGAGCCTGGGCATCGCGCAGGAGCGGGGTCGTCGTTGGATTATACACGAGATCAAAGACGAGCGCATCCTCGGGGATAAGGTCTGGCGGCAACAAGCTGCCGCCCGGGTCGGAGCCGTGTTTCATCCCCACGGAGGTCGCGTTCACCACTAGGTCACAACCGGCGAGGGCTTTCGCCAGGTCCTGGCGGGCGCACGAAAGGGCCGATAGCTCGACCTGGGTCCCCTTCGCGGCGAGAAAGTCCACCAAGGACTGTCCCCGTGCGACGTGCCTGTTGCAGATAACCAGGCGAGCCGCGCCTGCCCGGAGCAGCGCGATGGCGGCGGCTCGTGCCACACCCCCGGCGCCCAGGATCAGCGCGTACTTGCCAAACGGCTCGAAACCGGCGTCGTATTCAAGCGAACTGATGAAGCCTTGGACGTCGGTATTGTAGCCTTTCAGGCTGCCGCGCTCGTGGAGAATCGTGTTGACGGCGCCAATATCGTGAGCCTGCTCGTCCAGTGCATCCAGCAGCGGGATCACGGCCTCCTTGTACGGGATGGTCACGTTCGAGCCCAGGCAGTCTGGCATCCTCAAGCTGGCGACCGCGCCATCAAGATCCTCTGGCAGCGTCTCCCACAGCTCGTAACACGCGGGCAGGGAATAATAATCGAAGGCGGCCTGCTGGAACAGCGGCGAGAAACTGTGCTGCAAAGGGTAGCCGATGAGTCCGACGACCTTTTTTGCTCTTGGCCTCAACAATCCGTCCCCTTCCCAGTTTTGCTACTTCTGATACTTCGAAACATTGCTATCGTGCTCTTGCAAAGTCCTGGCGAAGGCGTGCGAGCCATCGTCTCTTGCCACAAAGTAGAGAAAATCTGTTTCGGCAGGTTCCAAAGCCGACTTCAGGGAAGCCAGCCCCGGGTTGGCTATGGGACCTGGAGGCAGCCCCCGGTACCGATATGTGTTGTATGGCGAATCGAAGGCGAGATCGGCGGTGGTCAGCGACTTCTTCCAGTAGCCGTTTTCGTCAACTTGACCCAATCGGGCAGCGGCCACGGCGTACTGCACGGTCGGATCCGCCTGCAAGGGCATATTCCTCTTAAGCCGATTAAGGTAAACGCTGGCGATGATAGAGCGCTCGCCCGCCACTGCCGCTTCGCGCTCCACGATCGAAGCGAGCGTAGCCACCTGATGGATGGTCAGTCCGCGCTTTGTAGCTTGCTCGCGCATCGGCCCATCGAAGTGCTCCCCGAAGTTCTTTAGCATCGTCGTGATCAAGTCCGAGGCGGTGATGCCTGGTGGAACCCGATAGGTGTCGGGGAAAAGGTAACCGTCAAGCGAGCTATTTGGCGGTCTGCTGCGAAGGAACTCCGCGTCGAAAAAGGCACTGTTCGCTAGCCTCAAGAACTCAGCGCGATCGACAACCTTTCTCTTGTGCAGCAGGTCGGCGATCTCTTCCATTCGCCAGCCCTCGATGACCGTGATCATAGATCCCAGATATCGCCCCCCCTGGAGCTCATCGATTATTTCGTTGACCGTCATATTGCGGCGCAGCAGGTACTCGCCGGCCTCGAGCCGGTTTTCAACTCCTCTGAGACGCGCGACAACCCGAAACAGCCAGGCATTGCTAATCAGCCTGGACGTCTCAAGCCTCGTGGCGATAGTCGACGCCGTCTCGCCCTTACGAATGGGAAACCGCACGGTCGCGGCGTTGTCGCTCGCGGGGCGATCAAGCTGCTGTGCGATCGCCCACACGCCGAGATCGGACACGTTCTTCTGCTGGGAGATGAGGTAAAAGGCAGCGCACATGACGGCTATGACGAGCAAAAAGGCGACGGTTAGATATCTCACGTGTGGGTTCTCCCGAAGCTCCGATGGCAAATGCAAGGCACCGGCTAGTCCTCATATATCGGGGTTTGAGATTTCTGCCGCGCCTGAGTTTTCAAAAAATCGAGATAGCCCTGCAGGATAAGGGCGGCTGCGACGGCATCGATGATCTGCTTGCGCCTGGCGCGCTTGACTCCGGCGGCAATCATCAGCTTTTGCGCCCCCGTGGTAGTCAAGCGCTCGTCCCAGAATTCCACTGGCATGCCCGACCGCTCCTCCAACTCTCGTCCGAATTCCTGCACCTTTCGTGCCTGCTCTCCGATTTCGCCGGCCATCGTGCGAGGAAGGCCAATGATGACCTTTTCCACCTCGTACTCGCGAACGAGGTCCGCTATCGCCTGGAAATCACGCTTGGAGGAAACGCGCTGGATCACCGTGAGGCTCTGCGCGAGCCACAAATCCGGATCGCTGACGGCCACACCTATTCTCTTGTCGCCGACATCCAGACCCAACAGGCGCATCACATACCCCCAAGGGCGATTGGGCAACCGGGCAACCACATTCGCCTAAGGCGGACCCCTACGAGAACGGGCGATCGGGCAACCACGTCCGCCTAAGGCGGACCCCTACTTCTTCAGCCAATCACCTTGAAGCACAACCTTCGCGCGCAGCGCGCGCGTGGCCCAGGTCGGCTCGATGGTTACCTGCGGTTCGGCGGCCAGGCTTAAGGTTGCGACAAGGTACTCCTTGGTCTCGGCCACCGTTTTCCAACGCACGTTCTCCTCCACGCGGCCTTCGTTTACACGCGCAATGGCTACCCCCCGAAGCTTCACCAGAAAAGTCACAGCGCCACCTTCCACTTTGACGACTTCGGGAGGATCGAGCTTGAAGGTATTTGGCGGCACGACGAAGCCGGGGCGCGTATCCGGTTGCCAAACTCTTCCGATCAAGCTGTTTACGTCGCCACCATCAAAAAGGGTTCCGCTGGCCCGGGCAGTGACTTTTAGGTTCAAGACCTTGGCCACGTCGCCTTCTTTTTTGTCATAAACCTCTTCCAAGATTGTAAAGCTAATCGAATGCGAAGGGAGCGACTCAGTAGGCTTGCGCTGTTCGCCGAGCCTGGCCAGGGCTTCCTTGTTCAGCTTTTCCAGGAGGGCTGCTTTGGCACGATCTCGATCGCCCGCGGCGACAATGGATACTTCGCGGGCACCCCCTCCAGTCGTCGGATCCTCATTGAAGGCCACGACCTGGGTCTCCAGCGGCCCGTCGATCTTGGCGATTTTGCCGCGATCAAGGTTGCCCCTCGCTCCTGGCTCGACGGCGACGACGTCGACCTTTACCGACGCGCCCATTGCAGCCGGCAAGGTGACTTCCTGGGTTGTGGCGAAGCGCACGCCCTCGACGCTCCGCACAATCGTTCCCGCTGGGGCCACCGCCGGTCCGCCGGTCCGATTCGTCAAGGTAACCTGTCCTTCTGCCGGCGCGTTGGAAGCAAGCCTGCGGCCGCTGGTCGGCACCTGGATCGAGGCTTCGGTGGGAATGAACACCGCACGCGCCGGGATCTGCCGCGCCTCGTAGTTAATGGCTCTGGCCTCGGGGTCCGCCTTGATGACGATGACGTCGTTGACCGGCTCGCTCACCGGAGTGACGACGATTGTATTGGTCGGTATCAGGACGTAGGCACCGGCGGAGGCGAAGAAGATGCCCAAGATGAGGCTGACCAAGCCCATGGAGCGCTCGACAGGCACAGTGACCCTGGCCATCAAGTAACTCAGAAGAGACCAGGGGGAATTTCGCCGGGAAACGTAGGCGCGGAAGCTCCTGGCATTCCGGAAGGTTCGCAAGCCCTCATCCTGCGCCAGCCTACGCACGGTAGAATCGCCACTGATAATAGCCAAGCGCAGGGCTCTATCTTCTGCCTGTCGCGCCAGCAACCGCACGGCAACGGGAGAGTGGAACGTGTGGTTTTCTAGAGGGACAACTATCGCGGTCTGGCCATCACGAAGCGCGGATAGCTTAGACCTGATAGAGGCCATCTCATCGTCGGCATCCAGGTATATGATCTGTTCCAAGATACACCCACACCGGACGGGCTAGCTTCTGGTGCGACATGGCGCGGTGCCCCGCCCCACCCGCCCAGGGCAACCACGCAGGGTTGCCCCTACAACTCTGCACCAAAAACCAGGTAGGTAGGGGCGTGATTAATCACGCCCCTTATGCGACTGCTCCACAAACGGCCAGACAATCTGCAGGGCATCTTGCATCTTTGTGGCATCCTTGCCACCGCCCTGCGCGACGTCGGGCCTGCCTCCACCACTTCCACCAACCACCGAAGCGACTCGCTTAGCCAGTTGCCCGGCGTGAACGTTGGTTTCTGGCGCCGCCATCACCACGAAACTCGGCCTTTCGCCGATGATAGCTCCCAACACGATGACACTGCGGCCCAATCGGGCCCTCAAAGAGTCGCCCATTTCCCGAAGCATATCCATGCTACTGGCGCGCACCTCGGCAGACAGCACTTTCGTGCCGTCGACCTCCCTGGCCCGTGCCAGAAGCACCTCGATTTCGCGGCCGGCGAGGGATCTATATAATCGATCGACTTCACGCTTCAGCTCCTGTGTGTCTGCCAACAGCGCCTCGACTCGCTCTTCCACGTTGGTAGACTGCAACCGCTGCGCCAGCCGATCCAGCAGATCCCGCTGGCTCCGCACCAATTCGTCCGCGGCGCGTCCCGCGAGAGCCTCAATACGCCGCAGGCCGGCGCCTATGCCGGACTCGCCGACGATCAAGAAGGTGCCTATCTGGCCCGTTCTGGAAAGGTGGGTGCCGCCGCAGAGCTCCCGACTGTACTGGTCTATGCTGATCATGCGAACTATCTCGCCGTACTTCTCGCCAAAGAGCGCGACGACGTCCGCAGCCTTAGCTTCGGCGAACCTGATGTGCGATTCCTTGACGGACATGTCCTCGCGAACCTTCTCCTGCACAATGCCCTCGACCCGCGCCAGCTCTTCCTTGCTCATCGGGCCAAGGTGGGCGAAGTCAAAGCGCAATCGGTCCGGCGCCACCAACGATCCTGACTGCTGTGCGTGCGACCCCAGCACGTCGCGCAGCGCTTTGTGCAGCAGGTGCGTGGCGGTGTGGTGCCGTGCGGTGTCCAGGCGTCGTTCGGCGTCGACCCGAGCGTGGACGAGGTGGCCCACTTCGAGGTAGCCCTCCTCCACGCGAGCCTGATGCAGGATCGTGGCCGGTAAGGGCCGCTGCGTGTCGACGACACGCGCCCTGCCCGCCTCGCCCGTGATGATACCTGCGTCGCCAACCTGTCCGCCACCCTCGGGGTAGAAGGGCGTCTGCTGCAGCACGATGTCGACCTCCTGCCCCTCGCCGACCTTCTCGACCACCCGGCCCTCCGCCACGAGACCGACGACATAGGTGTCGACATCAAGCTTGTCGTGCCCGACGAACGTAGTCTCCTGTACGGGCAACTGTTCGTAAACCGCCTGTCGCTCCCTCGGGGCTAGACCGAACTTGGCCGCGGCACGCGCCCTTTCGCGCTGTCGGCGCATGGCGTCTTCAAAGCCGGCCTGGTCGATAGTCAGACCGTGCTCCGCCGCAACCTCCTGCGTCAGCTCCTTGGGAAAGCCATAAGTATCGTAGAGGCGGAAGACAAGCTCGCCAGGTATGGTCGCTTCGCCTTTGGCCACTACGTCGCCGACGAGAGTATCGAGGACGCCGAGGCCGACGCTGAGAGTCTGGTTAAATCGTGCCTCCTCGAGGCTGACGACCCGGTAGATGAAATCTTCGCGCTGCGCCAGCTCGGGATACGCCTCCTTCATCGCCGAGACGACGACCTTGACTGTCTCGTTCAGAAACGGGCGCTCCTGACCGAGCAACTTGCCATGTCGGACGGCTCGTCGGATCACGCGGCGCAGGATGTAGCCCCGTCCCTCGTTACTGGGCAAAACGCCGTCGGCGATCAGGAAAGTCATCGCACGACTGTGATCGGCGATAACCCTGAGCGAGAAGTCTCGATTGGGGTTAGTGCCGTACCGCGAACCCGTCAGATCCTCCTCTCGACGGATGATGGGGCTGAAAAGGTCCGTGTCGTACACAGATTGACCGCCCTGTAACAGCATCGCCGCTCGTTCCAACCCGAGGCCGGTGTCGATGTGCTTCTTGGGCAAAGGCGTGCGCACTTTGTTCTCATCCTGGTAGTATTGCATAAAGACAAGATTCCAGAATTCGAGGAAGCGAGCACAGTCACAGCCCGGCATGCAGCTCGGCTTGCCGCAGCCGAACTCCGGGCCTCGATCCCAATAAAGCTCGGAGTCGGGGCCGCAAGGCCCGGACTCACCAGCAGGCCCCCACCAGTTGTCTTCCAGCCGAACGAGGCGCTGCTCGGGGATCCCGGCTATCTTGCGCCACAACTCGAAAGCCTCGTCGTCCTCCGGGTAGATGCTGACCCAGATTCGCTCCGGCGCAAAGGCGAACCGCTGCGTGACAAGCTCCCAGGCAAACGAGATGGCTCCCTCCTTGAAGTAATCGCCCACCGAGAAGTTGCCGAGCATCTCGAAGAACGTCAGGCTACGCTCGTTGCCGACCGAGTCGATGTCCGTGGTGCGAAAGCACTTCTGCGCCGAGGTAAGGCGCTTGCCGGGAGGCTCGAACTCTCCCATGAAGTAGGGCTTCATCTGCACCATACCCGCGTTGGTGAGAAGCAGAGTTGGGTCGCCATGCGGCACGAGCGGCGAACTGGGCACGATGACGTGGCCCTTCTCCCTGAAGAATTCGAGAAAGGCGTTTCTTACCTGACTGCTGGTCATCATGATCTGATTGGCCACCAAACAATAACCTCGCTATCCGCCAGGGATTGTAGTGCAACCCTGGAGGTATGTCAACGATTAGACGCCTCGGTACACGAACAGGCACGCGCACCCTCAAGGGTGCGGCTACGGGTGCGGCCCCACCCCCCGCCGCCCACAGGGAGAGGGGACAGGACGCCCGCCCAAGGCGGACGCACCCGCAGCCTACGGTTGGGCGCGTGCAAGGGTGTTCACTGCCGTGTAGACCTCGAGCACGGGCAGGCCGTGTTCACGGGCGACCCTCAAGCAGTCGTCGTACTCTGGCGCTGCACTTTTCTTGCCACGAAAAGACCTGACCTTCACGCGCACAGGCCCCCACGGGGTATCGACGCTCTCTTGCCAGCGCGCGCACTTCAGTCGCCGGGCGCTCTTGATGCGGACGCCGAGCGACGTAGTGTGCAGCAAGACCAACTCGGCCAGCTTGCCTTCGAGCTCGACGGGGGCGATCGCGCTCAGCTTCACGGCCGGGCGGTTCTTTTTCATCTGGATGGGCGAAAAATACACGTCGAGCGCCCCAGCGTCCAGCAGCACTTCCATGGCGGCGC
Source organism: Chloroflexota bacterium (assembly GCA_016210495.1). Next base: position 30,130 of record JACQUC010000234.1, read on the forward strand.
CAAGCAACTCCGGCGTCATGTCGTCGACGTTGGCTTCGATAATGCTGACGCCGTCGGCCTGCAAATCCTGGGCCAGTCCGGTGCCAAGGATGAGCCGCAGGGCGTTGGGCCAAGGCAACTGCTTCTGCCCGAATCCGTAGCCCACGCGCTGCACTTGCACCGCCGGCGGAGAGAAAGTCGCCAGCGTCGTCAGAATGGCCGCGCCGGTGGGGGTCGCGAGCTCGCATTGGATTCTGCCGGGCAGGATGGGGGCCTCGACCTCCTCGAGCAAGGCCAGCGTGGCGGGGGCCGGGACGGGAACCGTGCCGTGGGCGCATTGGACGAGGCCCGAGCCGGTGGCGATCGGCGATGCAAACACGCTTTCAACACCCAGGAGATGAAGGCCCAGCACGGCGCCCACGATGTCCACGATGGCATCGACGGCGCCGACCTCGTGCAGGTGCGCGTGCTCGGCATCGCGACCGTGCACGCGAGCCTCGGCCTCGCCAAGGCGACGGAAGATGCGACAGGCCAAGGCCTTTACTTCCGGAGGCAGCGGGCTTTGCTCTACAATCGCTATTATGTCAACAAGACGACGCGCGGGCTGTGGCTCACTCACCGTGACGACGGCCTGTGTGCCACGGAAGCCCTGCTGGACGACCTCTCGGGCCTCGAGGGTGTAGCCGCTCTGCCCCAACTTCGCGAGATGGGATCTTAGCGTGGCCACCGGAACGCCCGCGTCGACGAGGGCGCCGAGCACCATATCACCGCTGACGCCCGAGAAGCAATCGAAATACGCGATCACTCGGCGTTCCTCGTGGCGCTCGCGCGGACCCTGGCCATCCTGTTGGCGATGAGCGCAGCCGTGGCGCCTGCCCCGACTCCATTGTCGATGTTCACGACGGCCAGGCCGGGCGAGCAGGATTGCAGCATCGAGAGCAGGGCCGAGACGCCTTTCCCGCCCAGGCCATAGCCAACGGAGGTAGGAAGACCGATGACAGGCACCTCGAGCAGGCCGGCGACGACCGAGGGCAGCGCGCCGTCCATGCCAGCGGCGACGACGACGGCGTCCACTTCAGCATCGACCATCATCTTGAGGGGTTGAAACAGGCGGTGGATGCCGGCAACGCCGACGTCGTAGGCGGTCATAACTTCGCAGCCCATTTCCAAGGCCACGACCCTGGCCTGCTCGGCCACCGGCACGTCTGAGGTGCCCGCGGTGATAATGCCGACCTTGCCACCGGTCAGGGGCACGATTTCGCCAGGACGACGCAGGACGACCATCAACGAAGCGGCAAAGGCCTCGATCTCGAATGCCGGGAACTCGGACCTCAGTCGCTCCAGGAGCTGCTGGTCCGCCCGGCTAACCAAAGCTCGACCCGTAGCATCGAGGAAATGACGCACGATGGCAACGACGTCGTCAGGTTGCTTGCCGTCGGCGAGGATGACCTCGGGAATGCCTTTGCGCCGCTCCCTGCCTATGTCGGGTCGGGCGTAATCACCCTCCTGTAGGGTTTCGCCCTGCAAGCTCTCCAATTGCGCAAGCGCGCTCAGCAGGTGGTCCAGCGGGAGGCTCAATGAACTACTCCTTGAACAGCAAAAACGTCGCCTACGGACAGGGCGGCCGCTCGCGCAGGGCCGCCCTCGACGACTGACGGAATTGATTCTACCATAGTTGGCGGATTTTGGACAATTGAGGGGTTGGGTTCGTTCGGCAAAAGAGATCGGCGTAACGGCGAAGAGCGCAGAGGGCGCGAAAAAAGCGATTGGGACGTAGGTGCCGGGAGACGGGAATTGGCTTTGTTTGGCAGAACCCTGGTGCGAACCCGACGTCGATTGGCTTCGTTTGGTGGATTGGCGACGGCGCCGGGGAAATTGGCTTTGGCCAGCAGTCTCGAGTATGGAAGTTGGCTTTGTTTGGCAAAACGGTGGGCGGGAGATGTGTAGTGGCTTCGTTTGGTATAACGATGGTCGGGGAGGAATGTTGTCTTTGCGCGGTGGTGATTGGTAGGCTGTCACTTGTTGTTCCCTCCGAAGTTTGTGGTTCTAGCGACAGAAGGCGAACGATCTGCTGGACGCTCCTATCGGCGGTTGCGACGTGGTGCTTGGGCCTGGGCGTCGAGAGAAAAAAGCCTTCATGAATAATATTCATTTTGGGGGGTCAAAAAACAACATCTGGAGACGAGTTTTGGATGGATTTTGCGAAGTTGCGGGGTGAGGGCCGACGACGACGACCGAGCCGGGTCAAAGATGGGTGTGCTACACTTTGAATACCTTGGTCGATTTGCCTCCTTGTGTTGCCGTGCCAACGCCTCTTCGTATTCGGTCGTCTCGGCAGTCTATCGGTTCTGCGGAGGCGGTGCCCTCGGTAGAGCTGTGGCAGCAGCGGCGCTGAAGCAACCGCTTCAGGCTGCTTGGCAGGAACGTTGCCGGATTGTGGCCTGAAGGGGTTCCCTCAGTGCCCCGATACTTACTCCAGGCCACCCCTTGCCTTCTGGGTCTCAATATATCGAAGCACCTTGGGAAGACTTGCCTCCGTATGCCTGACGAAATGGTAGCCGGCAGCCCAGAAGCCTGGGCTTTTCATATCGCCTCGCAGTTCCGGGTATCCTTGCAGGATCCGCCTGGCGCTGTAGCCCTTGATTTGTCCGATGACGTCGACAACCTTGAGCCAGGGAGGCATGCAGAGCAGGAGATGCACGTGATCAGGCATAGCCACCATCTCGATGATCTCGAAACCGAGGCGCGTCGCCACGTCTGCGGCTAGCTCGTAGAAGTAGTCTTCCACTTCTTCCCACAACGCCTCTGATCGCTGGTAAGGATGGAAGGTCACGTGCCCGTACACACGCTCGTTGCCCATGCGGTCGCTACTCCCGGAGTACGCAGTTTCTAAGGGCAAGGCCGTCCGCAACAGGCCTGAAGCGGTTGCTTCAGCGCCGCTGCCCCAGCGCTACCGAGCTGCCACCTACCCTGGCAATAATCCGAACCACCGTTAGACTACCTGGAAAAGGGCTGAAGTGTCCTTCGGCGGAAGGACTTGAGTGCCGCTCGCTCTTATGTCGCCTCGCCAGCCCCTTGGTTGTCAGCAGCCGCGGCTCGATAGGGCTGAAGTCGCGGCCCTAAAGGGACCGCGTCAGGCCGCCAACGGGTAACAGTGTCAACTGTGCGGCTTGAAGTCATTCGGCGGAAGGATTGCTGCCCATCACAGCCCATTTCCCAGTGCCCTCCGTATGCTATTCTTCGCATACCACGGATCCTCGATCTCCAGAAAAGCCCACCGCCCGAATCCACCGTGGTTGTTGACGGCGGGAATCCAGAGCGCTCGCGTGGTGCTCGCCTTGGCCTCTTTGTCCATTTTTTTTCGCCGGTGACCTCAATGACCAGGCTTAAGATGTTGCCGTTCCCATCACGGAGGCGGACGACGAAATCGGGGGTGTAGCTCTTTTCCTCGCCGCCGATGGTGTACGGGATGGTGAAAGCCGAGGTTGTGGTTCTTGACGTAGCAGACGACCTCGTCCATCTCCTCCAAAGCCTGCGCCATCTTCTGTTCCCAGGATTCGGTATCGGCGACGACGTAGTTGACGTGGCACTTATCCGCCCTGGTGGGGTAGACGGGACGGATGGTATTAATACCTTCATCCGAGAAACGAAAATGCCTGGTGGGCTCGGCGTATGGGGAGTTTATGATCGGGTTCTCGATAATGACCCGAGCCATAGCTTCCCCTTCCTCGGCCGCAGCCTAGCGAGTGCCGCAGGTACAAATATTCTTGTGACGAAGAGATGCGATGTACATTCGACGCGGGGACCGACAGTTTGACCATAACCTGATTGCCTGGGCGGCACAAATATGCAACGGGTGCGCTTGGAAGTCAATGGAATTGGCTGCTTGCTACCCACCCTACCTGATCGCTGGCAATATGGGGTGCACCCAAAGACATCTGGTATTAGGCTTGATCTGGGGCAGGGACTCGCCAACATCTGGCAACATAGTCACGGGTGAAGTAGAGCAAGGCGACGATGTTGATTAGCGGCAGGAGGGCAGAGGCCGTGTGCCAGATCAGGCCCCTGCCGCCGGGGAGGGGATCGCCAAACGGGCCGAAGAACAGGTACATGTTCAGGAACGAGACCACCGACAGTGTCAGGTATAACGAAAGGTACCGGCTGTTCCAAAGGCCCAGAAGGCACGCGATGGGGATGATCAGGGCCAGGTGGTTCTCGTGGACTGAAAACCCGAAGACGACGTAGCCCCAGTATGCCAGAACTAGACTGTGTACGAACACCTCCAGCGCCACCTGCGGCTTGATATGGGGTGGCTCTTTCGAAGCCAGGGAAAGGTACCGCACCGCGCTCAACGCGATTATCAACGTGAAAATGGCGAAGGCGCCGATGAATGCCCACCTAAAGGGCTCATACTCGGTGCCGTTCACAGTGAATCCGAAGATGTCGCCGGTCCTTCGACCGGCGAGGTACACGCCGACGATGACGAGCCAGCCCAGATTGAGCTGGTTCTGAGAGAAGGCGGAATGGCCGGTTGCAAACTTCAGGGAATCGAGAATGGCACCAAAGCTGCCACTTGCTACGAACGGCAGCAACATGGCGGCCAGAACGGCGGCATAGCCGATTCCGCCGACGACGATTTGCTTCCGAATCTGCCCGAACGACAAGGCCTCTGGGCGGAACCTGCTCGCCAACAGCAGTGCCAGGCACCACGCGGCCATGACAGGCAAGAGCACGTTGGGCTGCCACTTGGAGAGCGATGCCAGGCCGAAGAGCGCACCACACCAGAAGGCGTGCCCTTTTCTGAGCGAGACCAGAGCGGCTACGAAAAAGGCAGCCGGAATAACGTCGAGATAGCCAAGCAGGGTCGCGTTGAGAATCATCGCCGGGTTGGCAACGTAGACGAGTATGCTGTCAACCCGGTTGAATCGCCGCGCCAGCCTGCTGCCGTCCCAAAGAAGGGCCGCTACCAGCAGGAGCTCGAAGGCCAGGAGCACAACTTTGATGCCTTGCCTCGTCAGGGGACCGATGAGGTGGGTAATTGCACCTGCCAGGTAGAAAAACAGCGGCGGGTAATCTCCCCTGGATGCCGCCATTCCCGCAACTGCACCCAGCGAGTAGGAATTTCTGGCGAACCTTTCCCAGATGAACACGTCGCCGGTCCCGGTGGCGTTCAAGCCAAACAGACGCACAAACAGGCATCCGGTGGCAATAATGACGAGCGCCACCTGCCAATTACGAGAGGCCTGCATCGCGTTCGGCGAGACCATAGCGCAGCTTAGCCTACGGAAGCCTGGGCACGCCGAAGCCAGCGTCTTTGGGATCGAGGACGACCTCCAGTAGGGTTGGCCCCTTGGCCTCCAGCGCGTCGATCAGCGCCGGAGCGATCTGCTCTGGCCTTTCCACGCGCGTGCCACGCACCCCGTAGCTCTCGGCCATCTTGACGAAGTCGATCTGGCTGAGGTCGGTACCGATGAACTGACTTTGCTTGGCCGCCTCGCCTTGGTAGCTCAGCAGTTGCGACTTGACGGCCATGTACGCACCGTTCTTACAAATGAGGAAGGTGACAGGGATGTCGTAGCGAGCGGCCGTCCATAGAGCCTGGGGCGCGTAGCTGGCGGAGCCGTCGCCCATGAAAGCGAAGACTTTCCTGTCGGGCAGCCCGAGCTTCACGCCGACGGCGGCCGCCAAACCCCAGCCCAGGACGCCGCCGTGTTCGGTGAGGTAGCTCTTGGAGTCAGAGAAGTCGAAGTATCTGGTTAGATAGGTGGCACTGCGGATGGCCTGTTCGACAATAACGCTGTTCTCAGGAAGAACGGTGCGCATCTCGCCAACCAGTCTCGCGCCGCAAATGGGCTCGCGGTCCCATTTGGCCCTGGCCTCCTGTTCGAGCGCCTTTTTCCACGCAGCGCGAGCCTCGCGATTCCTGGCCGTTCTGGCCTCGATGACGTCGAGATATCGGGTGTGCATCAAATCCCGCACGGCCTGGGCCATCTCTTTCAGTCCCACCTTGATGTCCGCCACGATGGCGGCAGCGAGCGGCAGGTTCTTGGCAACCTGCCAACTGCTGGCATCGAGATGGATGGCCTTGACGCCCCGTGGAAGCATCGGGGCGGGGGAGTACTGGAACTCGGCAAACATCCTTTGTCCGACGACGAGCAGCACATCCGCGCCCTTGACGAGGTCCGAGACCTGCCTGACGTCGGCAGGACCGAGGTACAGCGGGTGGGTTGTAGGGAACGAGCCCGGCTCGCCGTAAACGCGCGCGCCGACCATCTCCGCCAGCGCCACCAACTCGGGCGTGGCACCAGCCTGCGCCACGCCGCCTCCCGCGATGATCGCAGGGTCCTGGGCTCCCAAGACTATCTCGGCGGCCTTCCTGATCTCGTCAATGTCGCCCCTGATGCGATTGCCAACCCGGTATTGAGCGGGGGGAACTACGTCCAGGTCGACAGTTTCTTCCATGACGTTTCTCGGCAGAGACAGGAAAACGGGACCTGCCGGCGCGGTGGTCGCTTCTTTGAAGGCACGGCGCAGTGCGATGGGTAACTGCTCGGCATTGGACACCTCCCAACTCCATTTCGTGAACTGGTTGGCCATCTCGACGACATCGGCTGACAGAAACGGCTCGCGAATGAGCATGCGCGAATCCTGCTGGCCGGCGATAATCACCAGGGGAACGCCGTCGACGCAGGCGTTGTAGAGCATACCGATCGTGTTCGCCGTGCCCGGGGTGACGTGTACGCTCACGACACCCGGCTGGCCTGAAGCACGCGCATAGCCATCAGCCATTGCGAGGGCAACGCCCTCGTGCAGCGTCAGCACGTAGCGAATCTCCGGGTAACACACCAGCGTGTCCAGTAGAGGTACCTCTGTACTGCCCGGGTTGCCAAAGATGTACCCGACGTTCTCCGCTTCGAGAATCTTGCAAACAGCCTCTTTGCCTTTCATCGTCGCCAAGGTAATCACCCCTCCCCACTATGAGCTCTTGGTGCGAAATGGCGGTGATGCCCAACCCACCCACCCCGCCCAGGGCGAGGAAACCTCGCCCCTACGCTTTCCATTCTGCACCGAAAACCAGCGTAATTAAGCAGCCTTTCCGGCTAACACGAGTTTATGTCATCGGTTGAAGGATGTCAATAGCTGTAAGCGCTTACGCCAGGGCTCCTGGGCCCACCTGGCCAGTTCCTGGAGCGAAATGACGGCGGCGCCCCCGCCCCACCCCTGGGCGGACAGAGACGTCCGCCTCTACGCGTCTGAGTTTTGCACCGGAAACGGTCTAGATTCTGAGCGCGAGGTCGAGGGCAGCACCAGTGCCAGCGATGATGTGTTGCACGTCCGCTGCGTTGCCCAAGGTGTAGGCCTCGGGAACAATGTCTTTGATGTCACGGTACAGGCGATCGTTGGACACGTACCCGGCAGCAAGCACCACGGTGTCCGCCGGGATGAGATCCTCCTTATCACCTGTGCGCACGACCACCCCGTCGTGCCGAATCTCCACGGCCTCGGCACCTGCCAGCACCCGGGCGCCGGAGTGCTGAAGCTCCCGGCGTAGGACCCACCGCGTGCCGGGGCCGAGCCCCTTGCCCACGTTCTGGTTGCGGCCCACCAGCGTCACGTCGTGCCTCGGCCCCACGAAGGTCGAGTCCTTCTCCATAGTCGCCACTTCGCGCAAGAAGGCCAGCGTCGCCCGATCCGGCATCCACCGCTGCGCCAGATACGTAGCCGTCTCCACGCCTACGCCACCGCCGCCGATGACGACCACCCGCTGCCCGATCGACACACTCCCCTCCAGCACCTCGTGAGCAAACACCACGTGCGGGAGGTCAACCCCCGGTATCGCCGGCACGCGTGGCTCCGCGCCCGTGGCCACGATCACGACGTCCGGCGCGACTTGCTTCACGAGAGCCGGCATCACCTCGGTCCCCAGATGAACCTCCACGCCGGCTCGTTTGACCTGTCGCCAGAGCCAGTATAAATAATAGAAGAGCTCCATCCTGCCGGGAGAGATGAAAGAGGCCTGCCAACTGCCGCCGAGATGGCTCTCCTTCTCGTAGAGGCTGACCCGATGTCCCCGCTCGGCGCAGCTCAGCGCGGCTTGCAGGCCGACGCAGCCCCCGCCGATGACCATCACCCGCTTTGGCCGAGGCGTCGCCGGCAACGGACATCGCTCGGAAATCCGGGCGACCTTGGGATTGACCATGCAGCCGACGGGCCTCTCGTAAACGGTGGCGGCGTCCAGGCACTCGTTGCACGCCACGCAGGTGCGAATGTCGTCGAAGTCGCCTTCCCGCGCCTTGCGGGGCCACTCCGGATCAGCCAAAGCCTGCCTTCCCAGGCTGACGAAGTCCGCCCAACCCTTGCGCAAAATCTCCTCCGCCACCATTGGATGAGTGATCCGGTTCGATGCGGCCACCAATGCCCGCGACCCCACGGCGCTCTTGATCTCTCGCGCCAGAAACGCGTAGGCTGCTCGCGGCACGTTGGCCGTCAACTGCGGCACAGACGTTGCGTGGCTGCCGCCGGTCACGTTGAAGAAGCAGACCCCCTCGTTCGCCAGAGCCTGGGCGATCTCCTTGGCCGTCTCGTTGGTGTATCCATCGGGCAGGAACTCGCCGCCGTGCAGCCGGAAGAAGATAGGGTAGTCATCGCCAAGCTCCCGCTGGATGCCAAGCACCATCTCCAACGGGAACCGCATACGCCCCTCCAGGCTTCCGCCCCATTTGTCCTTCCGGTCGTTGAAGACCTGCGACAAGAAGATACTGATGCCTCCGCCCCCAACGCCCAGCAAGTCCACGGCGTCGTAGCCCGCCTCGCGGGCGCGGACGGCCGTGGCGATAACATCGGAGACCATCTCGTCGATCAGCTCGGGCGGTATCGTCGACAGCCTGGGGAAGCGGCGCATGTCTTGCAATGGCCAGATGCGCCTGATGCCGACCTGGGCGTAGATGAGCGTGCCGTATTCCTTGGCGCCCTTGACCAGCTCGGCGTGCCGGCGAACGTGCTCCCTGTTCCGGAGAAGCACTTCGAGCGGGCTGGACCACTCGAAGGGGTGAGCGTCGATGATGCCGACGCCCAGCATGCCGAAGCCGCCCCTGGCGCGAGCGAGGTAAAACTCCACGCCAAGGTCGGCAATACCCTCTTTCTGGTTGCCCAGGTTCGTGTGCATCGCCGGAACGACAAGCCTGTTCTTTACAGGCTGACCTTTGATAGTTGCCGGCTCGAAGATCTTCTGCAGAATCAATTGCCTTCCTCCGTGGTGAGTCCCAGAATACGGCGCACCTCGCTGTCGGCGGGGCCATAGTATCACGAGGGCTTGGTCGCGTCAACCGTTTGACATAGCCGCTCTGGCCAGCTAGAATCCCTTCACATAGAGGCTCGAATGGACATGGGCAGGGATATGCAGATCAAAGGTATCATCTTCGACATGGATGGGACGCTGCTGGATTCGCTGGGGGCGTACCAGCAGGCATTCAACGACGGCGTAGGCCGGTGTGGATTGGGTCCTGCCACGGTCGAATCGCTGGCCGAGAAGCTGAACGAGGGGTTGAATCTCGAAGGTGTTATCGTGAGCCTGTATCCGGGGCACGACGATCCGTCGTTCCTAACGGCGTGTCGCCAAGAGATCATCGCGGCTTTTCGACAGGTAAACGACGGTGTATTGCCAGTGTTGCCTGGCGCAAGAGAGACGCTGGCAGTCTTGAGCTCCAACGGGCTGAAGCTTGGCGTCGCGACGGGCAGAACGCAGCCGCCCGACCAGGTGCAGCGCCTGCTCGACGCAGTGGGCATCGGCCACTTCTTCGAGGCCATCGTCACGACGGCGGAAGTGCGGGAGCGCAAACCTGCCCCGGACGCCATCTTCGAATGCGCAAGGCGACTCGATTTGCCCCCAGCAGAGTGTTTGGTAGTGGGAGACTCAGTCGCCGACGTGGACGCCGGCAAGGCAGCCGGCGCCACGGTGGTGGGCGTCTTGACCGGGGTGGCCAACGAAGCGCGGCTGGCCGCACGTGGGCCAGCAGCGATTGTCGGGGATCTTCGGGAACTGCTGGCGTTGGTCGAGAATGACGGGATCGTGCCCTCACCCTGCCCTCACCCTAACCCTCTCCCAGAGGGAGAGGGGACACTGAGGGAGGGGGACACGCGCCGTTCTAGCCCACTGCTGTAAGCAGGTTGGCCATTTCGATGGCGCTGACGGCGGCGTCGTAGCCTTTGTTACCAGCCTTGGTACCCGCCCTCTCGATAGCCTGTTCGAGATTGTCGGATGTAACCACGCCGAAGATGATCGGCACGCCGGTCTCCAGCCCCACGTTGGCGATGCCTTTCGAGACCTCGGCGGCGATGTAGTCGAAATGGGGCGTGGATCCCCTGATGAGGACACCCAGACAGATGACGGCGGAGTACTTGCCAGTCGTCGCCATCTTCTTTGCTACGAGCGGTATCTCGAAAGATCCCGGCACAAGCGCCACTTCGACGTCATCGTGTTGCACGCCGTGGCGCACCAGAGCGTCCATGGCCCCATCGAGCAGCTTCCGACCCACGAAATCGTTGAAACGCGAGAGCACTACCCCGAATCGCAGCCCCTCGCCGATCAGCTTGCCTTCATAAGTCCGCACCATCAATCCTCCTCAAGTGCCAGAAGATGTCCCAATTTGACTTGCTTGGTTCGCAAGTACCTCTCGTTTTTGGCATTTGGCCTGATGATGAGGGGAACGCGCTCTACAACCGACAGGCCATAGCCTTCCTCCATAGCCACCACTTTCCTGGGGTTGTTCGTCAGCAGACGAATCTCTTGGACGCCGAGGTCCAAGAGGATCTGGGCGCCCACGCCATAATCACGCAGGTCAGGCGCGAAGCCAAGTCGCACGTTGGCCTCGACGGTATCCAGCCCGGAATCCTGTAGCTCGTAGGCCCTGAGCTTGTTATGTAAACCGATGCCTCGGCCTTCCTGACGCATATAAAGTGCCACGCCGCGCCCTGCCTCGGCGATCATCCGCATGGCCGCGACCAGTTGATCGCCACAGTCGCAGCGCAGGGAATGGAACACATCGCCCGTGAGGCACTCGGAATGGACGCGAACCAGGACGGGCTCGCCCGTGGCCACGTCACCTTTCACCACGGCCACGTGGTGCTCGCGCGTGATCAAGCTCTCGTAGCCAATAATGCTGAAGTCGCCGAACCTGGTGGGTAGATTGGCCTCGGCGAGCCGCACGACCAGCTTTTCAGTGCGCCGACGGTGCGCGATGAGCTGGGCGACGCTAATGATTTTGAGGTCATGCCACGCGGCGAATTCCTCGAGCTGGGGCAGCCGTGCCATAGTGCCATCGTCGTTCATGATTTCGCAGATGACCCCGGCGGGGTAAAGGCCTGCCAATCCGGCCAGATCGACGGACGCCTCGGTTTGCCCCGCGCGAACCAGCACGCCTCCATCCCTGGCACGCAAGGGGAACATATGCCCCGGCCGGGACAAGTCATCGGGCTTCGTACTGGGATCGATCAACGCCTTCACCGTTGCCGCTCGATCCGGGGCGGAGATGCCCGTGGTCACGTGGTGTTTGGCCTCCACCGAAACGGTAAAAGCGGTGCCGAAAGTAGAAGTGTTGTCCTGCACCATCATCGGTATCTTCAACTCATCTACCCGCTGACTTGTCAGGGCTGTACAGATCAACCCGCGACCATATTTGGCCATAAAATTGATTGCCGCTGGACTCACAAACTGCGCGGCGACTGCAAGGTCACCCTCGTTCTCGCGATCCTCGTCGTCTACAATAATGACGAACTTCCCCGATCTAAACTCCTCAATGGCTTCTTCGACTGTTGCGAGCGGCATTTTGTCCCCCTCCAGACTTCTATAGGTAGCCGTGTTCCGCCAGGAACTCCTCGGTCAGAGGCCGAGGCTGTTTTGATCCACCGACCAGTTTTTCCACATACTTACCCAGGATATCCACCTCCAGATTGGCGACATAGCCCGGCGTCTTTCGCGTGAGGATGATGGCGCCCTGGGTATATCCCACAAGAGAAACGCTAAAGGACTCGTGATCGCAGTTGACCACCGTCAGGCTCACGCCGTCGACGGCGATGAAGCCTTTCTCGACGATGTAGCGGAGGATTTCAGGCTCCGCGAGGAACCGCACGAAAATGGCGACGTCCTCTTTGTGCATCGACGCCACCTTGCCAAGGCCATCGACGTGGCCCTGAACGAAGTGGCCACCCAGCCGCGAGCCCACCGCGAGCGCCCGCTCCAAGTTGACAGGGTCGCCCGGGCGGAGAAAACCCAGGTTGCTCCGGCGGAGCGTCTCGGGCATCAACCCCACGGAGAAATGCTTGGCAGAGAAGGCGGTCACCGTCAGGCACACGCCGTTCACGGCTATGCTGTCGCCTTCCTTGACATCGTCCAAGACCTTCCTGGCGCTGACGGTCAGTGCGCGGGGCTCGACCCTGACGGCCGTGCCAATTTCCTCAACTATGCCTGTGAACATTCATTGCTCTCCTCTAGGAGACTAACTATTATCTGGTGCAACATGGTGGTGATGGCCACCCCACCCGCCCAGGGCGCGGAGACCGCGCCCCTACGTTGTTCTGTCCTGCACCGGAGACTAACTAGTTCTCGATGCAGAATGGGGTGTCGGGCGGTGCCCCCAGCCCAGGGCGCGGAGACCGCGCCCCTACGCTGTATTTGGACAAGCCCCCGCACTACGTTCCAGGGCATTGCCTATGTACCCCACCACCAGAAGATCGTCAGAGACGCGCTCGACCCTGACGTCTCGCAGTCGAAACGCCTGGGCGATGCGCTCGACGCCCTCACCGCCCACCGGCCCGGGAGCACCGCGGCCGCCGATGATCACGGGCGCGACGAAGGAGTAAATCTTGTCCCCCAGCCCCTCGTCGAGCAAGGCCCCTATGAGTGTACCGCCGCCCTCGACCAGGACGTGTACAACGCCCCTCTGGGCCAAGGCCAGGGCGAGCGCTCGCAGGTCTACGCGGCCCTGCCGCTCGGGTAGCACGAGAACTTCGGCGCCCCGCTCCTCAAGCACTCGACGCGTGACATCACCGCATCTTTGCGTGGTGGCCACGACAGTGCCGATGGCCAGGTCAGGAGCAAGCACACGCGCGCTCGGAGGAATACGACCGGTGCTGTCCACCACCACCCGCAGCGGGCCTGAGGGCCTGGCCGGACGCAAGTTCTGCGCAAGCCTCACGGTCAGTTGCGAATTATCGGCGGCGATGGTGTTGACCCCCACCATTATGGCATCGGAGGTGTCGCGCAACTCGTGTCCATAGGCTCTTGCCGCCTCGCAGGTTATCCATTTGGAATCGCCGGACCAGGCGGCTATCTTTCCGTCGAGGCTCATCGCCCACTTGAGCGTAAAGAAGGGCAGGCCTGTGGCAACGTAGGTCGCGAAGGCCTCGACGACTTCCAAGGCATCCGCTTCCGCTTCTCCGACCACTACCTCGACGCCGGCAGCCTCCAACTCGCGCAGGCCCTTGCCGTCCACCAGTTGGTTGGGATCGATGGTCGCGACGTGAACCGTGGCCACACCCGCCTCGATAATGGCCTTGGTGCATGGAGGAGTGCGACCGTGGTGGCAGCAGGGCTCGAGTGTGACGTAGAGGCTGGCGCCTCTGGCCTGATATCCGGCTTGGCGCAAGGCGACAACCTCGGCGTGCCACGATCCGGCCGGCTGCGTGTGCCCCTCGCCGACGATGCGTCCGCCGTTGACGACAACGGCGCCGACGGGAGGGTTCGGGCTGGTGCGCCCCTGCGCCATCCTGGCGAGCTCCAATGCCCGCCGCATGTAGCTCATCTGGTTCTCCAGTGTAAATTGGAAGTGTAACCTTCCCCTGTGGGACGGCTTGCCCCACCCCGCCCTGGGCGGACAGGGCCGTCCGCCCCTACGGATGGCTCTCGCCCACCCCAGCAGTCCTTCTGCGGAAGGACGCACTACAACTCTGCAGGGTCAGGCCACGCTCGATTCGAGCAAATAAGAGACCCGAAGGCGCAGAGCACTTCGGGTCCCGATCGGTCACCCAACGATAGCGCTTCTGCCTTCTTCCATCCGGACTATACCGTCGGCTCTGGAACTGCACCAGATCCACCGCTCGCGCGGGTTGCGGGCTATACCGCCGATCAGGAATTGGCGCCGGAAGCGCGCCTCACCTGGCCTCGAAGGTAGATTGCGTCCGAGCTATTCAACTGACGCTAACAGTTTATCCGGTTCTCCTGGCGTTGTCAAGAAGTTCTCGCCGCCAAGGCAACTCGATCAGGCCATCGTTCTAATAGAAATGTGGTAAGACGCCCACCAGGTGGTTGATGACCAGGCCAGTCAAGGGCTTGGGGTGGAAGTAGGTGGACTTCTGGGGCATGCGATCTCCGGCGAGAGCCACATCTCTCACCTGTTGCACGGTGGGGGAATTGAGCAGCAGGGCCAGAGCGCAGACGCCTTCGAGCGTGGCGCGAACGGCCTGCGTGGCGTCGCGAGTAAACGAAACTACTTTGTCATCTACCTGCGAACGCCCCAGGTAGGATAGCGCATGGTCTACGATCAGCGTGTGCAGCACACTCACGTCGAGCTCTTTCCAGGGACGTGAACGTTCGGGCGACATTAAACGGTCTAGGTCCACGTCGGCTCGAAGCCGCAACACGCTGAGATGGCCATTACGCAGTCCACAGGCGGCGAAGGTGTGCAGCGCTCCAGAGGTGCGATTCATATCATCCAGGACGGCGGCAACCTGCGCTTTCAGGTTTCCGAGATCGAGGGGAAGATGTTGGATATCGAAGCGAACCGCAAGCTCCGTTTCCAGCCTACCCAGCGCGTCGTGATCCAGATCGCAAATCTGGCGGTGGGTCGGCAAGACGACCAGTCCAGGATCGTCAAGGCTGACTAACAACATCATGACAAAGTTGAAGGCGGCGTCGTCCGGGGCACCGGGCTGGGTGCGCCTTATCTCATCCCGATAGCGCAGCGCCGTCAGATAGCGGTGGTGCCCGTCGGCAATGAATACCCGGTTGCCGAGCAGCCCCGCGTGCAGATTGCGCAATGCAGGCTGGTCAACAACGACCCACAGGCGGTGCTCGTCGCCGTCCTCGTCTACGAGCCGGACATCGGGAGGTGCAGCCACCACGCTTTCGAGCAGATTGTCGACTGCGCTCTCGGAGCCATCGTACAGTCCGAAAACAGGGCTAAGGTTGGCATTGCACGCCTGCACAAGGCGGAATCGGTCGGATAAGGGCTTGGGCAGCGTGTCCTCGTGGGGGAGAACCACGCCCTTGTCCCACTCCTCCAGCTTCAGGGCCGCCAGAAGACCGCGTCGAACCGTGCGCCGGCCATCGTGCGAGAACTCCTGCTCGTAGACGTACATAGCAGGGATCACCTCTGGCAGCAGGACACCTTCTCGTCGCCATTGGGTAAAACAGGAGGCGGCGCGCGTGTACTTGTTTTCGCGATCGTCGTCGCCCTCGAGTTCCAGGCCCAGCTCGAGACGGACGATGTTGTACTCGCACCTGGCGTAGTACTCCAACTGCGCTTCGGAGGAGATCACGTCGTAAGGCGGCGTAACCACCGCGGAGAGGTCTGTTATTCTCGCTGAATTGTATCTCAGTCCCCTGAAAGGACGAATGTCAGCCAATCTTGAATACCGTCGTCTAATGTTTGTTGTTCAGCACGCCGTGCAGAGCCCTCCCCCAGGGCGAGGAAACCTCGCACACGTCGGTTCATTCCGCACCCCGCCGAGTCATCGCGACAGGATTTGGATGGCTTTCCGGCGACGTCCGAGTCTTTCGTTCAAAAGGTCGAGCAGATCGACCAGATCGCCCGTCCTGGCGGCCAAAGACTCCTCGCCGTCGACCGCGAGCGAAAGCTCGCCTATCGCTTCGGCCAGCGCGTCAACCCCGGACAGCAATGATAGGTCACAGCGGTACAGGGTTTCCAGGTCATCTTCCGGTAGTGCGTCCGCTTCGAACCAGGCGTGATGCTCGGCGCCAATAGCCCGCAGATCCTCGATCAGCAACTGCACGCGGAGGAGAACTCGATCCACCTCCGCGATAGCGGTGAGGCGATCACGAGCAGCCAGCCTCAGCTCCAACCCGCCGAGACGATTACGCTGCTGCGCCAAACGATCGCCCAAGCAGGCCATCAGTTCCTGTTCCGCTTCGCGACGATTGGCTTTGTTCGCGTAAGCGACAAAGTCGGAGATGCGACGTGGGAGGATTTGGCTTTGATCGGTCAGGGATGTTTTCTCCAAGTCCATCATCATCTTTGCCGCCAGAGCAGCAATACGGCAAACACATAGGCTTGCCCCTACAAGAAACGGGGCAACCACGCAGGGTTGCCCCTACAAGGCATACGGCAATACATTTCCCGGGCAAGGCCCCCTGCAACATATCACCGAAGATGTTGGCTGAGCACGCACCAGGTAATTATAAGGGAAAGCGGCTTGGAATGATAGAGCTTGCGTGCGCTGGCCTCTCCTAAGCCGCCAGCGCGGCAAGCCGTTCTTGCAGCTTAGCCAGTCGCTCCCTATGACCTGCCAACTTTGTCCTTTCTTTGTCCACCACCGCCACGGGCGCCTTGCCAACAAAGTCGGCACGACTTAGCTGGGCCTCGCCGCGCGCAATCAATTGCTGAACGGACTGGACTTCCTTCTCCAGGCGGCCTATCTCGGCTGCAATATCCAACATACCCGCAAGCGGCAGGTAGGCCTCAACATCGTCGACGATCAGGTGAAGCGCCTGCTTCGGCTTGTCGGCAAGAGATTGCACGACGGTGAAGGGCTCAAGCCGCGCCAGGGTGGTGATGATGGATTTCTGAGCATCGAGCAGTGCTTGCTTTGTGTCTGCGACGACGATGGCTTCGATCCGGCGCGCGGGCTCCACGCCGAACTCGGAACGGGCGTTCCGAATGGCTCGAATCGTCGCAATGATTGCTCCGAATTCGCGCTCGGCCTCGGGATAGGTTTTGCCGGCCTGGGGCCAGGGCGCGATCATCAGGCTCTCGCCCTGGTGAGGCAGATGGAGCCAGATTTTCTCGGTTACGAAGGGCATGAACGGATGAAGCAGGCGCAGGGTGGCATCCAGAATGTGATAGAGCACCCATAGGGTCGTCTGCTTGGCCTTGTCACCGGACGGGCCGTACAGGGTTATCTTGGAGATCTCGATATGCCAGTCGCAGAACTCGCTCCACAGGAACTCGTAGATGAGTCGGCCCGCCTCACCGAACTGGTACTGCTCCAATAGATTACTAACCCTGGTGATGGTTTCACTGGCGCGACTGAGAATCCATCTATCTGCCAGCGTGAAGTCCGATTCCTGCGGCTGAAAATTGCCGAGACCTGCCTGGGGCGTGACCGTGAGGACAAATCGTGCGGCGTTCCATAGCTTGTTGGCAAAGTTTCGGCCCGCCTCGAGCTTATCCTGGGACATCTTCATGTCGTTGCCGGGAGTACTGCCGGTCAGGATGGTGAACCTCAGGGCATCGGCGCCGTACCTGGCGATGACGTCGAGGGGATTGGCGACGTTGCCCTTGCTCTTGCTCATCTTCTCACCCTTCTCGTCGCGCAGCAGACCGTGCAGGTACACGTCGCGGAACGGCTCTTTTCCGGTGCACTCGATGCCCATCATCATCATCCGGGCCACCCAGAAGAAGATGATGTCGTAGGCGGTCTCCATAACGTCGGTGGGATAGAAGTAGCGATAGTCCTCGGTTTCGTCGGGCCACCCCAACGTGCTGAAAGGCCACAGCGCCGAGCTGAACCAGGTGTCGAGCACGTCGGGGTCCTGCACCAGGCGCGGGCCCGCACAGCTAGCACAGGCGGTTGGAGTATCGACGGCGACGGTAAGCTCGCCGCAATCCTCACAGTACCACACGGGGATGCGATGGCCCCACCAGAGCTGGCGCGAGATGCACCAATCGCGAATGTTCTCCATCCAGTTGAAATAGATCTTGCCGAAGCGCTCGGGGATGAAGCGGGTCCGCCCCAGGCGGACAGCCTCGATGGCAGGTTGAGCCAGGGGCTCTATACGCACAAACCACTGTTTGGAAATCAGCGGCTCGACCACGGTGCCGCACTTCTCGCAGTGACCGACCGAATGGAGATAGTCCTCGACTTTCACCAGCAATCCTTCCGCTTCCAGCTCATCCAGAAGCTCTTTGCGGCAGACGTAGCGGTCCAATCCGACGTATTTGCCGGCGTTTTCGTTCATCGTGGCGTCCAGGTTCATTATGTTAACCGATGGCAGGGCGTGGCGCTTGCCAACGTCGTAGTCAGTCGGGTCGTGGGCGGGCGTAACTTTGACCGCGCCGGTGCCGAAGGCGGGATCGACCGAGGCGTCGGCGATGATAGGAATGGTTCTTTTGACCGACGGAAGAATAGCAGCCCTTCCGACGAGGGGCTTGTAACGCCGGTCGTCCGGACTGACGGCTACGGCTGTGTCTCCGAGGATCGTCTCTGGCCTGGTGGTCGCCACGGTGATGTACTGTTGGGTCTTCTCCCTGTTCCTGAGAACCAGCGGATAGCGCACGTAGTAAAGCTTGCCCTGAAGCTCGACGTGGTCGACCTCGAGGTCGGAGAGCGCGGTGGCACAGCGCGGGCACCAGTTGATCATATACTCGCCGCGGTAGATGAGACCTTTGCGATAAAGGCGCACAAACGTCTCGCGGACGGCCCGCGAAAGGCCAGGGTCGAGGGTGAAGCGCTCGCGCGTCCAGTCGCAGGACGCGCCCATACGCCGCAGTTGATGGGTGATGATCCCACCGTACTTCTCTTTCCATTGCCAGACTCGTTCGACGAACCGCTCGCGGCCGAGGTCGTGACGCGTCAACCCCTCCTTGGCAAGCTGTCTTTCCACGACGTTCTGGGTGGCGATGCCGGCGTGGTCCGAGCCGGGCAGCCAGAGCGCGGCATGGCCCTGCATGCGGCGCCAGCGAATTATGAGGTCTTGAAGGGCCACGAACATGGCGTGGCCGTAGTGCAGCTCGCCGGTGACGTTTGGAGGCGGCATCGAGATGACAAAGGGCTTCTTGTTCCAGTCGACCTTCGGAGTGAAATAGCCTCTGGTCTCCCAGGCTTGGTAAAGCCTTTCTTCCACCTGACGGTGGTCGTACGCCTTGGCCATCTCGGGGCGGTCTGACGGATCAGGGGAATCGGACGGATACATGTCGATTTCACCTCCCACGGGAAGGATCCTGTGCAAGCAATCAAAAACTCCCTTCGCCGCAAGGACGAAAGGAGCGCTTCGTGGTACCACCTTGGTTTGGCCGCGCGCAGGGCACGGCCCTCGTAAGCTATAACGGGCTGACCCGTAAAGGCCTAACGCTGTCAAGACAGCTCTCGGCCCTTCGACTCCCAAGCGACCTTCGGCGCCTTCTGCCGCGGCGAGCTTTCAGCCTGTGGCCCGCCTTCTCTGCCAGCATCGGAGCCGCCTACTCCTCTCGATCATCGTCTTTCCCGGCCCTGCGTGACACAGGGCCGCCAAACTGATTCTATTGTACATTATGGCACTGTCCCAAGTCAATTTTGGAGCGCGCAGGGACGAAACCACGGAGACACGGAGTGACGCGAGGGGACGACAGCAGGCATACACGCTTGTCAGTCTCGCGAGTCTGGCTCGTTGACAGCCCTGGGAAGTGCTGATATGATCGGTCGCGTCGCAGCTTAGTTTTCGGTGGAAATGGCGGCGGTGCCCTGCCCCGCCCCGGGCGGACAGAGGACGTCCGCCACTACGGATTTTGCCTGTTACACCTGAGACCAGCTTAGGACTCTAATTGTTGGAGGTGTAGTTGCTGGAGCTCAAGGCGGAGCGGTTGAGACGCGCGCTGGATCTACCTTGTGTCGGGTGGCGTGAGTTTGCCGTGGTCTCGGCGGGGTTTCTTGCCATCCTGGGGGCGCTGTTCTGGCGCGTGGTGTTCCTTCAGGAAGTGCTGACACCGGCCGACCTAATCTACTCGCTCGACCCGGTCTGGCGGGCGGTCGCACCGCCTGATTTCAGGTTTCCATCGAACCACGCCCTGTCAGACCTGGTCTTTCAGTGGTACCCGTGGCTAACTTTCAACGGTGAGAGCCTGCGCCAGGGGGTTATCCCTCTTTGGAATCCCTTCGTGCTCGGGGGCACTCCTTACCTGGCCAACCAGCAGTCTGCCTTCCTGTATCCCATCAACCTGCTGCTGTACTTTCTGCCGATGCCGGTGAGCATCGGATATCTGGCTATCGTCCGCCTGCTTGTAGCCGGCCTGTCCACATACTACTACTTGCGAACGCTCGGGGCGGGGCGGAGCGGGTGTTTTGTAGGTGCCTGTGCCTTCACGTTCGGGGGGTTCTCCATCGTCTGGCTGGGCTACGCGATGTCGAATATCATCGTACTGCTGCCGCTGGCGCTGCTGCTCACGGAGAAGCTCTTCAGGCGCGGCGGCGGCCCATGGTTCGCCGGACTAGCTCTCGTCATCGCTGCGCAGCTCCTTGGCGGCCATCCTGAGACGTCGTTCCACTTTGGCCTCATCTGGGCGGTTTACGCGCTGTTTCGCCTTAGTCTGGAAGTCAGGCATAGAGCAGCATGGTCGTCTGTAGGCTGGTTGAGCTTGCAGCTAGGGGCGTCGTGTCTGCTCGGGTTCGCGATTGCGTCCGTGCAGGTGCTTCCTTTTCTAGCCATCCTTCCGGACACGTTTGCGTTTGCCGCGCGCCAAGGGGGCACGGGCGGGGATTGGCTCGTTCATCCGGGGCTGTGGAAAGAACTCGTCAGCGCCGTCACCATCGTCTTTCCAAATGCGCTGGGGAACCCGACGGTGCCAAACGCCACGTGGTTTGGCCCTTTCATGAGCCCCAACGAGCAGGCGGTCTACGTCGGGACAACTCCCCTGGTGCTGGCGATCATAGGAGCCACCACGTGGAGAAGGAGCCCCTATGTCGCCTTCTGGCTCGGCGCCGTCGTAGTCTATTTTGGTCTGGCCTATCACCTGCCCGGTTTCGAGGCCGCCAACCACCTGCCGGTGTTCGGCATCGCCTACAGCGGACGTCTGCGCCTGGGCATGACGATAGGTGCCGCAGTTCTCGCGGCCTTTGGAACCGACCTCCTGGTGCAGAAGATCGGGGACGCAGCGCTGGTCAACAAAGTCAAGAAGATGCTATTGATATCAGCGCTGCTTGGTCTGTGCGGTGCGCTGGCGGTGTTTGGGGGACTGCTGGTGTTCAGGGATTTTATCTTGGGCTATGGGACAGAGTATGTGACGAGCAATGTTTATGGCCAGCCAGGATACCCCGAGTCACTCGAGTATTACCGGTCGAAACTGACTGATATGTACGATGCGCTGCTGCGATTCTACAGTCCATTGGCGGTGCGCGTGTACCTGCCCATTCTTTTTGCGACGGGTTTGTGGCTGACACTTGTCGCGTGCGGCGGAAAATGCGTACGCCGCACAGTGATCAAGGCGAGCCTGGTCGTCTTAACCGTGGTGGACCTGATGGTACTGGCCTGGGGCTATAATCCGAGTATCGACGCGAAACAGGTGTATCCCGAGACGGAGGTGATACGGTTTCTCCGGGAGCGGGCGGACGGCGCCAGGGTTGCGGGGATCGGCCTGGCTCTAATGCCTAACGCAAACATGGTATGGGGGTTGCGGGATGTGCGAGGCTACGAGAACATCTCGTCCCGGCGGTTCGAGACATTCTTCGACGCGCTTGCCACGAGGTTGCCCTTCGGCGCGTACAGCCTTCTGGCCAAGCCCAGCCCCAGGCTGTTCGAGCTTCTTGGCGTGAAGTACGTCGTCGCTCAGAAAGGCGATGTACACCCCACATCAGAACTATCCCTGGTGTTTGCCAGCGAGGGGGTTGAGATTTTCGAGAACCCGAGCGCGCTGCCACGGGCATTCGTGGTCGGGCGTGCGCGAAAGTTGGACAGCGAAGAGGCGATCCTGGAGGAAATGAGGTCGCCAAGCTTCAGACCGCGCGAGGAAGTGTTGTTTGAGGGCACGATGCCTGTTCTCGGCAATGCGGACGTCCGGGGCAACGCGAGTGCTCGAGACGTGAACGCCAACGAGGTCCACGTCTCGGTATCTGCCGATGCTGCCGCCTGGCTGGTGCTGAGCGATGCCTACGAGGACGGCTGGAAGGCCTTCGTGGACGGGCGCGAGGTGAAAGTGTACCGTGCGAACTACATCATGCGGGCGGTACGAGTGGAGGCGGGGCAGCACCTAGTGGAATTCAGGTATGAGCCGACGGCCTTTGCGATTGGGCTGCGTGTTTCGGTCGCGGCGCTGCTGATTACGGGTCTGATTGGGGTCTATTCGACGATGCGGTCGAGGGCGGCATATTTGCGACTGGCGTCGCCAGGGAGGCGATAGGGCAAGGATGCGTTTCTAAGAATGAATTAGGACAACCACGCAGGGTTGCCCCTACGAATGTGGTTGCGGAGGATCGGTTGCTACAACGTGGCCATAGCTTCCGGAGGAGCATTCTGAGATCCTGTCCTACAGGGTGGCGGGAGCTCGTCGTCGTCAGCGCTGGGCTCCTGGCGATCCTGATCGCCGTGTTCTGGCGGGTGGTGTTGCTGCAGGAAGTGTTGACGCCGGCCGACATGATCTATTCGCACGACCCCTTGTGGCGCAACGTCGCGCCACCGGGGTTCAAGTTCCCGTCCAACCCGTTGTTGTCAGATCAGGTGTTCCAGTTCTATCCGTGGCTAATGTTCGGAAGTGAGAGCCTTCGCCAGGGGATCGTGCCGCTCTGGAATCCCTACGTGCTCGCGGGAACACCATTCCTGGCCAACCAGCAATCGGCGGTGCTGTATCCGCTCAATCTGCTTCTCTACTTCTTACCGACACCCGTGGGGATTGGATACCTGGCGATTGTCCGGTTGCTGCTGGGTGGACTTGGTGCCTACTACTACGTCCGGTTGCTCGGGGCGGGCAGGACCGGTGGCTTTGTCGGCGCCTGCGCTTTCGCGTTTGGAGGGTTCTCGATCGTCTGGCTGGGCTCACCTATCTCCAATGTCGCTATGCTGCTCCCTCTGACCTTGTTGGCTACCGAGAGGTTGCTAAGATTCGGCGGAGCCCTCAATTTTGCCGCTCTTGCCATGGTCGCCGGCGCTCAGTTTCTTGGCGGCCACCCCGAAACGTCCTTCCACATTGGCGTGGTCTGGACGGCGTACCTGCTATTTCGGCTCCTCGCCAAGCCGAAGAGCGCGGACTGGCGGCGGACAAGCTGGAGACGGGGCCTAGCAGCGGGGGCCTCGTTTGTGATCGGGTTCGCCATCTCGTCGGTGCAGGTACTGCCATTTCTGGCGATTCTGCGGGAGACCTCGACGTTCGCGACGCGGCAGGCCGGGCGAGGTGAGAACTTGTTGTTCTCCGTAGATGCGTGGAAACAGGTCACGTCCGGGCTTAGCATTGTGTCGCCCAACGCTTTCGGGAACCCGAGCGTTCCGCATGCCGAATGGTGGAACGCGTTTTCAAACTTCAACGAACAGGCGGCATATGTGGGAACGGTGCCCCTTGTGCTGGCCGTCATCGGCGCCACAACGTGGCGGAGAAATCCGCTCGCCGCGTTCTGGCTCGGCGCCGGGTTGGTGGCCGCCGCAATAGCACTCCGTTTGCCGGGCTTCGAGATCTTCAACCATCTGCCGATATTCAGTCTGGCTGCCAATGCGAGACTGCGTCTGGCTCTGACCTTTTGCGTAGCGGTTCTTTGCGCCTTGGGGACCGATTACTTGCTCAAGAGGGCAGACGACGAACGGTTCGTAAAGAGGGTTCAAGGGCTACTGGCGGTGTCGACACTTGTCGGCCTGATTGGTACACTGGCCGTGTTCGGTACTCTCGTGATCTTGAAGGAGCCGATTTTGGCCTTCGGGAGGCAGTATATCGCGGCGCAAATCGGCAGCAGTCCTGGATTTCGCGAGCCGTTCGACTACTACTTCGCGAAACTGCCACAACTTTATGAGACGTTAACGATGTTCTACAGCCCGCTGACGCTGCGCGTGTATCTGCCCATCATCTGGGCGGTGGGACTGTGGCTTCTACTTGCCACGAGGAAATCCGCCCGGGGAGAGGCGCTCAGGATGGGCATTGTTCTCCTAACGGCGGCCGATCTGGGAACGTTAGCGCTTGGCTATAACCCAAGTCTGCCACTGGAGCAGGTTTTCCCTACCACCGAGGCGATCACCTTTCTCAAGGACAAGGTTGGGACCCAAAGAATCGCCGGGGTTGGGTTCGCGCTGACGCCCAACGCAAGCATGCTCTGGCGGCTGCAAGACATCCGAGGATACGAGATGACAGTCGACCGGCAATTCCAGACCTTCTACGAGTCTTTTGCCACGAGGGTTGCCTTTGGCGGATACCAACTGCTGGCCAAGCCCAGCCCCAAGCTGTTCGAGCTTCTGGGCGTAAGGTACGTCGTGGCTGGGGCAGGAGGTGTGGATTCTGCGTCAGGCCTGTCGAGGGTGTTCGCCGCCGACGGGGTTGAGATCTACGAGAATCCGAACGCCCTGCCCCGCGCATTCGTCGTGGGAAGAGGCCGATCGGTACCCGACGAGAAGGCGACCGTCCAGACGATAGGCTCACCTAATTTCAGGCCGCGGGAGGACGTGCTACTTGACGGCACGGCGCCGACCTTCGCAAGCGTCGAGGCCAGAGGCAACGCAGGCGTTCGAGACGTCAACGCAAACGAGGTCGAGGTCTTCGTGTCTACAAACGCCGCCTCCTGGCTGGTGCTAAGCGATGGCTACGATGCCGGTTGGAAAGCGTTCGTGGACGGGCAGGAGACGAAGGTATACCGCGCGAACTACGTAATGCGGGCGGTTCGAGTGGAGGCGGGAGAGCACCAGGTGAGGTTCGAGTACGATCCACCGGCATTTGCGCTGGGACTGCAAATATCGGTTGCGGCGCTAATTGTTACGGCAGTGATCGCGCTCTGCCCGGTTATGGCGCGGGCATTTCGTAGGGCAAGGGCCGGAACGACGTGTCGATGCGATCACCATTGCGGTTGGCGACCACGAGGCCGAGCCAGTTCTGGTCGTCAGGATTCGGGTAGTCTACACGATAGTGATGGACGCCAAAGCGGCTTTCCTGGCGGTACAGGGCGGTAGTGGCCATGATCTTGCCGATCAGGAGAAGGTCCCTGACCTCGTTCGCTCGCATCACTTCGTGGAAGTCTCTGGCGCCAATGTCGTCCAGATGGGGCGTGAGACTGTCCAGCTTCTGAAGGGCATACTTTAGGCCAAGCTCGCTGCGCGCGGGGCCGACGTACTGCCACATTATCTTCTGCAGAACGTCCTCCAATTCGCGATAGTGGACGTCAGCCTTGCGCTGGATGGGCGATAGCACCTGCTCCATGCCAGCAGCGACTTGAGCCCAATCGACGTCGACGAGGGCGGCGACAGACGACGCATACTTTGCCGCATCTCTGCCGGCGGCGTAGCCACTGGTCACCGAGGCCGAGCAGTTGGAGGCCTGGTCCGTGCAGTCGCCGGCGGCGAACAGGCCGGGCAGGGTAGATGCGGAGGTCTCGTCGATCATTATGCCGCTGCCGAGCGCGTCGACCGGCCCTCCCAGCAGCCCTTCGGAGACCATAACTTCCACCGGCTGCGTGGCCAGGTCGACGCCCTTGGCGCGAAGGAAATCCGGCAGGGTGCTCTTATCGTAGCCAAGCGTCTTATTGAGATGTTCGAGCGCAGTCGCCGGCAGGTGTCGACAGTCGAGCACCACCGGCCCGCGGCCTTCGCGCAACTCGGTCAGGACGCCCTGGGCCATCTTGAAGCGGGGCGCCCTGTTGCCGAGGGGATGGTAGTGGGTCATAAACTCCTCGCCAAGCGCGTTGACAAAGCGTCCGCCCATCCCAGTGAGGGCGTTGAGGCCGGGCGCGCTGAACCCTTTGGGAACCACCGTGACCTGGGCATACTCCATATTCGCCAGCGCAGCGCCGGCGCGAAAAGCCATTGCCTGGGCGCCGCCCGTGTCGGCGGGACACATCCAGGTATTGAACGAGTTGCCGGTGGGGCTCTCGAAAAGACGGTCGACTCTACCGGTCGATAGGATGGTTGCCCTGGCGCGGACGACGATGAACTCGCCCGTTCTGATGTCGAAGCACATCGCTCCAGCTACGTGGCCATCGCGCATAAGGAGATCAGTGGCCATGGCCTTCTCCAGGGCCCGCGTACCGAGCCGGCGGGCCTCTTTGGCTAGCTTGGGCTTGAGGTTCCTACCATCGAAGTTGATCGAGAGAGGGCCGGGTCTGCCAAGTGACTGGGTACGGTAGAACGTGCCGTCGGGCTGGGTCAGCGGATTGCCAATGCGGGCCATCCTGGCGATGGCGGCCTTGAGCTCGCGGCAGTAGACTGCGTTGTGAACGCTGAGGTTTACGCCACCCTTGCCCACCTGCCACAGGTGCTCGAGATAACCTTCGCGGGTGTCCCACTCCGGCCCTGTCTCCAGGTAGGCGGCAAAGTGATCGATGCCTCCGCCCATGGCGCCGCTGCGGTTGATGCCGGCTTTGTCGACGGCGACGACGCGAGCGCCGTTTTCGCCGGCCGCAATGGCGGCGTTGAGGCCGGCCAGGCCGCCGCCGACGATGAGAACGTCGGTTTCGACGATGGTTGCGAGTTGTTCTGATGGTTTCATCATATGGCCTCCAGGGGCTCCCTCACCCTATCCCTCTCC
>JACQUC010000244.1 GCA_016210495.1 Chloroflexota bacterium
ACCTTGGTCCGTGTCCATTGGCTCTCCTTTCATCTACAACATTCAAGGAGAGCGGGAAGCCCTACTAACTATCGTACCACAAATTGCCCTTTATTACGCATAACGTTTCACATCCGTTGACGCCGTAGACAGATTTCTCCACCGTTTTGCCGCAATCCTGCGTACAGTACCAATAAGGCAGGGGGCATGGGCGAGGAAGGCGGATTTCTAACCCGAGAGGAACTGGCCACCCTAACGGCGATCTGCGACACGCTGATCCCAGCGATCGAGGGCGAGGAGCCGGCAGAGCTGTTTCGTCGGGGAGCCAGCGATCTCGGCGTGCCGGAGCTGGTCGCGCAGGGCATCGCGCTGGCCGACCCGGCGCAGCGCGCGCAGTTCAGGCAACTGCTCGGTCTGTTCGACAATCGGCTGGCAAACGCGGTGCTGGCAGGTCAGTTCCGGCGGTTTGGCGACCTCGCGCCGGAGGCGCGGGAGGCGTGTCTGCGCGGGTGGGCCGAGAGCGGGATCGGGCAGCGGCGGATGGGATTCCAGGCGCTAAAGCGCCTCGCCTGCTTCATCTTCTACAGCGCGCACGGCGCAAACGGGAATCCGGTCTGGCCGGCCATCGGCTACGAGGCCCCCGCCGCACCACCGCAGCACCGACCGCGCGAGATACGAACCGTGGATGTGACCGGGGACGTAACCTTCGAGGCAGAGGTGTGCGTCGTCGGCTCGGGCGCGGGGGGTGCCGTGGTTGCCGCCGAGCTGGCCGCGGCCGGACACGCCGTCCTGGTGCTCGAAAAAGGCGGCTATTTCGACGAGGCGGACTTCCGGAACCGCGAGCTCGAGGGGATGCGCGATCTCTACCTCGATCACGGTATGGCGGCCACGCGGAACATCGGCATGTCGCTGCTGGCCGGAAGCTGTCTGGGCGGGGGCACGGTGATCAACGACAGCACGTGTATCCGGCCACCGCTGGAGCTGCTGGAGGAATGGGAGCGCCCGCATGGCGTGAGCGGACTGACCGGACCGGACATGCAGGCTAGCCTGGATGCCGTCGAGGCGCGCCTGCACGTCAACGACGCCGAGAGCAGGCACAACGCCAACAACGCGGTCCTGGCGCGGGGCTGCGAGGCCCTGGGCTACAAGGTCGGCACGGTCCGCCGCAACGTGCAGGGTTGCAAGAAGTCCGGTTTCTGCAACTACGGCTGCCAGGAGGGCGCCAAGCAATCGGCGCTAGTGACCTTTCTGCGCGATGCGCAGCGACGAGGCGCTCATTTCGTGGTGAATTGCGACGCAGAGCGGGTACGCCACCAGGGCGGACGAGTGACGGGGGTCGAGGCACGGGCAAAGGATGCGGCCACAGACAAGCTCCACCGGATCACCGTGCAGGCATCAACGGTGGTGTTGGCAGCCGGCGGCATCAACACGCCGGCGATCCTGATGCGCTCGGGGCTCTCCCATCCGGCGCTGGGTCGGCACCTGCACCTGCACCCCATTGCGGCGGTGCTGGGCATCTTCCCGGAGCCCATCGAGCCCTGGAAAGGAGCGGCACAGACTGCCTACTGCGACCATTTCAGCCGCGCCGACGGCCCGTATGGCTTTATGTTGGAGATGTCGGCGGCTCATCCTGGCCTGGCCGGGCTAGGCCTCCCGTGGCACTCGGGGGTGCAGCACAAGCGGCGGATGCTGAAGGTGAGGCATACGGCGGTGATGATCGCGATCACGCGGGATCGGGACACGGGACGAATTGCCTTGAGCAAGGCCGGCAACCCGATCGTGGAGTACTGGCCGTCGGCTTACGATAGCGCGCAGATAGCGAGGGGGCAATACGAAGCGGCACGGGTGCTGGCGGCCGCGGGGGCGCTCGAGGTGGAGACGCTGCACACCCCCGCCGTGCGCTGGGCCCGCGAGGACGGAGAGGCAGGTCTGCGCGTATTTGGCGGTGCACTCGCGCAAAAAGGCGTGCATCCCAACCGGCTGTTCCTGGTCAGTGCCCACCAGATGGGCAGTTGCCGGATGGGCGGCGACCGCCGGCGAACGGTGGCGAACCCCGAGGGCGAGATCTACGGATTGCGGGGCCTCTTCGTCGCCGACGGTAGCGTCTTTCCCTCGGCTTCGGGCGTGAATCCCATGATCAGCATCATGGGCCTGGCCCATCGCACGGCGCAGTTTGTGAAGGCCCGGCTGTGAGGCGCCGCAGCGATGACGTCATTCTGTAGAGACGACCCGGCGGGTCGTCTCAGGGGCATCAACTTGAGATCAACGCCGCTTTGGACGACACCGGCTGAAGACGCAGGTAACGTAGGGGCGAACGGCGTTCGCCCTCGCCGTTTGCACGAAGGTGTGAGAACTCGACTTGTACACCGATGCGGTGCACCGGACTGACGTTTTGCACTCGACATACGTGTCGGTCCGATCGTGGGACCGTTGGGGCGAACGCCGTTCGCCCCTACATTATGATGGTCGAACGCCAGCGGGCATGAAGATTGCGTAGGTTGGTGCCTATGAGACGCCCCACCGGGTTGTCTCTACGGGATTGGCCGATCAACCGACCTGCTATTTTTCCAGGGTCGCTTCCACGGTCAGGGCAACGTTCCCTTTCAGGGCTTGCGAAACGGGGCAGCCATCTTTGGCCGCCTCTGCTGCCTGCTGGAAGCCGGCCGGGTCGATGCCGGTTACCCAGCCACGGACGCTCAGCTTGCTAGAGGCAATGCGCCAGCCGGTTGAAACCTTGTCGAAGGCAAGCTCGGCGGTGACCTCGAGCTTTTGCGGCGGCGTGCCGGCTCGACCCAGACCGGCGGATAGGGCCATGGCGAAGCAACTGGCGTGCGCGGCGGCTATCAGCTCCTCGGGGCTTGTGCGCCCGTCGGCCACCTCGGTCCTGGCGACCCAGCTCACGGGCAGATCGGCGAAGGATCGGCTGGTGGCGGCGCTGACGACGCCAGAGCCTGACATCAGGTCACCCTGCCAGGTGACGACGGCGCGGCGGATGGCTGGCATAAAGCACCTCCTGGTAAGATAGAGCTAGGTATTCGTCACTTCGATGTCTACATGTTTATTGTAACACGAAAGCACGCTAACGTCTGAACCGCTGATATGCGCAGATTACGGGATTACGCTGATTACCAGGGGGCGCCGACATTGAGCATCTGCGAAACCCCAAATCTGCGTTATCTGAGGTTCAGACGATTTGGCGGCGGGCTATCAAGGGCACGGCTGGAGAACACGTCAACCCCAAAGCACGCAAAGAACGCAAAAGGAATTTGGATGTGGATGGGTTGCCTTTGAAGGGAAAGATTGGCAGGCGGCTGTTCCACGTGGCCGGGGGCTGCGTGCTGCCGCTGGCCGCGCTGGTGCTGCCGCGCGAGTGGCTGCTCCTGTTTGCTGGCACGGTGACCGCGATCTTTGTGCTGGCCGAGGCCCTGCGGCTGCTGTTTCCGCCGGTGAACCGCAGGCTGGTCAGCCTGTTCACGCCCTCGGGAGCTTTCAAAGAGGGAGAGGCGGCGAGGCCCATCGGGTCGACCTACTACCTGCTGGGGGCATTCGTGACCTTCCTGTTGTTTCCGCGGGACGTCGCAATCGCGGCGGTGCTCTTCGTGGCGGTCGGGGACGCCGCCGCCGCCACGTTTGGCGAGCGCTTCGGAACACGGAAGATCGGCCACAAGAGCCTCGAGGGAACGGCTGCCTTCTTCGCCTCCGCGCTCGCCATCGGCCTCGTGCTGATCTGGGCCGGCCTTGACCTCAGGTGGGCCGCCGTGGCCACAGGCGCGCTGGTAGCGGCGATCATGGAACTACTGCCCTTGCCCGTCGATGACAACCTGACTATCCCGCTGGCGAGCGCGCTGGCGATGGTGCTTGTGCCGTAGTTGCTTACCTCCCGCGAGTCAACAACGCGGCGCTCTCGGAGAAGAGCCGATCTGACGGCGCAAGCTCGGCGGCCTTACTTACGTCGGCCAGGGCCTCCTGGCTTACCGGCCTGTTTTGTCGCAGAGCGTCCAGGTTGCGGGCCCAGCCCCGGATAAAGTAGGCCGCTGCCAGATCGGGCTTGACTGCGATCGCCCTGGTGGCTGCGTCGATAGAGGCATTGGCCAGTTGCTCCTCCGCGCCTTCGGCAACCGTGCTGACGACCAGAGGCGTGCGCCTATCGAATATCTGCGCGGCGGAGTATCTCCGCATCACGTCGACCGCCGCAGGATAATCCCCGTAAAAGACATTATCGAGAATCGGGTACGGCTTCAGCTTCACCTGCTCGGCCCTGCCTGCCGCGTGCAGGCGGATCAGGGCGGCATCCCACAGAGCTTCCTGGTTGGATGCGCCGAGGGTCTTGATCTGATCGACCAGCCCACCCGCATCCTTCCACAGCCCGGCATTGGCGAGATCAACCCCCCTATCGGTGACGCGCTTGAGCTCGGACGGCGCCGAGGCCGGCAGCTTCGCCAGCTTGACCTCGACCATCCGCGTGCCGTCCCAGCGCATTACGACGGCGTTGTACAGGCTGACGCCCGTTGCATAGGCGAATACGTAGTAGTCGCTCGCGTCCAGAATTGCTTCCAAGATACCGTCGCCGTTCAGATCCGCCAGACTGCCGGTCCCAGGCTTGGCGTTCCCGTGCGATACCTCGGTGCGAAGCTCCTTACCGTCGAAGCGCAGAAGATAGAATGCGCCGCCGTGGGCGCCCACGCCACCTTCCAACGTGAACCAGACGTTACTCGGCTCGACCCGAACTCGACTGACCGAAGCCCGATTCACGTAGTCAACCTCCTTCAGATCCGTCCGCGCGAGGCGCACCCAGCGTCCGTCCGAGAACCTGTAGACCGCCAGGAAATGGCTCTGGTTGAGAGTGAAATCGGGCATGCCGTAGGTGAAGGCCACCCACAGGGGCTGGCTGTCCTGGCCATTTCCAACCGACAGAACCTCCACACCCTCGAACCCCGGTCCAGCCGGTGGCGCCTTGAGCGAACCGGCAGCGGGAGTGGGCCGGGAACCGGACACGCCGGCAAACAGCTCGGTGGCCAAGGTGATCGTGGACACGCGCGAGACGCTTACGGTTGGGGCGGCCGTGGGACGCGGCGGCGCGACGGTAGGCTTGGCTGCGGCGGGAGCGGCCGGAGTTGGCGGGAGGGTGGGGTTCGGCTTAGCTGGCGCGGGTGTAGCCGCCACAACCAGAGTGGCAATCGAGCTCGGTGCAGGCGGTAGGGCGGCCGTAATGGCCGGAGACGGGGTGACATCGCCGGCACGCGTCGCCTCCAGCGAGGTGGTGGAAGTAGAGCACGATGCGAGGAGCAGCGACAGCGCAAGCAGCATACCAGTCAGTTTCATACGATCACCTCCGCCAACACAATAACGAGCGAACAGACCGCCAGCCTTTTCAGCGCCGTTGCTTTCACAACCCGCAGTATACCGGGAGCGGGCAGCCAGGTCAAGCGGATTTCTAGGGTCTGATTACTAGGATTCCTCCGAATACTTACTGCGCTTCCTACGATAGACTCCACACACCTGCTGAATCAGCGTGCAGTCTTGCTACCCCAGCTCGACGTTTGCTCAGCACTATTTCCACCTTTCCGGCCCTGTGGTAAAATACGTCTACCCTAATCGATTTACGAGGCACGCCTGGTGCGACGGGCGGCGGCCTGGATTTGATGGTGATGTTACCCAGGAGACAACTACTGAGGAGACAGCCAATGGCAAGCATCATAGGCACCGGTGCCTACATCCCTCTGTTCCGACTGTCGCGCGACCTGATCGCGCAGGCCTGGGCCCGGGGCTCGCTGGGTGGCGAAAGAGCCGTGGCCAATCACGACGAGGACAGTCTCACTATGGCTGTCGAGGCAGCAATGGACTGCCTGGCCGTGGCCGACAGGGAGGCCATCGACGCGCTGTACTTTGCGTCGACTACGGCGCCCTACAAAGAGAAGCAGACGGCCTCCTTGGTGGCCGCGGCGGTCGATCTCCCCGAAGAAATCGTGACGGTCGACTTTGGCAACTCTCTGCGCTGCGGCGCCGATGCTCTTCAGGCGGCCTTGAACGCCGTCGACGCCGGCGCGGCGCGGTCCGTGCTGGTGGTGGCGGCGGACAATCGTGTGGCCTACCCGCGCTCGGACCAGGAGCAGGCCTTTGGCGATGGCGCGGCGGCGGTGCTCGTGGGCGATGGCCCATCCGGCGCGACACTGCGCGCGAGGTACTCCTGCTGCGACGCCATTATGGACGTCTGGCGCAAGCAGGACGATACCTTCGTGCGCACTTGGGAGGAGCGCTGGGTGACCGGCGAGGGGTGGACGGCCAACGTCACTCGCGCGCTGAAGGGCGCGCTGGACCGCGCCGGGTTGGCGGTTGGAGATCTGGATCGGCTGGTGCTTTCCGGAGGCAGCGCCGCGGCGCAAGGTCGCCTGGTGAAGGGCCTCGGGATCTCTCCGGATAGGGGCCAGGATAGTTTCGCCGCAACGGTCGGCGATACCGGGGCTGCCCAGGCGCTGCTGGGCCTCGCGGCAGCAATCGAGAGCACCCCTCCGGGCGGTAAGATCGCCGTGGTGGCCGCGGGCGATGGGGCAAGCGCCTTCGTGTTTCAGATCGGCGAGCGACCCCTTTCGACGGGACGGCGCGGCGTCAGAGGCTTCCTTGCTTCCAAGCTGCCCTTGCCAACCTACCAGCGCTACCTGGCGGCGCGAAATCTGGTGGAGATCGTGCCAGGCGAGCCGTTCCGTTTGATGCCCGCCGCCACGGCGACCTGGCGCGACGAGGCCTGCATCTTGCGCTGCCACGCCAGCCGCTGCCGGCAGTGCGGCACGGTCGCTTTCCCCATACAGCGGGTCTGCTACACCTGCCGCGTGAAGGACGAGTACGACGAGGTGCGGCTGAGCGACGAGCGCGGCACAGTCTTCACCTACTCGATCGACAACCTTGCCGGTCGAGGGGACGATCCGACCGTGGTGCAAACGGTCGTGGAAATGGACACGACGAAGGCGCGCTTCTATGGCTTGATGACCGATGCCGACCCGAGGCAGGTGCGCATCGAGATGCCCGTCGAGCTGACGTTCCGCAGGCTCTACGAAGGAGCCGGATTCTACAACTACTTCTGGAAGTGCCGCCCCGTGCGCGGCTGAGGTGAGCGACAATGGAGAGCATCAAAGACAGGGTTGCGATAATCGGCATGGGCTGCACGAAGTTCGGCGAGCGCTGGGACGCCGGGCCAAGCGATCTGGCCATCGAAGCGGCCTACGAGGCATACGAGGACGCGAGCATTGGACCCGAGTCGATCCAGGCCTGCTGGCTGGGTCAGGGCGTCGGGCCGCTGGTGGGCATCGGCGGGACGGTTGCCGCCGAGGCGCTGAAGCTGCGCGACATTCCCATCACCCGCAACGAAAACTGGTGTACCACCGGCCTCGAGGCACTTCGTGGCGCAGCCCTGGGCATTGCCAGCGGAGTCTACGACATCGTGCTGGCGCTTGGGGTGGAGAAGCTGAAGGACACCGGGTTCGGCGGGCTCGGCACAGGCCGAGGCATGAGCCCCGTGCTGGAAGCCCGGCGAACGTCCCCGGGCTCTTTCGCCCTGATCGGGACGCGGTACTTCCACCAGTACGGCATCGATCCGGAAGAGGGCCGCAAGGTGTTGGCGCGCATCGCGGTGAAAAATCATCACAACGGGAGCATGCACCCCAAGGCACATTTCCGTAACGAGATCACTGTCGAGCAGGCGCTGAGAGCGCCCATTATCGCGTGGCCGCTCGGCCTCTTCGATGCCTGTGGCAATAGCGACGGCAGCGCGGCGGCGATACTCTGTCGGGCAGACATCGCCAGGGAGTTCCGGGCGGATCCCATCTACATCAAGGGATTTGGGGCCTCCTTCGATCCGATGCTGCCTCATACGCGGCCGGGCTTTAGCTGGACGAGCTTCCCAGCGTTGGTCAACTCCTCGCGGCAGGCCTATCGCGAAGCGGGCATCACGAACGCGAGGGAGCAGTTGGACCTGGCCGAGGTGCACGACTGCTTCACGATCACGGAGATGGCGATCTACGAGGATTTCGGCTTCAGCGCCCGGGGCAGGGCGCCCGAGGACATCATGGCCGGCTTTTTCGACCTCGACGGCGGGCTGCCGGTGAACACCGACGGCGGTCTCAAATGCTTCGGGCACCCCATCGGGGCCAGCGGCCTGCGCATGTCCTACGAGGTCTACAAGCAGCTCCAGGGCAAGGCCCAATCGCCAAAGCGCCAGCTCAAGGACCCTCGCGTCGGGCTTGCCCACACCTTTGGCGGTCCGCCGCAGACGAGCGTGGTGGCCATCTTCGGGCGGGAGCCGGGCTACCCATAGGGCGCCTAAAGCAGGCTGCTTACCTCGGTGATCTGGCTGCGGTCTAGCGCGACGCCAACCATAGCGTGGGACTTGATCACGGCCTCCGCGTTTGGCGCCTCGCTATAGCAGAAGGCCGTCCCGTCTGCGCCGGCGAAGACGTTCAGCGGCGTCACGCCGTTGGGGTCGGACTGGCCCGCCTCGGCCATAGCCTTCATCTGCTGCATCAGCTCCGGTGGCAACTGGGGCATCGGGTGGTGGTCGATGAACTTTGGCATTCTCTCCTCCTCACAGCTGATTTCGTGTTTTTTACATTCTAGCATACTTTCGGCAAAGACA
Source organism: Chloroflexota bacterium (assembly GCA_016210495.1). The sequence goes on from JACQUC010000244.1 coordinate 8,606, forward strand.
AAATACGGCAACGTGGACCCAAATCCGTGGATTCCCTCGTGAGGGTTCACCCGTTGGGTGAAGGTTTGAGCACGAATCCACGGATTTGGGCGGCCTCGGCGTTCTTTGCGGCCAGGCGTTCATCTGAGAAAACCCGGTGGTGTGGGAGATTATGATATGGTTTTAGAGGCGTTCGGCAAGGCCCTGCTGAACTTTGGAGACCCCAACTTGTGGATCTTCATGACCC
>JACQUC010000237.1 GCA_016210495.1 Chloroflexota bacterium
ATCCCGCTGGCTGCGGCGATCGAGCAAATCCAGGCGTGTGCCATCGCTGGCTGTCGAATGAACAGGCGACGGAAGAGGCCTAATACTTACCAACTCCTGCTGGACCTCCAAAATGCCGCTTAGCTTAATGCGCATGGGGCGGTTCGCGAACCGCCCCTACCAGACGATCAGACTGCAACTGCTATGTCGTTCTATATTGCATGCAAGCTCCTGAATGAGACGAAAGGAAGCTATGCTACAGACAGTCGGCAGGGAAACCAACCAACTGGCGATCCAACTCCGGCGTTCTAACGAGCGTCTCAATCTGTGGGAGAAGTACTACCAGAAGGAGCGGCTGAAATCCCGTCCTCTAGAGGTCTCGCTGCCGGTCGGAGAACAGTGCAATATCCGATGCGTCTTCTGCACAGACCGTGACCCCAAGCAGTCGCCGATCCGCTATGCGGTCATCGGCCTCGACGAGTTTCTCAAGTTCTTCGGAAAGCTGCCCTTGAGGACCGCCAGCGACGTTACTCTGTATGGGTGGGGAGAGCCGCTGGTTCATCGTGACTACGAGCGGATGTTCGACTATGTGGCTGCTACTTGCCCTGGGGTAAGGATCAAGATCTCCACCAATGGGCTGCTTTTCACCGAGAAATGGGCGCGCAAGCTCCTGGATCACGGGAAAGCACATGTGAACTTCTCGCTCAACGCCGCAACGCCGAAGACCTACCTGGAGATCACGGGAGCTGACCAATTCGAGAAAGTCGTGGACCACATCGCGACACTGAGCCGGCTGCGCCAGCAGTTCCCCGGCACACAGGTGACCATTGCGCTGTCCTTGGTCGCCATGCGGAGTGTCTTGCCGGAGATACCTTCGTTCGTGATGCTTGCGGCGGCACTTGGGGTCGACCACGTCGTCGTACAGGACCTCCTGCTCCTTAACGGGCATCTGCGAGAAGAGGATACGCCCCAGTCCAACTACTATCTTGCCACCGAGGTGTTGCAATACGCCGACCGGCTGTCTCGATTGAACGGAATCAGCCTGCTCGTGGAAGTCACGGGATTGTACAGGCTTGTTCTACCCGGGGTGTGGGCGTGGCCGACAGCGAGTGCAGTTGAACGCCAACCGCTCGATTGGTCGCATCTGGTCGGTGACGAGTGCTTCGATCCGTGGACGCAGTTCATGGTAAGCTCCGACGGCAGCGTTTCCACGTGTTGCCACGCGCATTCGACCATAATGGGCAACATATTCCGACAATCTTTCGACGAGATCTGGAATGGCGAGATCTACAGGTACTTCCGGAGAACGGTCAATACGGACAGGCCTCCCCTGGATTGCAGAAAGTGCCCAATCAAGTGCCGCTAGATGAGGGCTCATCCCTCAACGGCTCTGCGGAAAGGTTACATTATGCAAGAGAAAGATAATAAAGGCCCCGCTGAGATGCAGGTATTCGCCGAGTCCTGGTCCCCAGCGAATGAAAGCGTCATCTACGGTGTAAGCCACGATGAGCAGTTCCTGCCGATGTTATATGCGGCGAAACAGGAACTCGAGAGGACTCTGCTGGTCGATGTGCCGTTCGATGCCCAGGCACTCACCAAGGCGCGAGCGAAGGGCATCCAACCCCTCGGTAACATCGTCGGCGTCGGTATCGGCGAGAAGGAGACCGACGGAAGACCGACGGGACAGCTCGCGCTGAGGGTGTACGTGGAGAAGAAGGTGGAGGAAAAGAAGGGCGAGGCGTTTACCATCGCCAGCGATGCCCGCATACCTCCAGCCATCAAGGGTGTCAGGACGGACGTGATCGAGATAGGTGTCATCGAGGCATTCGACCGGACGAGGGAGGCGCAAGCGGAGGCCTACGTCGATCGGCAACGCTACCCTCGGCCTGTGCCCGGCGGTGTCTCAGTCGGCCATCCGAGCGTCACCGCCGGCACGCTGGGCTGCATGGTCTACGATCAGCAGTCCCTTTACATTCTCAGCAATAACCACGTCCTCGCGAACTCCAACGGCGCTCAGATTGGTGATCCGATCATTCACCCCGCCTCCGCCGACGGCGGAACGGACCCGCAGCATCGTATCGCGACCCTGAGCGATTTTACAGCCATCAAAATGGGAGGTCCGGCCAACAGCGTCGACTGCGCCATTGCATGGGTTACACCCAACGTCGTCCGTCCCGAGATTCTGCAGATTGGGCTGCCCGATCAGATCGTCGACGAGCCGCGTCGAGGGGTTGCGGTAATGAAGCGCGGCCGCAGCAGCGGACTGACGACCAACGGCATTGTCGATGACATCCACTTCACCGTTCGGGTCAGTTACCGAGAAGCGGGATGGGCAATATTTACCGACCAGGTTCTCATACGCGGTGAGGGATTCAGCCAGGGGGGCGACTCCGGTTCTTTGATCATCGACCGTGCTTCAAATCGTCCGCTTGGGCTGTTGTTTTCAGGGAACGCCGAGAGTGGAACCACCGTGGCCAACCGGCTAACCGAAGTGCTGCAGGCTATGCGTGTGTCGATCTGGTGACAGCCGTCGGAGTGAGAAAATGGGGACGTGCCCGACAGAGGAGGAGTTACTGAGGATTAAGCGATCGCACGAACGGAGTCTGATGGCTGTAGAGGACGTGGTCGGCGTTGGCGTCGGTATTTGCTCGGTTGGCGCGGGCCTCTGCCTCAAGGTCTACGTCTCCAAGCTAACGCCACAGATAGAAGATCGAGTACCGGCCACTCTGGAGGGTGCCAGGGTGGAAGTCGAGGTCGTAGGAGATATCTCTGCGACTTGAAGAGGCCCTTCGGGGACCAACAGGAGTATGGAGGAACAAAGATGGCACGAGAAGATGTTGAACGATTCGTCGGCTTGCTCGTCTCCGACGAGACATTCGTGGAAGCTCTCAAGAGGAACTTCGATCGGGCTATTGTGGACCGCGGTATCAAGTTGGACGCGCGCGAACGCACGGTGCTCAAGGAAGGGTTCGAAACATATGTCAGGCCTGAGGCCGCAACGCCATTAGCTGTTGGGGGACCTTCGGTGGCGGCCATACCGGCTGCCGCAGTGGGCGCTGCGGTGGCCGCCTCGGTGGCCGGGAGCGTGGCGGGAAATGTCGCCACCAAGGTCGTGGACAAGCTGACGAACAGCGCTCTGGCAACCCCTGTCAACGTTCGGCTTCGGGAATCCATCATCGCCCGGGGTCTTTTGAAGGAGAGCGATTTCGAGGGCGTCAGAGAGATCAGACAGCCTCCGGTTCTCAGGCCTTTCGCTGAGCGGAGAACCGGTCGGTGAAGGCGGAAACCACGAACTGGACGAAAAGCGCAGTGGCCGGGTCGCCGCTCGTATCGAGTGCTGATACTCTCAGGCACCGCTTCGATACATTTCAGACTCATTGTAGTCTGCGAAGGATGCGTTCGCTCCAAGAAGCGGGAGGGTTCCCCAAGGTCCACGAGCGGCCGCAGGGGTTTCAACTCGAGCTGAGCCACGCCTGTAATCTCCGTTGTCTCCACTGCTACAACGCCTCAAGGGCAGCCGAACGACGGGCCGATATGCCTTTCGCGGTGTGGGAGCGAGTTGTCGATGAGGTGGCTGAAATGCTGCCGTTCCAGGTGATCCTGTCCGGGGGGGAACCGCTTCTGCTAGGTGAGAGGCTGTTTCGACTCATGGATCGCCTGTATCAGGAGCCGACTCGCTTCGTGCTCATAACAAATGGTTGGCTTGCGGACCGCGAAACGATCGATCGACTCGGCCATTACCCGTACTATTGGATGCAGGTAAGCATCGACGGCTACACCCCCGCTCTGCACGACGAGTTTCGCGGGGTGAAGGGAAGTTGGGAACGGGCGGTGCGGGCGGCACATCAGATCGCCGCCGGGGACCAGGCGCTCGTCATTGCCCACACAGTGCGGCCGGCCAATCTGCCGACCCTTTCCCAGATGATCGATATGGCGTGCGTGCTTGGCGCTACCCGGATTATTTGTGACGAGGCGATGCCGGTCGGGCGCGCCTGGAGCGAGCAGCAGCATTTGGTACTCACCGATGCCGAGCGTGAGGCGCTCTCCGAAATCATCTACTCTAAGCAGGAAGAGTACCGCAACATTATGGAGGTGCTCGGCGTATCCGATGTCGCGGATTCATTTGCCCTCTATCTGGATTCTCCGTGCAACGTCTTACTCATCCGCCCCAACGGGGACGTTAAGCTGGATTGCGTTCTCCCGTTTGTCATTGGCAACGTGCGGAGGCAGAGCTTGTGGGAGATCTGGGAAACCGTGGGTAGGGAGGCCTGGAAGCACCCGCGCGTGCAGGAGTTCGTCGCAACGTATCAGGACAGACGCAGCTTCACAGGGTGCGAAGCCAGGCCTTACGTGGACAAAGATATCTACATAGGGCTCTAAGGAGCCGTATGTAGCAAAGGGAGTACCGCACAATGCCCCATCGTTGGTTCGTGGCCAAGCTGTTCTTCGACTGGGTGCCCATCCCTCTGCCTTCTTACCGACGAAAGGACGGTGACTTCTTTCTGGTTCAACCGCATTGCTACCCCGAGGTAGCCTATCTAAACGGACCAGGGGCGTTCGTCCTCGACAGGTGCGATGGGAACACCGACGTCCAAACGATCGTCAAGGACTATATGGTCGAGTACTTACGAGCCGATCGTCACGCCGCGGCCTACGAAGTCATCCAAGTCCTGCGCCATCTGGACCGTAGGCTCATCGTGCTTCTCACCCCGCCGGGGCGGGTTGAGCCACACCACGAGGCTTCGAATGAACAGACGGCCTGACCTGCTGCTCGTCTTCCCCCCTTTCTGGGATTGTGGCACGCCCTATTTGAGCGTGCCGACCCTCGCTGCCTACATCAAGCACCAAGGATTCGAGGTGGAGGCAGTAGACCTCAACAGAGCGAGTATGAAGGCTCTTCTGACCCCAGGGTCGCTTTCGGGGGCCTTGCAGGAAGCACAACACGTTCTGAATAGCTGGCCGTCCTCCGACGACGCTGCAGGTCGGCGTGCATTCGAAGAGAATCTTCGCGTGTGCCAACAGATCTGGTCAGAGATGGGTGAGTCTCTCGTGGCCGACTTGTGGGAGACGATCCCGTCCAGTGTCGACTCCTACACCGCGTTCAACCGCAGGTGGCGCTGGGCAAGTCGCATCGCCGTGGCGCCTTATCGTCCCGTGCCACAGAGCACCGATCTCGCGGCCATTATTCAGGAGCACGATCGATTGCGCGACCTCTGCGAGGCGGTTGAGCGTGGCGAACTGCCGGGTGTGGACCTGCTAGATGCGTTCGCTGCCCGCAACGCCGCTCGGTCGATTCCTGTTCTGGGCATCTCGGTGGCCGGGCCTTCCCAGTTGTTGCCGGCCCTCGTGCTTGCCAGAGCCTACAAGAGCCGGGCCAAAGACGCGTTCGTATGCATTGGCGGGCCCCACATCCCCTACATTACCGACGCGCTGCAAGACTATAGTAAGCCGTTTGACTGGGTGGATGCCTTCGTCGTGGGCGAGGGGGAGCTTCCGCTAAGTGGGATCTGCCGTAACGTAATCGCGGATCGAGATATCTTCTCGATCAAGGGGCTTTACCTGCGCCGGGGTGATCGGGTGATATTCACCGGCTGTCAGGACCCTATCTCGCTCGATGAGCTACCGCCACCTGACTTCACGGGGTTCGAGCCGGATTCCTACCTGGCGAACGACGGGTCAATTTGCCTCACGTTTGCTCGCGGCTGTTCCTGGAGCCGGTGTGCCTTCTGTACTCAGTTCGTGAGCTACGATGGCTACCGCACTATGTCGAGCGAGAGAGTGGCCGAGCATCTGTCGGCTCTGACTGGCCGATACAGTCTTCGTACCATCAGCCTCAACGACGAAAACGTCACCCCTGAACGATTGCGCGACTTCGCTTCGATCGTCCGACGCAACTCGACGGACTTGCGCTGGATGGCGCTCGCGCGTCTTTCGCCGAAGCTTGCGGACGCAAATCTGGCCCGGAAGCTCTTCGATTCAGGATGCAGGATGTTATCTATGGGGCTCGAATCGGCGGACCAGGGTGTGCTAAAGCTCAACAAAAAAGGCGTTTCCGTTCGGTCGGTTCCCAGCATCCTGCGTAATCTCAACGGTGCCGGCATTTGGACGCATATCTTCATTATTCTGGGCCTGCCCGGGGAGACCAGCGATTCCGCCGTCCGAACGATCCGGTTTATCCATCGAAATCTAGATTTCATAGACTCCTTCTCGCCGACGACGTTCCGTTTGGAGCGACACTCGACAGTGTGGCAGCGGCCGAGCGACTTTGGCATCGTCCCCGCCGAGGTTCCCGCCGACTGGTGCAGCATCTCAATCCCGTTCGACACAACCACCTGGACACGACCGGGCGAGGCGTTTGTCTTCACCGAGTTCCTGATTCAGTCGCTTCTCGGCTATCGCCAGTGTTCCATCGAACAGGGCGATCTCAATGGGCAGTATCTTCTTCAGATGCTAGATCGTATGGGGGCCGAGGGCCTGCGCGAAGAGATGAGGAAGCGGGCCCGCATGACGGCGGCCGCCAGGGATGCCCTGATGTGGGACGACGCTCGCTTTCAGGAGTGGCTTAGGTGCCCTTCGGCCAGGAGGCTACAGTCGGACGCCAACGGGCACGGGGTCCTTTTTAGCATCCCTTCGCGGAGCCTTTTTCTCTCGATCAATAGTACCGGCCAGATGATCCTCAAGCTGCGATCTCTTGGCCTGTCGCTCGAAAAAATCAAGAAAATGTGCCATCTGCCGGCAGGCGGGTCTGTCGATGCTGGTACGGAGCAGGAATGGCGAGTGGATACGTTCAATCTGCTCCTGCTGGTCTCGCGCCTGATCCAGGAATCTCTTCCGGAGGAGTCGACGTCGACGGAGTGCCCGTCCGCCGAGTCGTCATTCCCCGAATCCGTGGCTGCCAGCGAATCGAATTGACAATGGTTACGTCGCATTCGAAGCAGATGAGCGCGAACAAAGCCGGCGGTGTGGCGCGAGGGCGAGCAGGAGCGCCGGATACCGCTTGGACCAGGGCCTCGTATGGAACTTATTCCTCTTGAGCTGCTTTTCGGCGAACCGGCGCGCATCACACCACAGATATCGCCGGACGGGAAGAGCCTCGCGTACCTCGCCTCCGATGGTGGTCCACTGAACGTATGGGCGAAGACAGTCGGCAGCGACGAGGATCGGCGACTCACCGACTACCGGGAGCGCGGCATCATTTATTTCTACTGGGCGGGCGATAGCCGGCATATACTGTTCCTCGAGGACAGCGACGGCAGGGAGAACTGGCATCTCCACGCGGTCTCCGTGGATGCGGCTGTCAGCCGTGACCTTACGCCGTTCGATGGGGTAAGTGTCCAGATAGTGGCGGTTAGCCCTCGTCGTCCGAATGAGATCCTGATCGCGATGAACCTTCGCGATCCAAGTATTCACGACGTTTACCGTCTGGACATCACCTCGGGCGAGCTGGAGATGCTTGTCCGCAACCCGGGGTTGTATACCGGTTGGATCGCAGACGCCGATTTTGCCGTGCGCGCCGCGCTATCGCCGCGGCCGGATGGTTCTTTTGACCTGATGGTCCGGGAAGCAGGGAGTGACGACTGGCAGTCGCTCGTTTACTGGAGTGCGGAAGACATCCTCGCGAGCGGGCCGGTGGGCTTTTCATCTGACGGCCGGAGCATCTATGTCATCGACGCTCGGGGCACGGCAACCAACCGGCTGCTCAGTCTCGACATCGACACGGGGAAGGTCGAACCGATCATCGGCGATCCAGATGTCGACCTCGGGCGCGTCGTCCTCGATCCCGTGTCCAGAAGGGTGCAGGCGGTTTCGTTCACCCGGGCGCGCACTGAATGGCGGGTGCTCGATGAGGGCATCAAGGAAGATTATCGGAGGCTCGAGGCCCTCGCCGAAGGCGATTTCACGGTCATGAGTCGCGACACGGCGGATTCGGTGTGGGTCGTCAGTTACGAATCCGACGTAAGGCCCATTTCCTTCTACCTTTACCGACGACGATTTGAATCCCACCCCGGGTCCGAGCCCAGCGGACAGTTCCTCTTCTGTCACCAGCCACGCCTCCTGGACTACCGGCTGTCGCCGGTTCGCCCCATCTCGCTGACGGCCCGTGACGGCCTTCCGCTCCACGGCTACTTGACTTTGCCCCACAACGGGGCTGGCGGGAGAGCGCCCTTGGTAATCAAAGTGCACGGTGGCCCGTGGGCGCGGGACACCTGGGGTTTCGATCCCGAGGTGCAATGGCTGGCAGACAGGGGTTTTGCGTGCCTGCAGGTCAACTTCCGGGGATCGACGGGATACGGTAAGGGGTTTGTGAACGCGGCAACTGGTGAGTGGGGACGCAAAATGATCGACGATCTGGTCGACGGACTCGACTGGGCCGTCAGGCACGGACAAGTTGACGCTGGGCGAGTAGCCATATATGGTGTCTCCTACGGCGGCTACACGGCGCTGGTCGCAGCGGCAAGGTTACCGAATCTCTTTCGCTGTGCGATAGACGTGGCAGGCCCAACCGACCTGGTAGCGTTTCTGCGTGAAGTGCCACAAACGTGGAATCCGTACAAAGAGATCTTCTACAAACAGGTTGGGGACCCTGACAAAGACCGCCGCCGGCTCGAGGAAGCCTCGCCCATCCATATGGTGGCACGTCTCAGCATTCCCATCATGATCGCCCACGGTGCCAACGACGTGCGTGTGAGGAAGGCCCATTCCGACCGTATGGTTGCTGCCTTACAGCGCCAAAATGTGCCGTACGAATATCTGGAGTACCTCACGGAGGGACACGGCATCGGGGACACTCGAAACAGGCTCAAGTTCTACGTGGACGCGGAGCGTTTTCTGCGGCGGTATGTCGTGGTGTGAGGCGGTGGCCGCAGCCCCGTGGGCCAGGAACGCAGCTCTGAGAACATCGGCGTTGGAGTCGGTGTCCGGTGCAAAATACGAAAGCGTAGGGGCGTCGCCTTAGTGGTCAGCAGCGCAGCAGGGCTGCCACGGACACGTCTTCATCGATGGCCGGCCAATGGATCCCCACGCCCTTTCCGATTAGCCTCCACTTACTCCGCTGCTCGGGGGTCGCATGGCGCAGCCTGGGGAACCACTCCAAGGGCACTCCTATTTCGCGTCCGTCTGAGAGACGGACGTGGAACATGTCGGTGGTGAACCAGACGTCGGTTGCCAGTGTCGGAGCGGGCTTAATTGCGGAAGTGCTCATGCCATCTCTCCTCGAAAAGGGAGCGGTGGTTCTCCACCAAGTCCCGTAGTTGGCTTGGTTCCCTGGCGGCGTAGCCCACTGAAGCTGTCAACGAGACAGGCCTCAGCCAAAACTTAGCGTACTTGTCGCCGGTATCCACGTGGATGTGCGGAGGCTCGGCGCCTTCGTTGCTGAAGAAGAAAAACCGGTGTCTCCGCATCCGCAATACGGTCGGCATCGTACATCAAGGTGTATTATAGCACTAATGGGACCGCGCCGTGGTAATGCAACCACTTTTCACGGCTGCCTATTTGGTGATATAATCCAACAAACGAACGTGCAGTAGAAAACGCGCCCGGTTCGCCAGACCACGATCCTCTCTCGTTTCTCTGTCGGCCCAGCCTGGCGTGGCACAGTCCTGGTATCGCTAGATCTTGAGACGGAGAATCGTTATGGACTACCCAGTTGCCTTTGAGCCCGATCTCGGACTTACTGCCGCCGACTTCGTCGCCGCCTGGAACGATTTCCCCACATGCACGGAGCGAGCCAAAGCACGATGTGACGAGGCTGTAAGCATCTACGCCGACTTAGGGCTAGCTCTCGACGGCGTGGCGATTCTCAACGGTGCGGTCGGCAGCATCACCGCCGCCATATTATACGATCTGGCGAAGGCCGCCCTGGCCAGGCGCGGCATTAACACCCCAAAAAGCACCGAGGTCGTGGATATCAAGTGTCCTGACGGCAGCTCGATATTCGTGTTCAAGCGAGTGGAGTAGACGGCGATGACCGTGATCAGCATCCGCGAACAGCCTGGGCTGGCAGGCGGACACAACGCGATTCTGTGCTTTGACAACGAAGGCGAGTTCCTCGTCAGCGTGAACGATCCGTTCTCGGTTAAGCAGGAGAGGCTGCTCGAATGGTACTTCGAGGAGCACCTTCACTTCCCCTTCACCAGGCAGGTCGATTTCAAGACAGTGGCGGAAAGCATCGCGACCTACGGCGAAGCTCTGTTCAAGCAGGTCTTCGCCGACCCTGAAGCGTACGCCCGCTACAAGCAGGCGCTCCAGGCGGGGCTTAGCTCTGCATCCGTCGAGATCTCCGGCTCGCCCGAGCTCCACCGCCTGCACTGGGAGGCGCTCAAAGACCCGAAGATGCCCAGGCCCATAGCATTGGATGCGGCGGTGTTGCGAAAGAGCACCGTCGTCCAAACGGCGCCGGCCCGGATGCGTCCCTTCCCCACCATCAACGTGCTGCTGGTGGCCGCTCGACCCTACGGACGCAAGGACATGGGCTACCGCACGATCTCACGACCCCTGATCGAGGGTCTGCGGCAAGCCAATCTGCGCGTGCGCGTCGACCTCGTCCGCCCCGGCACTTTCGAGGCACTCACGCGTCACCTCGACGAGGCCAGGGACAGGCACGGCGAAGGCTTCTATCACGTGGTGCACTTTGACGTCCACGGGGCGCTGCTGAGCTATGAGGACTTTGCCAAAGGGGGCGAAGCCAACCACTACCAGTGCGAGGGCCGCTTCGGACGAGGCGAGATAGCCGAGTACGAGGGATTGCGTGCCTACCTGGCGCTGGAGGGCGAGGAGGAAGGAAAACCCGATCTCGTCCAGGCACAGGAGCTGGCGAATCTGCTGATCGCCCATCAGGTGCCGATGGTGGTGCTCAATGCCTGCCAATCCGGAAAGCAGGTGGGCGCCGAGGAAACCAGCCTGGGGAGCCGGTTGATGCAGGCGGGAGTGCAGATGGTGCTGGCGATGGGCTACTCGGTGACGGTGAGCGCGGCGGAGCTGATGATGCCCGTCATTTACGAGCAGTTGTTCGCGGGTAAGGACCTGGCTGCAGCAACGCGGCGGGCGCGCGAAGAGCTCTACAACAGCAAGGGCCGCAGGGCCGGCTTCGAGCAGGTCATCGAGCTAGAGGACTGGCTGCTGCCGGTGGTCTACCAGAACAAGAGCTTGCCGCTGAAGATGCGGGAGTTCGAGACGGAGAGGGAACAGGCCGAGTTCTTCGAGCGGCAAGCGAAGCGGTATCGTGCCCAGATACCTGCGTACGGCTTCGTCGGTCGCGATCCGGATATCTTGAGGATCGAGCGGCGGGTCTTGATGAGCGGGAACATCCTCCTGGTGCGAGGGATGGGCGGCAGCGGAAAGACCACCCTCCTCGAGCAGCTCGCCGTCTGGTGGCAGACGACCAACCTGGTGGACGAGGTCTTCTTCTTTAGCTTCGAGATGAGGGCCTGGACGCTGGAGCAGATCGTCGACGACATCGCCCGGCAGATCTTCGGGAGGGTGGAGCACGCGAAATTCCAATCGATGCCGCACAGGGCGCAGCAGGAGATGCTGGCCGAGCGGCTGCGCGCGATCAGGCACCTCCTGGTGCTGGATAACCTGGAATCGGTACAGGGTGCCCGGCTGGCGATCCAACATACGCTGCCGCCGGAACAGCAGGAGGCGCTGCGACGCTTTCTGGTCGACCTGGCGGGAGGGCGGACGATCGTGTTGCTTGGATCGCGTGGCGGAGAAGACTGGCTTGCCAGGGGCACCTTTGGGGACAACGTGTATGAGCTGGGTGGGCTGGACCCCGAGGCGGCCTCCACCCTGGCCGAGCGGGTCTTGCGGCGGTATGGCGCAACGAAATGCCGCAGCGAAAAGCACTTCGACAGGCTGCTGAAGCTGCTCGACGGCTACCCGTTAGCTTTGGAGGTGGTGCTGGCGAATCTAGCACGCAAGACGCCGAGCGAGGTGCTTCAGGCGCTGCAAGCCGGGGACGTCGACCTGGACCAGGCTGGTGCAGAGAAACGAGAAAGGGACAAGACAGAGAGCATTCTCCGCTGCGTCGAGTACTCCCATAGTAACCTCTCGCCTGAGGCCCAGGCACTGCTGCTCTGTCTGGCCCCGTTCACGTCGGTGATCTACCGTCCAGGGATAGCACAATACACGAAAAAGCTGCGGGGACAGCCAGCGCTGGCGCATCTGGCGTTCGAGCGGTTCGAGGAAGTGCTGCAAGAAGCGGTGAGCTGGGGGCTGCTCAGTCCTCGCGCTGAGATTCCTGCCATAGCTCGCATACAGCCGATCTTGCCCTACTTTCTACGAAATCGCCTGCAAAGTCCGGCGCAAGCCGAGATCGCGGCAGCGGTAGACGTCGCTTTTCGTGAGCACTACGACGACCTTGCAAGAGAATTGCGGCAGCTCCTGCGATCCAAAGATGCTGGGGAGAAGCAGCTCGGACTGGCGATGGCTCGCTTCGAGTACGAGAACCTGTTCGTCGCCCTGAGCCTCGCCCTGGATGCCAGGGTCTCGATCCTCAACCCGTACCGGGCGCTGTTCTTTTATCTGGATGCGGTTCAGGATAGGCAGCGCGGGCAGGAGCTGGGGGAGCTCGTGCTAAAGCGCTTGGAGAGTTACCCGAGCGACTACCTGACCGGAGACGAGGCTGATGAGATATTGTCCGTCATAACTGACATTGGCAATTGGCAACTGCTGCTCAAGAAGGACGCCGAGGCGAAAGCCTCGTACGAGAGAGCATTGGCATTGCTGTTGGCCAATCGGACCCTCGAGGAGAAAAGCATCAAGAGTAGCAGCGCCACGATTTACCATCAGTTGGGGAGGGTCGCCCAGGAGCAGCGGCAGTGGACGCAGGCGGAAGCCTACTACCGGAAGGCCCTGGAGATCTGCGTCGAGTTCGGCGACCGCTATGAGCAAGCCAAGACCTACCATGAGCTGGGGAGGGTCGCCCAGGAGCAGCGGCAGTGGGCGCAGGCGGAAGCCTACTGCCAGAAGGCCCTGGAAATCTATGTCGAGTTCGACGACCGCTACTCGCAAGCCAAGACCTACGGTCAGTTGGGGATAGTCGCCGAGAAGCAGCGGCAGTGGACGCAGGCGGAAGCCTACTACAAGAAGGCCCTGGAGATCTTCGTCGAGTTCGGTGACCGCTACTCGCAAGCCGCGACCTACCATAACCTGGGGACGGTCGCCCAGGAGCAGCGGCAGTGGACGCAGGCGGAAGCCTACTACCGGAAGGCCCTGGAGATCGAGATCGAGTTCGAGGACCGCTACTCGCAAGCCTCGACCTACCATCAGTTGGGGAGGGTCGCCGAGAAGCAGCGGCGTTGGACGCAGGCGGAAGCCTACTACCAGAAGGCCCTGGAGATCTTCGTCGAGTTCGAGGACCGCTACTTGCAAGCCGTGACCTACCATCAGTTGGGGATAGTCGCCGAGGCGCAGGGGCAGTGGACGCGGGCTAGGGAGCATTTCCTGGTAGCGTTGGACATCTTCGTGGGACAGGATGACAGCCACAACGCCTCCATCGTGTTAAGCAGCCTGGCCCGGCTCGGGAGGGCGAGCGGGGAAGACGAGGTGGCCAAGGCCGTTGCGTCAGTGCCGGATGCCAGCCGCGCAAAGGTGATCGAGCTTCTTCAGAAACTTGCCGAGGGGCAGTAGGTTGACGGGGTCAGCGGCCAAGTCTTATTTACATCGAAGTCTATGCTCTAGTGCTATGTCTTCGATCATCGATATCGATGATAGGGACGCTGTCGCCAGTTCGATCGACCAGAGCGCCCAGGCGAGAATCAGGTGGGAAGACACCCCTATCGATCTGTTTTTCTCTAATACCCCTTTTCACGATTCTTGTGCGGGCCGAATTCGATGGGTAGACTATCTAACTGAGAAAATCCCCGTATTATCTCAGGAAGATTTGATGATCTACAAAGTAGCATACGACCGCCCTCAAGATTGGTTAGATATTGGGAAACTGATTACTTTTTGTGGCGCAACCCTGGATAAGGGTTACATTAGAAAGTGGTGCTACGATATCTTCGCTCCGGACGATAGAAGAATTGCGAGGCTAGATACTCTTCTGGCGAGAGAAACTAGCTGAGGCTTGGTCACAATTGGCTGCGAGGAATCTGGGGGGGGGTGCGGGCGTCTCGCCCGCGAGGGGGCGAGCAGGCGAGACGCCTGCGCTCCCGGC
>JACQUC010000238.1 GCA_016210495.1 Chloroflexota bacterium
ATGTACCTGTTCACTCAAGAGTTGCGGACTGGCAACGGTCCGATTCCTATCGGCAAGGCATTGGTTCGGGCCAAACGGGACTACATGGCGGCGCTGGTCCAGCCGTCTGCCATCGACGAGAAGACGCTGCAAGAGACGATGCTTTTTGGCCTGCCGATGCTGATGGTCAATTTGCCGGGCCAGCGGATCGCCGCGACGGACGATATGTCGATCGTCAGCTCCACCGCTCTGGTGAATGGCGGCCCGGGTAGGGCGCTGGGGTTGAGGGTTGGCCAGCAGACCGGCAGCCCTCAGGACATCACAGTGAGTCCTCAGCTCACTCTCAATACGGTCCCCAACGTGGACGGAACCGGTGTGAACGCCGTCTACCTCTCGGGCAAAGATGGCGTGCAGAGTAACCCGGCCAAACCGATGCTGCCGAAGGCAAATTACAACGTGACCCCCCCGACCGTCAACGGGACCGTCCCCGTGCTGCGTGGGGTTGCCTGGCGTGGCGGCGCTTACAGAAATAACGCAGACAAGCGCGTGCTGACCGGCGCGCCTACGACGGAACTACCGAACTTGCATCCGATCTTCATATCGCCCAACTTCTTCCCGACCGAGCTGTACGCTCCCAACTATTTCGATGCGCTGGGCGGGGGCCAGACGCGGTTGGGCACGACGCCGGCCCAATATCGGTCCAACGCCAGCGATTTCACCGTCGGCACGCTGCGCCAATACGAGAACCTCAAGCTGCGGCTGTACTATCAGGATCGGACGGATGCCGCTTCGCCGGCCTCCGCGGCCTCCGCGCCGACGGTGTTGGGTGTGTCGGCAGTGATCTCCCCATCAAACTCCGTCCAATTCAACGTCAGAGTGAACGGCGACCCCACCGCGGCCATCCAGGAGGTCTGGGTCCTGTACACCGTCGAAAGCTCGGCTTTGTCAGGGCAGTGGCTCCCGTTCGATCTGTCGCCGGTTAATCCGGAGCGGACCTTGTGGCAGGGGACGATGCCGCTGGGCGGCATCGATCCGGCCAGCCTGCGCTTCCTGGTTCAAGCGGTGGGCGGCGCCGGTCTCCCCACCCTGGCTACCAATCTGGGGGCCGGGTTTTCGGTGACGCCCAGCGCTCCGCCCGCGCCGAAAAAGCCGACCGTGCTCACCTTCGTGGCGCCGACTCCGTCGTCTGGCGGGTACGGCTCCAAGGTCAACATAGCGGCTCGCTTGACCTACCCGGACACCGACGGATCGGTCAAGGCGTTGCCGGATCAAACGCTGTTCCTGACGCTGGGCCGCCAATCGGCCAGTCCGGCGAGGACCAATTCGGACGGAGTGGCTACGTTCTCGCTGACGCTGGCCCAGACGCCGGATGTATACGGTCTGAAGGTATCGTTCGTCGGGACCTCGGCTTACCAGGCGACCTCCGCCGTGCGCAACTTCACGATCGTCAAGAATGACACGGTCCTGACTTTGAAGCAGAATGACACCGTCCTGACCTTGTCGAGTCCTCCGGCCGTCGTGCTGGTTGGGCGCGAGAACGCGATCGTGGCGAACCTTCGGGACGCGGCGGGCAACCCGCTACGGGGCGGCACCTCGGTGAGGTTCAAGGTGTGGGGCGATGGCCGGGAGTACCTTACCTCGTCGGCTACCGATTACAACGGCAGTGCGCCGCTGGGTCCAGTGCCATTGCCGGTCGGAAGCTACACCGTGGACGCGTCGTTCGACGGCACCGACTGCTACAAGGTGACGAGCACGTCGGGCTTGCTTCGGGTGGTCGATCTGAAGATTACCGGCCCAGCCAGAGGAAGCTCCTTCCCTGTAAACCTCGCCGTTCGCTTCACGGGAACC
The DNA here is from genome assembly GCA_016210495.1 of Chloroflexota bacterium. Next base: position 1,828 of record JACQUC010000238.1, read on the forward strand.
CTGGCGGGCTTCGTCAATCCGGTGGCTAGCTGGAAGTTCAAGTCTGTCTGGGGCGGGTCAGAGACCATCAGTCAAGGATTAGTCTCGGGCTCTGGTGTCACCGGCGAAAAGGCGTTCGCTAGCGCTAACCTGTACAACGTGATGCTCACGGTAACGGATGGCAGCATAACCGTTTCCCAGTCTTACTATATGAACGACGAGACACAGCCGCACTACGTGGCCATCAACGATCCCTCGGGTGGGTTCGTCACCGGCGGTGTGGTAATAGCGTCGGGGCCGGGGGCTTGCAAGCTGGATTCGTGCTACTACAACACTACCGGCCCGGCGACCGCTGGATTCAACGCGAAGTATCTGAGAGGGGAAAGGACGCCTAAGGGTCAGACGGAGTTCCAGTTCCCCGCCGGCGTGCTGAACTTCCACGGTGATACCGAGGATTGGCTCGTCGTATCTGGGATACACGCGCAGTACCGGGGCAGCGGAAGGTTGAACGGAGTGAGGGGTTACGACTTCTTGCTCTCGGTCATCGACGGAGGGCTCGGCGGCGTGGACAAGTTCCGGATCAAGATCTGGGAGCGCGCCAGCGGCAGAGTCATGTACGATAGCCAGATGGGCGCCGTGGACACGGCCGATCCTGTGAGCCCGATCGCCAGCGGGAGCGGCAACGTCGTGATCCACTGAGGTAGTATGCATCGGGAGGGGCGGGCTCATCATTGGCCGCCCCTCCTGGATCCAACACGCATCACCCGCCGAGCGCGTAGTCGATGGCCTCTTCCATCGACATAGCCTGACCCTCCGCATAAGCCGCCGCGGCTCTTTCTGGCCCTAGCAGTCGGCGCGCTGGCTCTAGCAGGCGATCGAATCGCCGCCGGTCCTTTGGCTGGATGGTCATCCCCATGGATTGGCACAGCGCATCCGAGGCGCCGGATAGTCTCAAGGCTCGCTCAGGCTGCCCTTCGGCGGATGCGATACAGCCAAGCGAGGCGAGCGCATAGGCGATCTGCGGGCGATAGTTCAGACGTGCGCAGGTGCTCAGGCTCTCCTCGAGCGCGCGTCGCGCAGCGGAGCAGGCGCCTTCGTCCAGACATAGATCTGCCAGGCTGTTGAGCGAAATGCAGATCTGTTGCCCGTGCCCGAGCTGGCGGGCGATGGCCAGACTCTCTTCCAGTGCCCCGCGGGCGGAGTCGAATTCTCTCAGCTCGGTGAGCATGCACCCCTTGTTGTTTAGCGAGATGCACATAGCCCACCGATCTCCTAGCTCGCGGAACGAGGCGAGGCATTCCTCGTACAGTCGGCGGGCCACATCCGGTTCCCCCAGATTACGCGCGACAATGCCCAGGTTGTTTAGCAGGGGGCCGATGCCTGGCTTGTTGCCCAGCTCTCGCTGAATAGCCAGACCTCGCTCGAAGAAGGTGCGCGCCCTGGGATGGGCGCCCTGCTGCATCGCGACGAGCCCTGAACCCTTGAGCGCCTGGGCCTGGGCCGCCAGCCGTCGCTGGCCATCGGCCGCCATCCCCGCCTGCTTCAGGCCCTCCTGGAAACAGCCCTCGGCCTCGATGTACATCCCTTGCAGACGGTAGATTTCGCCGGTATCAGCGCACACCTGGCTCACTCCGGCTGGATCGCCTGCCTTCTCGAAGCTGGCACGGGCTTTCGCCAGCCACTCGTGGGCCGGAGCGAAGTCACCCTGCTTCCTCAGCAGCCAACCAATGGACCGTTCAGCTTCGCCCTGGGCCGACACGTTCCCCAGCTTCTCGGCAAGGTTCAATACCAGCCGATACTGTTCATCCGCCTCCTGCCACTGCCCCACCAGGTCTAGCACCTGCCCCAGCCGCAGCCGGACCTCCACCAGCTCCTCGTCGGACAGCAGCGGCAGAACGCGCTGGAAGTAATCGATCGCCGAGGTGTTGGCAAAGGCCGCCTGAGCGGCCTCTCCGGCCTTTCGCAAGTA
>JACQUC010000239.1 GCA_016210495.1 Chloroflexota bacterium
ACCCCGGGGTGCGCAAGAAATTCTCAAAGCCCTCGGCGTATTCGGGAAACTTCTGGCGAAACTTACGACGGGCCTGTACGATAACAAGCGGGCAGAGCACGAGTTGAAACTCATTGCGCACGGCGTGTCGCAAGACTTCAAAAGAGAAGCGTGGCCAGACGATCCCGGCCAAGAGGACAGTGGTGTCCACCATCACGCGTGGTCGGTTACTTGTGGTCGAGATCGCCATATTGCTGTTTAAAGACTTCCCGCTTGGTTTCCTTTAACTCATCGAGCAGTTTCTCTTCAGTCAGGCCCTGTTTGTTGGCCTCGGCGGCAACCTTTCGGCCCAGGGATATAAGCTGGCGCTCGGCGAGGAGCCGCCGGTAGTCCTCGTAGTCTTTCATGCTGATGATAGCGGCCACTGGGATGCCCATTTTCTCCACGACCAACTGCTCCTGGCCGCGGTAGACGCTATTTAGGAGCCTGCCTAATTTATTTCTGACTTCAGTAGCTGGAATCACTTTTTGCAAAGGTAATCGCTCGCGCATTTCACCCCTCCTTCCCGCAACGTTGACCCATTGTAGGATACTGTAGGGTACTATACATAATACTACAAACATCCGGGGCTGTCAAATGACATCGGCCCCTTCTAGGGGTACGTGTTGACATGTACGGGTAATTACCGTACACTTAGTGTGCAACAATTGGACTTAGGCACACGTCAAATACAGATTGCGGCTCTAGGAAGGAGCGGAAGAGTGTCCACAATTGCTAAGAACGCAGCTACTAAGAAGACAGCGCGATTTGAGCAGCGCAGTACCTCAGAAGTGAGGGACTTGATCGAACGTGCGGCAGATCTATCTGGCCGCAGTGTTAGCGATTTTATCATTAGTAGCGCTGAGGTTGCAGCGAGGGAGACAATTCGCACCTATCAAGTGATTCAAATGACCACTGCTGGCACCGCTAACTTTGTTCAAGCGTTCCTTAATCCGCCATCTTCGAGTGAACGCATGGAGGTTCAAGCTCGCCGGTATTTGGAGTTGGTGGATAGGGAGTGAAGCCTTATCGCTCTGAGATCCTCAAGAGAAGTCATAACCGCCGTGCCTTTAGTTGTGGTGATGATGCGCTCGACCGATATTTTCGAGAACAAGCCAGGCAAGACAGCCAGCGAACTGGAAGTGTGGTCAATGTGCTCATCGACACCGCCACCGAAGAGGTAGTAGCCTACTATGCGCTTACCAACGCTACTATTCGGTTGGCAGAAATCCCCCCCGAGGCTGCAAAAAAACTGTCGCCGTACCACACCCTGGGAGCTATCCTAATTGGGCGGTTTGCCGTGGATAAGCGGCATCAGCGCAAGGGCATAGGGACACTGCTCCTGCACGATGCCTTTATGCGTTGTCTGGAGGTCGCTGAGAGATCTGCCTGGAGCGCGATTGTTGTGGATCCCAAAAACGATGCCGCCCGCAGATTCTACGAGCATCGTGACTTTTCCTCGATCCTCGAGGATGAGCCCGGCCGCATGTACATCCTCTCAGACACTATCCCCAAGGCTCTACGCGAGGCCGTGGCTCGAGAGCGGGCTCTTCGGGAGCAGGTTCGGCTTCGGCTATCCCCCCGCACAAGTAGACTATCAACTTGCTAACAATGTCCAGTTATGACGCATGTTAGGCCGCTTATCAAGGGCAAAAAGGCGGCCAAGCGGGGCGCTCCCGGCAGCCGGTCAATCAACCAAAACTGGAGATCAGTGCTTATTTTGTCTAGGAAAGCGTGAACTCATCAACAGCTCGCTCGTTTGTATGTATATGGACAGCCCTTCATATTGCGCGCGACTGCCATAATTGGGCCGCAATCTAACCGACGGAGTAAGGACGCTTCTCACTCGACAGGACGCTTCAAGAGGTACGTGGTCAAACTTCCATCAGGTTGGACATTGGCGAGTGACACCGCCTCCCAACCTTGCTGTCCCAGGCGGTTAAGAATGTCGGTGTCCCGGCGCCAGTAATCTGACTCAGGATCCTTAATGAGCGCGTCACTATCATACCAGCGGAATTGCTTATTCTCTTGCCAATCATCTTGAGGATCCAGTCGTGCGTGCACGGGAAAGCCCTCTACGTAAAGGCCCTGTTTGTCGCGCTTCACCTTCATGGTTGATACATAGAATGCCTCCAATTTCAGGTACTGCCACTTGGCCATGATGGACTTTACCTCCGGCCTTTTAGGGTAGTCCTCGCCAACGGACAAATGAATATTACATAGAAGGCGGACGGTCATACAAGTGGTCAACTGAAATTGGACAAAACTACTTCTTCTGTCCGATATCGGCTCCCAAGATCTGCGTGATGATTAAGCGCTCATGCAACGGTTCTCCGGGCCCGCGGGGTCTTGATCTCGATCAACTCGCCGCGCCGCTTCGCCTGCCCGAGGTAGCCAAGGCCAGCGAGCTCCTCGCGGAACTCCTTGGGTGTGTAACAGTGCAAATCCAGGGGGATTCTCCACCCACCGGCCTCACGCCACAAGTCCCCTCGGTCGAGCCCACGACGCAAAAGGGGCTGTGCAGAGAAGGCCTCGGCGACCGCGACCAGGTCGTAGTCGCTATCCTGATGGGCGGTGCCTCGCGCGCGGGAGCCGAATAGATACAGACGCGCGTCATAACGCTGGCGCAACAGCTGGGCAAACCGGACCAACAACTGTTGATCCAAGGTTAGTTTGGGGATGCCTGGAGCAACTTTGTTAGCCATGCCATTATCCCTTCCGCAGCCTGTATGGCATCTTCCGCATCCTCTCGGGCCACCAAATCGACCGGGATCGGCTCTTCTTCCCTTGATGACGGATAGCGCGATCTTTCGAACATCGGATCGAGTGCGGCGACTTCAGCGAGGATCTCTGATGGGATATCTTCGACCTTGTCGACGATTCGCTCGGGAAGATCCCTGATATGATGTGTCCAAGGAGGTTCCTCGCCTCTAATATACCAATGAGCCGCCTTTAACGCTTTCTCGGCCGCCTGATGAGCAAGGTTGGCCGCCACGTAGAACCCTCCCGGCTGCATCATCATCCGTGCGCTGGCCAGATCGCTCTCGGCCTGGCGCCACATACGCTGGCCCATTATCTCCGTTCGCTTCGCCAACGTTTGCCTTCTCCTGGTCGTCCGCCAATTTTGAAGTTGCTTGCTCAACTGGTAGTATACATCAGGCGCCGCGCTTCTGCAAAGCACGTGAGTTCCGTGGAACCGTCGAAAGCCCGTTTTAGAAAGCCGAAATTGGACAAAACTACTTCTTCTGTCCAATCTACCACCGGGGCTCTTCGGACCCGCCAGCCCGCGCAGCCGGGTTGCGCCCGGGTGGAGTCCGCCGCGGCGGACTCGACCAGCCTAGCGCGCGACTTCCACTCGCCCGGCGGTCTTTCCTTCGTGCCCTTCGTGGATCACCCGTCCCCACCCCGCCAATCACCCCGCCCGCCTCCCCACCAGCACGCGCCCTCCCTCCACCTTCACCTCGTACGTCGGCACCGCCCTTGTCGCCGGTGGCCGGACCGCCTCACCCGTCCTGATGTCGAAGCAGCCGCCGTGCCGCGGACAGCGCACCGACCCGCCCTCTATCGTACCTTCCTCGAGCGAAGCTGGCTTGTGCGTGCAGATGCCGCCGATGGCGTAGATCTGCCCCCCAACGCGGCTGAGCACCACGGGCTCCCCGCCAACCTTGACGCCAAGCAGCCCACCCTCGACCACCGCCTGCTCGGCGCAAACGTCCTCGTACCCCTCCGGCACACGTGCAGCCGGCGTCGCGTCGGAGTCGGACCGGAAGCCCGCCCGCGCGTGCGCCTCGTCGCAGAAGGGCTTGTTCGCCGAGTGGCCGCAGCGGCAGAGCAGCACCTCCTCCCCCGCCGTCTCGACAGTCAGGCCGTCGGGCGTGACCACGTGCACCTTGCCACGAATCCGGTACGGGCCGTCGTTTATCGGCGTGATAACTACTTCGGACGCATCGCTCGTCTCGTGGCCGCGACGGCCGTGGCGGTGATGGTCGCCGCCGTCCCGATGGAGGTGGTGATGGTCACGGCGTTCGTGGGGTTGTCCCTGACACTCTACACGTGACGCAGGACGCGCGTCCCGATGGAGGTGGCGATGCTCGTGGCGGTGATGCACCTCACCACCTATCCCGTAAGCGTCGCCAGATACGCGGCTCCCAGTTTGTCCACGTGGTCCGCCGTGTTCTCGAACTCGTCCAGATGCTCCTCTTCCTCTTTCGCCAGCTTCTCGAAGAGATTCCGCGAGACGTTGTCGCCTTCTTGCGCACAGATTCCCGCCGAACGGTTGTACATCGCTACGGCCTCTTGTTCGAGACCGATGTCCGTCCTCAGCAGGGCAGGAATCTCCTCCTTCCTCTTGGTCTCGCCGCTGGGCTTGGTGACAGGCAAGCCACCCAGGAACAGAATCCGCTCGGCCAGCGCTTCCGCGTGCCGCATCTCCTCGACGCCGATCGCTTTGAGCCGCTCGGCCAGCTTGCCGAACTGCGTGTCCTCGAGCTCGTAGTGTTGGGTCATATACTGGCTGATCGCCCCCAGTTCCCGGGCTCTGGCCTCGTTCAACAGATCGATCACCTTCTGGTTCACGCGGCGTTCCTCCTTCGCTCGGATAAAGACTGCGCGCTCGCACACACCTGCTGCGGTCGCACTAATCGTAGTGGCATGGTAGCACACGTTAGACAGAGCGTCAACAGATTGGCTGCACCTCATCGGCTCCCTCGAAGAGATGTGCGTCGAGACCATCGCCATCACACGCTGGCGCCAGCGCTGCCTCATCACCGCCGAGACCGGCCACATCGCCGTCCGCCAGAGCAAAATCACCATTCAGGCGGGTGTGCACAATTGACGCATCTGCCCCTCACGCCTCCTGGCAAACTGCAATGAGGGTGCACTTAGCCTTGCTCGGGTGCTATACTTAAAGTGTAGTCGTGATGTCGTCATCCGGCTCCAGGTGTCGGGACGTTGTGGTTCTGCGGCCCCAAAGCAAGACACCTCCAAACGACTGTCGGGTGAGGGAGCTGAATGGAGAAGGCGAGTTCGGTTGAGGCACCCTCTCTGCTTCTAGGAGCCCTTCTGGGGGGCATAACCATCCTCCCCGTCATGGCCTTGATGTTCCTGGCCAGCCGTCTGGCTGGTTTGCCATTCGTTCCCTTCGACCTGTTCGACTGGATATCTCGGGCCATACCAGGGAACGTGTTGACGGTGCTGATCGACAGCATGGTGAAGGTGATTCTACTCCTGAAGCTGGGAAACATCTCCCATACCGCCAAGATTCTGGAGCAAGCCATTGCCATCATCACGGTGCTAGTCCTCGGCATCGTGTTCGGGGCGGTGTTAGCCTACGCGCTGATGCGCGTACCGTGGTCGAGCGATCGCATCGGGCTCACCGGAGGCTCCATCCTCGCCCTCTTCGTAATTGGCGTCGAGCTCAGCCGTGGTTTTCAGGCCAGCCTCTGGCTCGGAGTGCCGTGGCTCGCCCTCTTGATGGTAGGCTGGGGAACACTGCTGGCCAGGTGGCTGGGGCGCGAGGTTAGACCCGCTGAGAGTCCCCTTGACCGCGCGGCTTTTCAGGCTGATAGACGGGCGCTCCTGTTGAGGATCGCCGGTGGCTCCACGGGAATAGCCCTGGCTGCCTCGGGATTGGGCTGGCTCATTAAAGAACAGCACGCGGCGTCCGGGGCGAATCTCCCTTTGCCGCGGGGCGGACCTGAGGTGCCATCCATTGCTCCGCGGCCACAGGCGGGGCAGCCCGTGGGCCAGAGGATCGAGCCGGCTGCCGGAACCCGTCCCGAGGTGACGGCGAACGAGGACTTCTACCGGATCGACATCAATCTGCTTCCACCTTCACTCAGGCAAGACTCCTGGCAATTGAGTGTCAAGGGCCTCTTTGACCGTCCGCGCTCCCTATCCCTCTCGGACCTGATGGCCTTTCCCGCCGTCACCCAGCCCATTACCCTGAGCTGTATCTCCAACCCCATCGGCGGTGACCTGATCGGCAATGCCTATTGGACGGGCCTGCGGCTGGTAGACCTGCTGGAGGACCTGGGCTTGCGTGCGGCAGCCAGGGAGTTGCGTATCGACGCCGCGGATGGATTTGCCGAGAGCGTGACTATGCCCGACCTGACGGACGCACGTACGCTGCTAGTCTATGGAATGAATGGCAAGACCCTCACGATTGCGCACGGTTTTCCGCTGCGCATTCTCATTCCCAACCACTACGGCATGAAACAACCCAAATGGATCACCGGTATCGAGGCCATCGACCGCGGCTTCGTTGGCTACTGGGTGGAGAGAGGCTGGAGCCAGGAGGCTAGACCGCAGGTTCTAACTATCATCGACAATATCGCCAGGGATGTCGCGGTGGACGGACTGATACCCATTGGCGGCGTTGCCTGGGCGGGGGACCGTGGCATAAAGAAGGTTGAGGTGCAGGTAGATGGCGGGCCGTGGGAAGAAGCGAGGCTGCGTTTCCCGCCGCTTGGCGGTCAGACCTGGGTGCAGTGGCGGTACGACTGGAAAAGCGTGGCCGGCAGGCACACCTTCCGCGTGCGAGGCGCCGATGGCGCTGGTAGAGAGCAAACCGGCAAGCCCGCCGAGCCTTTCCCCGATGGCGCGACGGGCTATCACAGCATCACCGTGACGATCTAATGGCGAAAGCGCTAACTCTGGATAGTTCTTGGTGCAAAAAGCAAATCCGTAGGGGTCCGCCTAAGGCGGACGTGGTTGCCCCGGGGCAGGGCGGGCCATCGCCGCCGTTCCGCACCAAAAGAACTAGATAGGTCCACTGTTTTGCTCGAGATGAAAATGGTATCTCTGTACAGAAAAGATGGAGGGGATTCAATGCGTTATTCAACACACACCATTGGCGTGCTGATCGTCCTGGCTTTGCTAGCTGCCTGCACTGCGGCGGCGCCCACGCCAGTGCCAACCAAGGCGCCGCCGGCCAGCGCCGGCACCAAGCCGACGAGCAATGCCGTGCGGGTTAGCGGGTCCGTGAAGAGCGTCGGCCCCGGCACCGTGACCCTCGCCGATGGCACGAGTTTCGCCACGACGCCCCAGACGCGCGTCACTCGGCTGTCGCCGATAACCCCGGCCGACCTCAAGGCCGGCGCCTACGTGGCCGTGACCGCCAAGCTTCAGAGTGACAACACCCTGTTGGCCAGCATCGTCAACGTCTTCGACGAGTCCATGCGCAACCTGGCCCCGGGCCAGCGGCCGATGACCGAAGGCAATCTGATGACCAACGCGACGATCGACAGGATCGAGCAGGTGCAGGGTGATACCTTCACCGTCTCTTGGAGTGGGGGCACCGCTCAGGTGAAGCTGGCGCCGGATGCCAGGCTCAATCGCATCGTTATCGTGCAGCTCACCGAAATCAAAGTCGGCGCTTCCATCTCCGCCTCCGTCGCGGACGGTGTGGCCCAGTCGGTGTCGCTCCAGTAGCACGGCTTTCTTACTCCGGACCGCATTTCCGACCCCAGCGCCGCCACCACGCGGCGCTGGGCCATAGCCGGTCGCGATACAGGATGCGTGCTGCATCCGTGGTTTGCATAGCCGACGCTTGCGCCCAAGGAATGGCTGAGCACCCGGGTAGCCGCGATGAAACTCGGAACAACCGGTTGACACCACGGCCAATTTCACATATACATAATGTATGCCAGTTTGGTCTGACTGGGCCGGATGGAAGCCAATGTGGCTACCCAGGTTGGGGCCGATTTTAGTTAAGGAGGTGGAGAGCCGTGGACTGGAAAGAACGCATCGTCGTCGATCCCAACATTCTGGTTGGCAAGCCGGTGGTGAAAGGCACACGCTTGGCGGTGGAGTTCATCGTGGACCTGCTGGCACAGGGATGGCCGGAAGAGGAGGTCCTGCGCAACTACCCGGGCCTCACCCGTGATGACATCAGGGCGTGTTTGAGCTATGCCAGCGCCGTCCTTCGCGCCGAGAAGGTCTACCCATTGGGGGTGTGAGGGTGGCCCTGCGTATTCTCGCCAACGAAAACGTTGCTGCGGATGCCGTGGAGGCCCTGCGCAGCACGGGCCACGACGTGGCCTGGGTGCGTACCGACGACCCGGGAAGTCCCGATCCGGAGGTCCTTGAGCGAGCACAAAGCGAGGGCCGCATTCTCGTCACCTTCGACAAGGAGTTTGGCGAGCTCGCCTTCCGTTGGGGACTACCAGCCCACAGCGGCGTGGTCCTTTTCAGGGTCCAAGTGCGGGACTCTGCCCAGGCCGCTGCGCTCGTGGTCCGAGCGCTCGAGACGAGATCGGATTGGGCGGGACATTTCTCAGTTGTCGAGGTGGATCGCATCCGGATGACGCCGCTACCCGGAGGAAGGATGGAGCCTTGATGTGGCTAAACCCAGGATGGGTCCGATTCGTTAAGCCGAAATACTCAGGCCGTTCAAGAACTGGCTATTCCCACCTTCGATCACTACATGGATTTGAAGTTCTTCCTTGAGGATCAGTTTGTACGGCCCGTCGACCTCGCGTTGGCCGATTCCTTGAAGCCGCGCCTCAAGCCCATCATCACCCGCGAGGCGGCCGCTCCAGAGATCGATTGGCGCAAGATGAAAGGCTTACGCAATATCCTCATTCACGAGTATTTCGGCATCAACCTGCCTATCATATGGGACGTGGTTCAAAGCAAACTGGATCTAACTCATGTTTGCGCCAGGAAAATCCCCCGGGTTCCTTGCTCTCGCCAATGCCCCTGATCTTGAAGATACCAGCCCGGCGAGTTAAGGGTTTGCTTACTGAACTTCTGGCAAAGCTGCT
>JACQUC010000243.1 GCA_016210495.1 Chloroflexota bacterium
CGCCGTTCGCCCCTACCTTAAGACCGTACGTCTACCGGCTTAACGGCTGCTTAGCTTAATGCGCATGGGGCGTCCCGACACGTCCCGAACGGGATCCCGCAAGGCGGGAGACGTCGGCTGTCCGCCCTGGGGTGGGGGGGTAGAGGTCTTGTGTGTCACGGCCAGGACTTGACATAAGAGGTGCGTCGAAAACCGGGCCGTGTTCCCCATAAGAAGGGGAGGGCGCAAGCGCAATGCGATGAGCAACGCCATCATCCAAGTTCTTAGCGCCATAATCTCCGGTTGGTGGATCGGACTAGTGATACGACTGCTTGGCACGAGCCTGCTTGGGCTCATCCTGCTCCAGGCCTGGTCCGCGACCCTTGGCGCCCCGGCGGTGATAGCCGCTCCCGAATCTCACAGAGTCGTGCCCGGGGAGACGCTGAGCGGCATCGCCGAGCGCCACGGAGTTACCGTTGCCGAGTTGGCCGCTGCCAACGGGATCAAGACCCTGAACCTGGTCTTCCCCGGTCAGGTTTTGGCGATTCCGGCCAGGACAGGTACCGCGACAGGTGCCGCGCCGGAAGCGGCAGCGTCGCCAGTCACACTGCAGGTGCTCTACCGAACGCAGTTCGACGGCTCCCAGTATGAAGAGAGCAACTGCGGCCCGGCTACGCTGGGCATGCTCATGACCTATTACGATCGCTGGGCTTCGACCGATGCCTTGCGCCAATCCGTGAACGAGAGCACGGGCTATTGGGGGCTTGACGGGGGCGCGGACTGGGAGTCGCTGGTATATGCGGCCGAGGCGCGCGGCCTGCGCGTCAAGGGGCTTTACGAAGGGCCGAAGCGGTACCGCAAGTGGACTCTGACCGACGTGCTGGAAGAGGCCCGAGCGGGCCGGCCGGTGATGCTGCTGGTGCGCTACTGGAGTCTGCCGGGCCACGAGCAGAGCAGTTGGTGGGGTGATCACTACATCGTGTTCCTGGGGCAAACGGATAGTGGGGAAGTGCTTTACCACGATTCGGCGTTCGAGGGCAACGTCGAGGGAGCCTACAGGACGATGAGCCAGGAGCGTCTCTTGCGCGCCTGGACAGGCACCGTCACGGGGATCAGGTATTCGGCGATGGTATTGGAGGCGCGGTAGAGGCGTCTGGTCCTTCCCCCTGTGCGCATCAAGCCAAGCGGACGTCGCTGATATGGGTGCGCGATATACCACGCCCGGACGTAGGGGCGGACGTCCTCTGTCCGCCCGGGGTGGGGTGGCACGCCCGCCAGAGATAGAGCGAACGGGGCGGACAGCCCTACCACACCCGGCCGCCCCCCGGACGTCCGCCCCTACGTCTCCCGGGCTCGATAAGAGAAAGCATGCGATGGTGCGGCCCTCACCCTCACCCTCTCCAAGAGGGAGACGGGATCTTGCGCTCGCCGGTGGCCAGGCACATGGCAGGCAGGACTGCCTAGCTGGCGTAGGGGCGTCCTTCCACGCAAGGCCCTGGCTCCTTTGAGCTAATGAACACGGTACCGGACTTGCCGTGAATGGTATAATATTACCGTTGGAGGGACAGGAAATGGGCAAGGACAGCCGAGCGGTCAAAGCGTCTCAAAGGCTAGGAATTGGGCCTGGAGAGACCGCGCAGGCGAGATACGACAGAATAGGGCGGGGATTTCTCCCGCTCGAGCCGGATACACGAGTGATGCTTCGCACCGCGATCGCCCCGCTCGAATTACGCACTCCCTTCGGTACGGTCGTCGGCCCGGCAGATTTCGAAGATTACTACGTGGTGAGAATGGACATTCCGGCCATTTACCACGAAGCGGACGGTGATGTTCACGACGTAGAGTTCGTGTGTCCCGGAAGAGATAACCTGGAACCAATCAAGGAGTAGTCATGCCACCAGCGAAGCCGCCATTTCCGGCAGGCATGTGCCCTTGCCCTCGGTGGGCACGGCCCACACGCCGTGGAGCTCACGGTGCTCGCCGAGGAGGTGATGTTGACATAATGTTGATGGGGGAAGATCCCAGATTCTCATAGATAATACTAACCGTATATAGATACGCGCTGAATTGCTCTGGTTGAGAAGCTGTTCGGTAATATTGGCGTCGCGGCGCTGAAGCAACCGCTTCAGCGCCAGAAACCGATGACAGTTCTTGCCAAGCGGCCTGTCCGAAGGACTCCGGACTCCTTCGGAGAAGCGGTCCCTTTAGGGCCGCGATGCCTACCGCACCTCACCGCTGGCAACATAAGGCACAGCCAAAGGACTTGGTATCAGTACGTAACGGCGACCACTCGCAGGCTATGGACACGATGGTCGGTCGAAGACGGCCGGGCCGGCTAGTGAACCTAGGTTCACCTGGCTTATATTACATAATGATCATAGTTGGAAGTTTATTTTCGCGCCTGGTGCGCGGTTCGTGTCGCGTTATGTCGACCTTGCCGCCATCTTCCAGGCGGCGAACGGCCACGGAACGGCACGGCGCATTGCCGGACCGTGCCTCGCATATTCGCTCGTTATCCGGATGCATTGGAACACCTTGCGTTACTTCATTTTGCGGCACCGTGTTGGGGCGCCTCGGCGTCTTGAGGACGACCCGCCAGGTCATCCCGTGGGTCGGCAGAGTGCCTGCTAATTGCCAGGCTGATGCGTGTGAGACGACCCGCCGGGTCGTCTCTACAAAATCCGCCGGCCACAGTGACGTGCGACGGTCTCGGCGCCGGTTTCTACCGAGGTCGGGCGGCTCCCCTACCCCACTCCTCGGGGGAGGGCCGCGTTATGTCTACCACGCCACGTTATGTCCAGTGATATTATGTTAACCTACCGCGGCTCGCCCCCTTCGGCCGGCGGGCGGTGGATTATTCCTAGCACAAGCGAATAGGCGCGGATGATCTCACGGGCGTTGGCCCGCCGGCTCGGACTCGCCGCGTAAACTCCTAGCCAGAAGAGCAACGAAACGGCCGTCATGCCAAGGACTGCGGCGCGGAACAGACTGCGCACCCAAAAAGGATAGTGCTTTTTCAGCATGCGCTCGGCGCTACGCGCCCATTCCTGGAGAAGGATGCCGTGGATCAGCACTCTGTCAGCCTGCGCCGCGCTTCGCCCTAGATAATGGATTATCTTGGGTTCGGGCAGGTAGTAGGTTTTCCATCTCTTCTGCCGCAGGCGCAAGCAGAGGTCGGCCTCTTCCCAGTACATAAAAAAGGCCTCGTCCAGCAAGCCGACCTCGGCGAGCGCCTCGCGACGCACCAGGAGGCAGGCTCCGCCCACCCAATCGACCTGGCGCGGGGCCAAGGACTTCAGCTTTTCGTCCCTGTAATATGAACCCACCGCGATTATGGCCATACCTCGGAGCAGGAGGCGGGGGCCCGGGAAAAAAGAGAAAGACTCGAGCGTCTCCCCTCTCGGCCCGATGGTGCGCGGCCCCACAGCGCCTACGTCACAGTGGTTGTCAAGGTAATCGACCATGGAATCCAACGCACCAGCGAACACCACCGTGTCGGGGTTAAGGAGCAGGATGTGGCGCCCCTCGCTTTGCAGGATGCCCTGGTTGTTGGCTTTAGCGAAGCCACGGTTATCGCCGTTGGCGATTATCTTCACGTGCGGGAATCGCAGCGCCACCATCGCCGCGCTACCATCTTCTGAGGCGTTGTCGATAACAAGGACCTCGAAGGTGGCCCTGCAGCTATCACGGTGCAGCGACTCCAGACAGCCCTCCAGAAAACCTTTGGCATTCCAGTTGACAATTATTATCGACACGTCCGGCATTATGGCGCTCTGGGACGGGCTGGCAATGTTAGCCCTGGCAGGTTGTGTTTTGCGGGTGTAGGGACGCGCGCTCTGTCGACTTGTCACAAGCCCTCCACGATCGGTGAATCAGCCGTGGGCTATCTTAGCATCTCTCCCGTCGGCTTGCAAGCCCAACCCTGGCTGGGTAGTGTGCGTGGGATTGGGGAAGTGCGGTTGAGCCACCCGACCCCGGGGCGGACAGCTTGGGTGTTTAGCGGGGAGGATAGCGGCGTCTGCAACTGATAGAGGGAGGTTATCGAGCGGCAACCGTCGTGACGGCGCCCGAGTGGAGGAACTGGATCTCCGGAACGAGGAACTGAGGTCGCTGTGGCGCCTCCGGCGCGACGACCTTCAGGAACGCCTCTACAACCTCTGGGTCAAACTGCGTTCCTGCCCCCTCCTTCAACTGGTCCACGGCGTATTCCTTGGTTAGCGCCTTCCTGTAGGGGCGATCCGACATCATCGCATCGTAGGCGTCCGCCACCGCAATTATCGCCGATGGCTTCGGTACGCTTCCGCTCAGCCCGTCGGGATAGCCCCTGCCATCACAACGCTCGTGGTGCGACCGGATGATCGGTATCGTCTCCGCCAGCGTAGGCACGTGCTTCAGTATGTTCTCCGCCAGCGCGGGATGGCGCCGCATCAGTTGCCATTCGTCTTCGGTGAGCTTGCCCATCTTGCCCAAGATGCTCTCCGGAATGTTGATTTTGCCTATATCGTGAAACAGGGCGGCCAACTCCAGGTTCTGCAAGTCGTCCTGGTGCAGATCCATTTGCAGCCCGGTGGTCACCGCCAGGTCTCTAACACGCTCCGAATGGCCCCTGGTGTACGGGTCCTTGGCTTCCACCGTGGCCACTAGCGCGGCGATGGTGCTCAGGTAGCTGCTGTGAACCTGCTGGTACAGTTGGGCGCTGTGGATCGCGGCGGCGGCCTGCTCGGCAAAGGTTTCCAGCACCGCTAGCTCGTTGTCCGCGAAGACGTGAGACTCCTTGAACGTTATGTCCAGGGCGCCCACAACTTCGTCGCCCACGGCCAGTGGCAGGCACGCCGCGGCGATGATGCCTTCTTTGGCCGCCGGAGCGCTTAGCAGATCGAGATTGGCTACTCTTCCGTCCAGCACGATGCGGCGCCTCTCGCCGATAGCCCGCAACGCCGGCCCGTCCAGCGACAGCTCGGGATGTCGCTGGTACTCGTCGCTCAACCCGATCTGACCTCCCAGTTGCAGCGCCCTGCCCTCCTTGTCAAACACGTAGACGGCCACGCCGTGGGCCTGTGTCAGCTCCCGCACGCTCCTCACGATATAGGCAAGCATCTCGTGCAGATCCAGCGAACGATTCAGCACCAGGCCAACCCGATAGAAGGCGTCCATCTGCTCGATACGACGCTGGAGGCTGACGTTGGCCTCGGCAAGCCGGGCGTTGACCTCGACCAGATCGGCGTTGCGAGCGATGACCGTCCTCGTCTGCGCGACGTACATCTTGGTGGAGATCCAGGGCATGACGAGGGGCAGGGAGAAAGCCAGGAGGCCGGCCCAGCCCATCGAGCGGTAGCTGAGGGCGGCCATCAAGCTGATGGAGGCGACGGTCAGGTAATGAAAGACCAGCCACCGATGGTTCTCGTTGAAGACCTTGCGGAAGTCAGCACCGGTGGTGAGGCTGACGACCAGGGAGATCATTCCTGTATTCACAAGGAAGTAGACCAGAGCTGCTGCTCCCAGGGGAATGGCCGCCGACGTCAGATCACGCACCGGCCA
>JACQUC010000241.1 GCA_016210495.1 Chloroflexota bacterium
CACTTACAATCGAAGAGACCCGTTGAAGGGTACTGAAAGCCTTTGCCCTAAAACTTTTGCGAGCTCCTGCTTGGTTACAATCGAAGAGACCCGTTGAAGGGTACTGAAAGTTCTATCAGCCGCCTGGTATTCCGCCACCAGGCGGCCTTACAATCGAAGAGACCCGTTGAAGGGTACTGAAAGACTATAGTCAGAGCATCATCGGTCTTCAGCACGTTCTTACAATCGAAGAGACCCGTTGAAGGGTACTGAAAGGTCCAGTAACGGGGTTCCGTCCTCGCGCGGGCTGAGCTTACAATCGAAGAGACCCGTTGAAGGGTACTGAAAGCCGTGGATCCGCGGTCGCTGTGAGCACAGAAAGGCTTACAATCGAAGAGACCCGTTGAAGGGTACTGAAAGATCGCTGTCAATCGGGGTATCGCAATGAGCACACGATTCTTACAATCGAAGAGACCCGTTGAAGGGTACTGAAAGCCTTCTGCGCGGCTTCGTGCCGAGGCTTAGTAGACCCTTACAATCGAAGAGACCCGTTGAAGGGTACTGAAAGCCATACTCGCTCGTACCCTGAATGCCGTCTTTGAGACTTACAATCGAAGAGACCCGTTGAAGGGTACTGAAAGGATGTCTTCCCATCATAGTAGAGGATCGGCGTTCGTGCTTACAATCGAAGAGACCCGTTGAAGGGTACTGAAAGGCGCGCTGGGCGACCTGGGACAAGCTCGTTATCGCGCTTACAATCGAAGAGACCCGTTGAAGGGTACTGAAAGGGGTGTACCTGCAACAGGATTTTGGCCAGCGCATAGCCTTACAATCGAAGAGACCCGTTGAAGGGTACTGAAAGTGGCCCTGCCCCCGACGCTCGGGGGCAGCAACGAGGGCTTACAATCGAAGAGACCCGTTGAAGGGTACTGAAAGGATATAACAGGTGCGATAACTGCTGGCTGAACATCGCCTTACAATCGAAGAGACCCGTTGAAGGGTACTGAAAGAGGTGTGAGGCAGTAATGCCCAAGGGGGTACTATACACCTTACAATCGAAGAGACCCGTTGAAGGGTACTGAAAGAGGTAGCTCACGTCCGTCTTGGTGTAGGCAAAAATCTGCTTACAATCGAAGAGACCCGTTGAAGGGTACTGAAAGAGCAAACTTACAAGGGACGTGTTGCGGCATACTTCATACTTACAATCGAAGAGACCCGTTGAAGGGTACTGAAAGGAGCATAGCATCGCGCAAATAGAGAGTGCTCGGGCAAACTTACAATCGAAGAGACCCGTTGAAGGGTACTGAAAGCTTACGGGCGTATACGTACCACGTTCTACCAGGCTTACAATCGAAGAGACCCGTTGAAGGGTACTGAAAGGTTTATCAGCACGTCGGCCCGACACGCTGCCCAGACTTACAATCGAAGAGACCCGTTGAAGGGTACTGAAAGGCCAATGGCCCGCAATCCCACGGCGATGGTCGGGTCTTACAATCGAAGAGACCCGTTGAAGGGTACTGAAAGCGAGGTAGGGCTGGTGCAGAACGTTCTGATAAACAACTTACAATCGAAGAGACCCGTTGAAGGGTACTGAAAGATGGTGCTTATCAGCGTATTAAAACGCCGCAGCAAAACTTACAATCGAAGAGACCCGTTGAAGGGTACTGAAAGGTCAGAAATGGCGGGGCTCTTTTTTTGTGCCCAAAAATAGCTTACAATCGAAGAGACCCGTTGAAGGGTACTGAAAGCCGTAAACCTGCCACCAGGGATACGGATCAGGAGCGCACTTACAATCGAAGAGACCCGTTGAAGGGTACTGAAAGGTAAGCAGCAGCCTGATAGCGCATTTCTTCGCCAATCTTCGGCATCAGGCGGCCTCGCGCGCTTTCTCACGCACCTGGGGGCCTTCGTGCAAGAACCACCACCAAGCACGCCGATCAGTGTGTTTGGGGTGAGGCAGCATCTGCGCGACGATGCGATGCTTCCGAGCGAGTGCCGCATCGGCATCCTCTACTCTTGCACGCTGTCCAGCATCGAGAGCGGACCATCTTTCCTGGATTGCATCACGGTCGGTCAGTATCACTTGTACTTGCAGATCGTAGAACTCGTCATCTTCCAGCAGATGCACGAGGTGCACATATTGCTCCACGCAACGAGCTATCGCCATCAGGTCCATCGCTTAAACACCCACCTATCCCCAGTGTGCTGAACTCGCACCCACCAAACGGATGCATCGCTCAGATACCCGGGCAAGTCTCCCACCTTCATAAAGGTCCAAAAACTCGCCCTGGTCTCATTATACTGTGCGACCAGTCCAGTGTCCACTCCGACGAGGTACCACATTCGAGCTTGATCTTTGGGCCGCAAAGCCGTTCCCACAGCCAAATCAGTACGTCTGATATGCTGCCGAAACAACCCGACGTACTCCTCCTTCGTGGAGGCACCCATCAGCTCCCCGTGACGCCGGAAATGATAGGCCAACCTTGGCAACTCAGTAGCATTGGTCATCTTCTGCATAAGAGTGTCAATGTGAGCTGTAGTCAGCCCGTGCAATTCTTTCAGTCTGGTCTCTTGGAGCAAAGCCAACTTGTTCACATCTGCCCCCACCGCTTTGAGGACATTACTGGACTGCTGCCATTTCCTGGCTTCCTTCGTCCCCAGTATATCACGATGGCTCCTGGCGTGGCGCATCGTCCCCCAGCGCGGGTCCTCGCTGCGCCCGATGAAGTCCTCCAGCTTCACCGCCCCAGCCTGGTAGGCCCGGATGATTCTATGAAGTTTGTTTTTCCCCTCCAAATACTCAACTAAGCAATGGAAGTCACCATCGCCTGATACAATAATTGCTTTATCGTAGTTGGGGTACTCCATCATCGTATGTAAAACCAACTCTGCGTCGACATTCCCTTTGATTTTGGTAATGCCTCCTTGCAAGGTTGGTTTGAAGATCAGGATATAACCGGCTTGCTGTAAGTATGTGTACAACTGCCGGCACCGATAACAAACCGTCCAATCATTCGCTTACTCGCTGTCTATTCGCTGTCGCCAGTCTTCTTGCCCATACGAACGCCCGCCTGGCGCAGAAACTTGAACCGCACCAGAAGGATACTGAAAGATTGCAAACCTCCCTGCTTAGAAGTAGGATAGGATGCCTTGCAATCGAAGGGACCCGTTGAAGGGTCCCTCTCGCGCCATCACGCTCTCGAACGCGCGGCGATCTTCTCGCCTTTAGCCAGCGGCGGCTCAGGCGCCCAACGGAAGGTCCCCGCCGCACTCGAAGAGGTGATCGTAGCCTTCCTCGACCACGGGCTAGATCCGCACGCCATCCTGGCCAAATCCCGGCTGGGGCATTTACGAGCGTCTGCCCGGAGTCACTGACAACCGCCACCAATTTTGAGAAATTCGTGGTGAAGCCTGTCACAAATGTTGTTTTTCGACCCCCCAAACTGAATTATATATAGTAAGGGGCTGTTTTTCGCCAACCCGGCCCTCTGCCACGTCGCTAGCCCGAAACTGCCCAATCCCTGGCAAGTTTCGTTAAAGAGGAGGTCTCGAGTGCAGCCTACCTTCCCCGGCCAAGCGTCCATCCGTCCGGCCAAGCTGATGCTCCCCACAATCCAAGAATTGACTATCCGCCTCTCAGCAACCACGTCCGAACAAGGCTTCACGCGGCCACCTCAGTGCCGCGAAGGACTCCCAAGGACAGCCAGCTACGATCTCAGTGGCGGCCCGTTTGCCACACTCACCAAATCAACTACTCAGCTACGGGCGCGGCCACACTTTTCTGCCAAACGAACCCAAATACCACCTGGCCCGGTCGACGCGCGCACTCTGGCGCCGCGAGCGAGATTGTCCGAACGAAGCCAAACGCCAGCACGGCGAGGCGATGGAGGCTCTGGTGCGTATGGCGATGACTTGCCTTGGGCGAATGGCCGCCGGGGCAACCACGTCTGCCTCAGGCGGACCCCTACGATGTCCTGCCTCGCGAACAAATCGTCTTTTTCCGAACAAAGCCAATTCCGCCTTCTTGTCCTTCGGATCCATCCTTTGCGCCCTCTGCGTACTTTGCGGTTCATCGCGCCCCTCCGTGCCTCCGTGGTTTCGTCCTCTCCAATCCCCCAGTTGACTCTCGCCCCATTCGCTGCTATGCTAGCAAAGACGCTGGACGCGCCGCTGCGCCTCCATCCTCTCGCCCAAAAGGAGAAGTGGCTGTGTGGCTGACCGATGTTTCCATTAGGCGACCCCTCTTCATCCTTATGGTCGTCCTGGCCCTCGTCTTGATGGGCAGCGTCGCCTACACCCGCCTGGGCGCCGAGCAGTACCCCAACGTCAACATCCCTTTCATCAGCGTCGTCGTCGCCTATCCCGGCGCAGGCCCCGAAGAGGTCGAGAGCCGCGTCACACGGCCCATCGAGGATGCCCTCGCCGGCGTCAGTCAGCTCAAGAACGTGCAATCCTACTCCCTGGATGGCCTCTCGCTCGTCAGCCTGGAGTTCAACGTCAACACCGATACCGACACCGTGGCCATCGACGTCGAGCGGAAGGTCGCCGCCGTCCGCTCGTCATTGCCGGACGAGGCCAAAGCCCCCAACGTCGTGAAGTCCGAGTACGGTGCCCTGCCCATAATGAACCTCGCCCTCACCGGCGGCCTTTCCCAGGCCGAGCTCTTCAAGCTGGCCGACGAAAAGGCGCGCAGCGTCCTCGAATCCGTCAAAGGCGTCGCCTCCGTCAGGGTCGTGGGCGGCCGCGAGCGCGAGATACTCGTCAAGGTCGACCAGCCCAGCCTCAGAGCCCGCGGCCTCGCCGTTCAGCAGGTCCAGGCCGCTATCGCCCAGGGCAACCTTAGCATGCCCAGCGGCAGCGTCGAGGAGAGGGGCCTGCAGTACAACGTCCGCTACACCGGCCTGTTCCAGACCGTCGACCAGCTACGAGACCTGGTCGTCTACGCCGGCCCGACCGGCACCGTCTACCTCAAAGACGTCGCCGTCGTCGAAGACGGCTTCAAGCAGCAGCGCGTCGTCAACCGCTACAACGGTACCGAGAGCGTGGGCCTGCTCATCACCAAGCAGGCCAGCGCCAACACCATGCTCGTCGCTGATGATCTGCGGAAGGCCATCGCGCGGTTGCAGAGTACCCTGCCATCCGCCGTCGATATCGTCATCGCCAACGACATCTCGCGCTACGTCAAGCAGTCCCTGGACGACGTGCAGGGCAACCTCAGGGACGCCATCATCCTGACCGGCATCGTCCTCCTGCTGTTCCTGCACACCGTCCGCAGCACCATCATCGTTCTGCTTGCCATTCCCACCTCCCTCATCGCCACGTTTATGATGATGTGGATCCAGGGCTTCACCCTGAACATGATGTCCATGATGGGCCTCGCCCTGACCATCGGCATCCTCGTCGACGACTCCATCGTCGTGCTCGAGAACATCTTCCGCCACCTCGAGCTGGGCGAGACGCCGTGGACGGCGGCGCTGAACGGCCGCGGCGAGATCGGCCTGGCGGCCATCGCCATCACCCTCGTCGACGTCGTGGTGTACGTGCCTGTGGCCTTCATGTCCGGCATGGTGGGCCAGTTCTTCCGGCAGTTCGGCCTGACCGTCGCCGTCGCTACCCTGTTCTCGCTCTTCATCTCGTTCACCCTCACGCCGATGCTCGCCTCCCGCTGGCTAAAACGTGAAGAACGCCACAGGCGCTCAATCGTGGAGCGTTTCGGCGATAAGTGGGAGGCCGGCTACGACCGCTTGGCCGCCGGGTACGGGGGAGTGCTCTCCTGGTCGCTGCGACATCGCCCGATCATCATCGCCATCAGCGCCGTCGCCATCTTCGGCGCGGTGGCCATGCTGCCTTTGAAGATCCTGGGCACCGAGTTCGTGCCGCCCGAGGATCAAGCCGAGTTCAATCTGATCGTCGAGATGCCACCCGGCACCGCGCTGGAATCCACCAGTCAGGCCGCGTTGCAGGTGGAATCGAAGCTCGGGCAGATCCCCGAGATTCTCGGGAGGTTCACCACCGTCGGCATCTCCAGCGACGGCTTCTTCAGTGCCAGCGAAACCCGGTACGCGCGTATCGCCCTGAGGCTGGTGGAAAAGGGCCAGCGCAAGAAGTCACTGGTCGATCTGGCCAAGGAAGTGGAGCAATTGGGCACTGGCGTACCCGGGCTGCGACTGCGCTCGCAGCTCCCGACCGTGGGCGGCGACACCCGCCAGCCATTCCTCGTCCAATTGCGGGGTGAGGAGGTCGCCACCCTCACGAAGGTGGCGGGACAGATATCCGATGTGGTTACTCGTGTGCCGGGCACGGCCAACGTGACCAACAGCGCCGCTGTGGGCGCACCCGAGGTTCGCTTCGAGGCCGATCACCGCCGGCTGGCCGATCTGGGGCTCACGTCGGCCCAGGTAGCCCTCACGCTGCGTGCCAACGTCGAGGGCCTCGTCGTCAGCCAGTTGCGCCCCGAGGGAAAAGACAGAGTCGACATCCGGCTCATCGGCAGCGAAGGCGATCGCGGCTCCCTCGCCGGACTCCCCGCTTTGCCGGTAGTGAGCCAGCGCGGTACCATCGCCAGCATCGATCAGGCGACCAGCATACGGTTTGTCGACAGCCCGGCACAGATCACGCGACTCAATCGCCAGCGCCTCGTCACCATCGGTGCCAACGTCGTCGGGCGGCCCCTGGGCGATGTAGTCGACGACTTTCAGAGAGAAGTGAAGAGCGTGGCCTTGCCGCCTGGCTACTCCATCGTCCTCGGCGGCCAGACGGAGATGATGGATGAGAGCTTCACGAGCCTCATCGGCGCGCAGTTGCTCTCCATCGTGCTGATGTATATGCTGATGGTGGCGCTCTACGAGTCGCTGCTCACGCCGTTCGTCGTGATGTTCTCCATTCCGGTGGCCCTGTCCGGCGCCTTCGGTGCGCTCCTTATCGCCGGCAAGACGTTGAACATCGCCTCTATGATCGGCATCGTGATGCTGCTCGGGCTCGTGGGCAAGAACGCCATCCTACTCGTCGACTACACCAACACCCTGCGCAAGCGGGGCCTCGCGCGCGACGAAGCGATCGAGGAGGCCGGGCCGACGCGCCTGCGGCCCATTCTCATGACCACCGCGGCCATGGTGGCGGCCATGCTGCCCGCTTCCCTGCAGATCGGCCAGGGCTCGGAGACCCGTTCCCCTATGGCCGTCGTCGTCATCGGCGGCCTCATAAGCTCCACCCTGCTGACCCTCGTCCTCGTCCCCGTCGTCTACACCATCCTCGACGACATCAAGCTGCGCCTCGGGAGGCTGAGGCCAGTCCCCTGAATCCTCTCACCTGTTCCCAACTCCCTGCGCAATCGCCAGCTCGTTCCTCACGTGTGCCACGCCGCCAACCGCCCAGGCATCCTTTTCCGCTGCCTGCCGTTCGGTAGGCGACAGCACACCTCCGCGCAGGTACACCGTTCCGGCGCGACACTTGATCCATATCAGCGTCGGTTCCGTTATCCTGTCGTCGCGGGCAATGGCTGCCGCCACTTCGGCCTTGACCCCGGCGTCGGCGCGAGCCTGGGCCGGCATAACGACAATCTTGTCTACCACGTCCAGCACGCCCGGCGTGGCCCACGCATCCTCGACCGCTGCCCTCTTCTCGGCCGTCGTGGTCGCGGTGCCGAGCAGCGTGGCTACGCCGCTGGCGACCTTGACCACGACGTCCTGGTATTCAACCCGCGGATCCCATAGCAGTTCGTTGACCAGATCCGCCGCGATAGCCCGATCAGGCCGGAGCTCTGACGGACTCACCTGCATCCGGTCGACGATGTCCTTAACGCCCTTCACCTTTCGGGCAACGTCGACGGCGATGATTTTTTCGGTGGGCGAGTTTACTTGGCCCGAGAGCGACACCACGCCGTTGGCAGCCTCGACGATGAGGTTCTTGCCAAGGATGCGACTATCCCACGTGAGAATGTCCTGCACATCCCTGACAATCTCGCCGTCGCTTCTCGGCGCCACAACCGTGCTACCTCACCATCGGGCCTGGCATCGACGGACCTCGCCCGCCGCGCGCTTTCATGATCCCAAACGCATCCAGCCGAGCGTTGACCACGTCCCAGTTGATGTTTTTCACGAAGGCGTCGATGTATGCCTTGCGGTTGGTGCCGTAGTCGATGAAGTACGCGTGCTCGTAGACGTCCATGATCAGGACGGGTGCGCAAGACCAGACGCCCTCGGAGTGAATATCGGTCAGGTAGTTGTGGAGCTTGTTGTCCCTCCAGTCATAGGCCAGGACCACCCAGCCTCGGCTGGCAACGCCGCACGCTCTGAGCTCGGCCTCCCACTTGTCAATCGACCCAAAGTCGGCGTTGATCAGGCTCAGGATGTTGCCCTTGCAAACGCCGTCTCCACCCAGGTTCTCGAAGTAGTCCTCGTGCAGTCTGACCGCGTCCGCCGCGAACACCTCCTCCTTCTTGATCTCCCGGATCTCGCTGTACGTGGCGTTCGCCTCGGCCACGTTCACGGTCTGTAGCTTCGCCTCCAGTTCGTTCAGCTTGTTGACGTACCCCTTGTACAGCACGTCGAAATGCTCGTCGATCTGTCGCTGGGAGATACCCTGTAGCGCCCGCCCCGGCTTGACGTTCTTCACGGTCCAGTGCATGTCCAACCCTCCTCAATGAATTTGGGAACTACGCTCATCCCGTGCAAGAAACGTGCCAGCGAGGCGCCGGCCAGCGCCGGCTCGACATACGGAAAGAGCGCCTTGTCCGCGGTCACGATTTCCTATCCGTCGGCGCGAAGCAGCGCCTCTACACTCCCAACTATCCTCCCGAAGACCTCATCCAACTGCTTGCGTCGCACAACAATCACCTCGTTTGCGAAGGCTGGCCTCCCCAATCGCTGCAAAAGCTGTACCAATCGGGTACTTTGTGCCATAATGATAACAACATAAGCATACGAGGGCTCGTGGATACGAGTCTGGAGAATCAAGTGTCAAGGGTGCGAGCGCACGTTCTGGTCAGCGGCCTGGTGCAGGGTGTGTTCTTCCGCGATTCGCTGCGTGCCGTAGCGAATCGACACGGTGTTACCGGTTGGGTCAGGAACACCTTCGACGGCGCCGTCGAGGCGGTGCTCGAGGGCGAGCAGGACGATGTCCAGCAGGTGGTCGAGTGGTCCCGGCGGGGCCCGCCCGGGGCCGATGTCACGGACGTCGACGTGACCTGGGGTAACTACGCAGGCGAATTCCCCTCGTTCTCCATCAGGCGCTAGCGCCAAGCGCCTCACCATGCGCCGTACCTGGTCCGGGTGGGGTGGGGTCTCGTAGCCGCAGGCTTTAGCCTGCGCGTATGCGGTGCGATGGCTCGCAGATATCCGGTTCAATGCAACAGAAAAAGCCCCTGGCGACGACCTATTTTCCCGAGGAGTTGCCCCCTTAGTATCGTCGGCGCTGAGGCGTTTCACTGCCGTGTTCGGGATGGGAACGGGTGGGTCCACCTCGCTCTAGTCACCAAGAGCCTTGACTAACGCTATTTATAACATACCAGGGTGCACTTGTCAAATCAGCACGTGATGTGCAAAGCCGCCAGGGCCTTGCGCGAGCCGGAAAGCCGATTGTACGTTTCCACCGCCATCGAAGTTGGCTCTACAATCATATCTATTCCCCTGAGGTGCAAGTAGTCTTTGGTTTCGGGCAACACGGTCATCCGTCCGGCGTGCCCCGTGCCAATGACCAGCACCTCGGGGTGCACACGATCCAACGTCTCCTTTATGTCCTCTACGTGAAGCTCGTGTCCCTCCTTCCTCCACCAGCTCGCGTCGACGTGGCCTGTGTAGACGATCACGTCTGAGTCATATTCCTTGCCATCTATCACGATGCGGCCAAAGTCGTAGCCTTCTATCATACAAGCCTCCCGTCATTCCCGCTGTGGTTGGAACAGCTTGATCAGAATCAGTCCAGCGACGAAGCCGCCCACGTGGGCCCAGTAGGCAACCCCACCTACCTGCTCATCGCCTAAGCCCAGCGTGATCAAACCTGACACGATTTGCAGCACTATCCAGAAGCCAATCAGTATCAGCGCAGAAATGCGTGTGACCGTGAAGAACGGCCCGATGAACAATAGCGTGCGAACCTGCGCTCGCGGGAACAGCACGATGTAGGCCGCCAGAACGCCGGAGATAGCGCCGCTCGCGCCGATGCTTGGGACCCTCGAATCGATGTCCATAGCTATTTGAGCGAAGCCCGCGAGGATGCCGCACAGCAGATAGAAGCCCAGAAAGCCCATGCGGCCGAGCCTATCCTCCACGTTGTCCCCGAAAACCCATAGGAAGAGCATATTGCTACCGAGGTGCAGCCACCCCCCGTGGAGGAACATCGACGTGACGAGCGTGGCATAAACCGGCATCGGCACTCGTGGTGGTATGTCCACGGCGTGTGTGATCTCGTAGGGCACCACGCCAAAGGCCATAACCAACGACTGCGCCGACGCCCCGAGCGATAACTCGAACACGAAAACCAGCACGTTGATGACGATCAACGTGGGCATCACGATCGGTGTACTTCTTCGTGCAGCGGGATTATCTGAAAAAGGAATCATTCTGAGTCTGCCGTCAACCTGTCCCCCCGTCGCTGATTCAACAAATGTCCACCCACTCTTGCAGAAAGTGTGCCATCGTAGGTTATTGTACCACAGGCAGGTGGACGTCCTCCAGCCTTCCTCATCGCACAGGATTCTTACCACTGGGAAGAAGCCAGTCCGGCACAAAACTTGCAGCACGCTAGGCGCAGCCTTCTAATTCAGTGTGCAATGGATCTGAGGAGGTAGAGACATGGCGGACATCGATATCGATGCACAGGTTGAACAGCTCCGAAGCCAGGTGAATGAGATGCGAGGCAAGGTCGATCAGGTTCTAGGGCGACTGGATGAATTTCGCGTGCGAGGCCAGTGGGGCCTGGGCGAGGCCCGCGAAAAGGCTCAAGAAAGGGCCCAGGAATTGACGCGAGGGGTGGCCGGGAAAAAGGGCATCGCGATTCCCGTCGGAGTCATCTTTGCGCTCGGCGCCATCGCGGTCGTCACTTTTGCGATGTTCCCTGAGCTATTGACGCGCTCGCGCGAAAAGCTCCAGGAAATGCGTGAAGAGTACGGGGAGCGCCCGGGCCAGTAGTGGCTCAGGTGCGAGCACGAATCGTCTTAACATAATCCTGTTCGGCCCGCCCGGCTCTGGCAAGACTACCCAGGCACGTTTGATCGCGGAGAAATACCACATTCCTCACGTCGAGATGGGCGACCTCTTGCGCGCTCTGGCCGCGGAGCCGACGCCAACCGGTCGTGCTGTCTCGGACGACCTGGCAAGAGGGCTTCTAGTTCCCGACGACATCGTGCTAGGCCTGGTGGAACGTCGACTTCGGCAGCCAGATTGCGCCAGGGGGTTCATTCTGGATGGTTTCCCCCGCAGCCTCGAGCAGGCACATCTTTTCCAGCGACTGCTTGAGAAACTGGGAAAAAAGCCAATCGCGGCCATTGCCCTCGAAGTGCCTCGCAACGTGGTCATTGAGAGAATCGCCAAACGGTTGGTTTGCGTTCGATGTGGGCGTGTTTATCCCGCCGAAGACGCTCCAGCCCATGTGAACCGGCGATGCCGAGCCTGCGGCGGCAGTTTGACTCTTCGTCGCGACGATAGACCCGAGATCGTTAGCCGGCGATTGCGGGTCTATACGCATCAGACTGCCCTCGTTATCGCCCACTACGAGTCGATGGGTATCCTGCATCACATCGAGGCTCTCGGCTCTCCGCAGGAGGTCTTTGGCCGCATCGATTCTCTCCTTCGCCGGTATTTCGCAAACCCATACCCAGCCATGGTATAATGCTTCCACCGGCGGCTGTAGCGCGCCCTGCGCTTCCAGCGCCAGCAACCGGCCTGAAGCTTCGTGTCAATCTTGGGGGGCGGCAGGCCCGGTCTTAGGTGGGACAGGTGTTGGGGAAGAACGGTAAAGAAGTACAGTTCGCGCACGATAGCGAGAGGGAGTTTGCCAGTATCCTAGATTTCTACCAGATTCAATGGGAGTACGAGCCCAGGAACTTCCCTCTGATATGGGACAGCGAAGGCAAGGTTTTGGAGAGCTTCACCCCTGACTTCTATCTCCCGGAGTTGGACCTCTACGTCGAGCTTACCACGCTTAAGCAGAGTCTCGTGACCAAGAAAAACCGCAAACTGAGGCGTCTGCGCGAGCTGTATCCGGACATCAACATCAAGCTGTTCTACGGCCGCGACTTTCGCAGCCTGATGGCTAAGTACGGACTGAATAAGAATTCCGCCTAGTCATTTCGCCCGTTGTCCGCCTCGTGGGCGGCATTTATGCCAAATGTGTCTAGATGCACTCTATGTTGCCAGCGATGAGGTAGGGCAGGCAACGCGGCCCTGAAAGGACCGCTTCTCCGAACGAGTCCGGAGTCCGTCGCACAGGCCGCAAACTGGCGATGTCCCTTGCCCAGCGGCCTGAAGTCCGCCAGCGGCGGACTTTAGCGCCGCGACGCCAGTGCTGCCGAGGTGCTTCCTAACCACGTGATGTAGACTTGTTTCGGGCACAGACAAGCCCGAGTGCATCTCTAAGCCGGATTCTGTCTCCCCGAAGGGATGGTGGTCATCTATCTGGGATGCCAGTTACCTGACACCTCGTGCGACCAACCCGAGGACGAGACGGGCCGCCTCATTGTCCCCTTATTAGGTCTTGCTCCGGGTGGGGTTTACCTAGCCTCCGATGTCGCCATCGAAGCTGGTGGTCTCTTACACCACCGTTTCACCCTTACTCTGGCCCTCGCGAGCCAGGGCGGTCTACTCTCTGTTGCACTTGCCGTAGGGTCGCCCCTCCTGGGCGTTATCCAGCACCCTGCCATATGGAGTCCGGACTTTCCTCTCCGGTCGTGGACCGGAGCGACCACCCGATGCACTCGGGCAAAAATCGTGGACTAGACTAGTTCGTGGTGCGTAGGGGCGAGGTTTCCTCGCCCTGGGGGCGGGGCGCGTCGTTGCAGCCGTTTCGCACCAGAAACTAACTAGTTAATCATAGCACTTGCCACGACAAACCACAAGTCAGGTCGCAGTGGCCCTCTCCAGCAGCGCCTGGATCTTGCCCAGCAGTCGGGGCAAATCGATCGGCTTCGAGTCGTAGTCGTCGCATCCTACCTCCATGGCCCTCTGGCGGTCGCCCACCATAGCGTGGGCGGTTAGCGCGATGATGGGTATTGATCGGGTCGCCGGCGATGTCTTCAGTTGCTGGGTCGCCGCCCAGCCGTCCAGAACGGGTAAGCTCATATCCATCAGGATCAGATCCGGCGATTCCGCTCTCACCGTGGCCACTCCCTGTGAGCCATCCGTCGCCGTGACCACCTGGTAGCCCACTCGCGCCAGGCGCCGAGACAGCATATCCCTGTTCATCTCGTCGTCTTCGATGTACAGAATCTTAGGCAACGACTTCCTCCTTCCTTCGTGCGATGCGGTTCCGCACGCACTCCTTTACCAGGTCACGCAGCTCGGCCAGCAGATCATCGCGGCTATACGTCCCCTTCTGCAGAATCTTCTCCACATACCCGGTCAGCCGGAGGTGGTCCTCTACGGTCAAATCCTTGGCGGTGACGACCACAACCGGGATCGTTCTCCAATCGTCGCGCTTGCGCAGCTCCAGGACGAACTCGAACCCATCCATCTCCGGCATGAGGAGGTCGAGCAAAATGAGCTCCGGCCGCTTCTCTGTCATGCGCTCCAGGCCAACGAGCCCGTTCTCGGCCTCGGCAGCCGTCCATCCCTCCTTCTTCAACATGCGGCTGAGCATCTCGCGAGTGGGCGAATCGTCCTCGACCACCAGAATATGTAGCGGCACTTGCCCGCGTTGGTATCTCTTCAGTATGGTGACGAGCCGGTCCTTGTCGACGGGCTTTGTCATATAGTCGGACGCCCCCAGCGCAAAGCCCAGGTTCTTATCGTCGACAATCGTCAACATAATCACGGGAATGTCGGACAAATCGGGGTCCGCCTTGAGCGCCGTTAGAACGGCCCAGCCATCCATACCGGGCATCAACACGTCTAGCGTGATGACGTCAGGGCGAAGTTCTTTGGCCAGTCGCAACCCTTCCTCGCCGCCGGCGGCGGTCTCCGCGCGAAACCCTTCCTTGGCCAGAAACCGTCCCAGCAGGTCGTGCACCATCGGGTCGTCGTCGATGACGAGCACGGTGCTTGCTCCCGGGGGCAGAACTGCCCGGGTATCATCGGCCCGACGGAGCGATTCGCGCTTCTGGTCGATGACCTCCGCGGGCAATCGCACCATAAACGAACTCCCGCTGCCCAACTCGCTCTCGACGGTTATGTCTCCTCCCATCATCTCGCAAAATCGCTTGCTGATCGCCAGTCCAAGGCCGGTGCCGCCGTACTTGCGTGTCGTCGAGGCGTCGGCTTGCGAGAACTTCTGGAACAGCTTCGTCATCTGTTCGGCGGTCATCCCGATTCCTGTGTCGCGTACGCAGAAGCTTATCCAGTCCTTGCCGTCCAACCTCTCCCGCGCAGCGTCGAACTTGATGGCCCCTCGCTCGGTAAACTTGCACGCGTTGCTCAGCAGGTTGAACAGCACCTGGCGAACCCTGGTCATATCGGCTCGCATCGACCCGAGGCCATCGTCAGAGCGCACCTCCAGGGTGTTGTTGTTCTTTTCCACGAGCGGGTGGATAGTCGTGATCACCTCCTGAACCACGGCGTTGACGTCGAATGCTTCCAAGTGGAGCTCTAGCTTGTCGGCCTCGATCTTCGAAAGGTCGAGGATGTCGTTAATGAGCTGGAGTAAGTGCTTGCCCGCTCCGCGAATCTTCTCCAGGTCGGGAATGAGCTCCTGCTGCCCCGTGTCTTGGGCCTCCTCTATCAACATCTCGCTGTAGCCGATAATAGCGTTCATCGGCGTCCGTAGCTCGTGGCTCATGTTGGCCAGGAAATCGCTCTTGGCGCGGTTTGCTCCTTCCGCGGCTTCTTTGGCCTCCTGCAGATCCTTGTTCTTTTGCTCGAGACTGTCCCGGTAGATCCTCAGTTGATTCGTCATTCGGTTGAATGCCCTGCTCAACAAGCCCATTTCGTCGTTGGAGGTTACCTCTACCCTCACGTTGTAGTTGCCTTTTTCGACCTCACCTGTAGCCCCCGCCAATCTCACTATTGGGATCGAGATCTTTCTCGCCAGATAGTACGACAGCGAGCCCACGAAGACCGCGGCCACCAAAGACAGGGAGATGATCATCAACAGCAGTCGCGTTGACAGCGTTAGTATCTCGTCCTTACTCTGCTCGCCTACGATGGCCCATTTCAAATCGAAAATGCACATGGAGGCGCCGCCCACTTCTGCGCCGGCGTAGTTCAGATAAAACTCCTGGGCCTCACGCACCGGAAGGCTTTCGTCGGCACACCTTTGCCAGGGGAGCGTCTTCGCCGACTGGCTCAATATGGTGTCCGTTGTCCCTTTCAGTACCTTCGACTGGGTTATCATCTGCCCGTTCTTGTTAATAACGTAGAAGTCTGTGGAGGCCGTGAAGCCGGCGAAAAAGAGCTTTCCACCGATCTGGTTGCCTACGTCCCCGGTGATGAGGTCGGTCAAGAAGTTGGTGCTCTGCTTGACGGCGATGACCCCGAGCAGCCGCCCGTCCCTCGCCTGTATAGGTCCTGCCCCGGTACCTCCACTCGCGTCTCTGGCCAAGATGGGGGCTGAAAAGCCAAATACCTTCTTGCCGTCGCCGTCTTCAAACACATCCTGGACAAAGCTCGCCTTCCCACCCTGCTTGAACAGGTCTGTTCCCGACAGGTCCGTCCCGACGTTCTTCCTGTTCGACGATGCCACGACCTTCCCATTCGCATCGAGCAGCAAGATCTCTTCATACCTGAACAACCGTTCATCCAATCGATACACATCCCACTTCACGTCCCTACCGAAAACGGACCTCAGTTGCGTGCCCTTGGCCTGTTCCGCTTTCATGATGTGCTCGTCGAGTACCGAGTCCTGTTGCAGACGCTCCAAATACGCGCTGATATCGTCCAGCGGCGCGTAGCCCGGAGTCCTAGCGCCATCCGGGGCGGTGCTATAGTGCTCCTGCAGCTTCTGACGGATGAACGTGTTGTCTGCCAGGCCGGCAACGAAGACCCGCTGAGTCTTCAGCAGGTCGAGCAGGTGAATGTATTTGGCATCCACAATGTTCATCAGATCATTCAGCTTCGTCCACGCAATCTTCTCAGAGACATCTTGGTAGATGACAAAGCTGCTCACGAAGCCGGGAACCAGAGCGACCAGCACCAAGGCTAGCAGCAGCTTTGTCTTTAGAGACCATCCCTTGGAGGCCAGTTCGGATACCTTTTCTGGAAACACGCCCAAGGCCTTTTCCTCCTCCAATACGCACAACTGCCCGTTTGAAATCGTGGCGGACAGATGGGCGACTGTCTCGTTCTAGAAGCGATGAAGGACGCTGGTCTTGCGACGCTGTTTTGATGGGGTCTTCGTATGCACAGCGCCCACCAGTAGGTCCTTGCGATCCTCGCGTGCATGTGACATAGTGAGATTGCGCTTCGCCTGGTTGGCCGGCTCTGGATCGGGCAGCTTTGCCCTGGCACCGGAGACATTCCCGCGGTCATAAGGAGGTCTTCTGGTAGGCTGCATGATAGCACAACCTGCCGGGCATGTCAACCAAGACGCTCGCCGGTTCGCAGAACCGCATTTCATGGCCAGACCCTGCTCTCACGTCCCAAAGCGAGAGCAGGGTCCGCAGGAATCGAAACCTACCGGCTGAGCTCGCTGGGCATGATTCCCTTCACGGGAGATTCCGAAGGAATTCCCCTGAAGTCCGTGTACAGCTTGGAACCCAGCAGCGTGAACTGCCCCGCGCCGTTGACGTTGTGGCAGGTGAAGCAATTACCCTTGTAATTGTTGGTGAATCCCGGGCTGTTCATATGGACGGGATGAACGATGTCGCGCAGCATCTTCGGGGCCACCGTACCCATATCCTGGCGAGCGCCCGTCCCAGGTGCGTGGCATCCCAGGCACTGGTCTACGGTGGTGTCGAAGCTCAGCCTGGGATGGTTGGGCCCACCCCTTAGCATAGCCTCGTACGCGATTGTGACCGACCCGGTATTGGCGTCCCGCAAGACGTGGCAGGCGGGGCAGCCACGCTTTGGCCCATCGACTACGACGTCGGCAAAGGCCACCGGTTCGGAAGCGGCGGAGCCGGGGCTGGGTGATTTCCAGCCAACCCAGGCGTTAGCCGACCCACCGTATCTCCCCGACACGGAGACCTTGTAAGAAAATGGCCCGACTTTGCTGCCGGCCTTGACCGATGGGACGAGCCAGGCGGCGACGTCCCCCTGCTGGCCCATAAACGTCGTGCCCGCCGGAGTACCGGTCGCCTCGACGAAGGTCGAACCCTCAGGTATGCGACCGGCCACGTAGACATCACTCACATCCGATGTGGAACCATTGTTCAGGTTAATAGTGTAGGTGTGCCGAAACTCGGCTGCCATAGCTGACATGCTAACTTCCAGTTCAGCCGAGTCAGCCGACCAGGAGATCTTGGCCACAGCAACCGACATCGCCAGCGCGACGATGAGCAATGCGCCAAGACTCAAGATGATCCTTCGCTTGTTGGTAAGCACTTCCTCCTCCTCCTAGAAATGGTTTGCTGGGGAATTGCGTGAGGTAGAGCACAAGATCGGCAGCGTAGCACAGGCCCTACCGCGTCATCTCGAAGGCCGATGACTGGCCATCGCACTCGCTGTGGCGTCATCACCTCCTCTCGTCGCCGTGGCTGTTGCTGATGCCGTGCACCTTTTTGAAGAGCTAACTCTGAGTGGGGACCAGCCTCTCACTGATGAGCAGGTACCTGGTCTCGTTCAGCCGGGAGGCCACCACCCCGATGAGTTGGCTGAGTACCTCGTATCCTAGACGGTGGTCAGCCTTGAGCAGGTTCCTGAACTTGAAGCTGTCTATGGCCAGGGCTCTGGTCGTCTCCAGGCACACCGCGGTCATGGTATATACAAAGGGCTGCACTACTGCCGACCAGCCGAGGACCTCACCCTTGATGACTACGTCCACGGTAATCTTCCTGCTGACCTGGGGCTGCGTCGATGGCAACTGCATCTGAAGGGCTACCTTCCCTCGCTCCAGCACATAGAGGTTCTTGGCTGGTTCGCCCTCGGCAAAGATAGTAACTCCCGCCCCCCATTCCTGTGGCAAGGAGATCGCGGCGAATCTCTCTATGTCAGCCTCGGATAAGGAGTCAAATAACGGGCAATCTTTGAAGGTTTGCTTCGATGTCATCTCTCTCCTCCAGTGTCCCCGCTTGGCGTTCACCGGAACGGACAAGCGTCGGCCAAACCGCAGCCGTCGCCCGCGCGCCTAAGCTGAGCAAGAGCACTAACCCTCCGGCTGCAGCCAGCGTTACCCCAGCAGGAGCCAGGAGGATAGTGAGCATCAGGCCCAGGCCACCCAGCATGCTCAGACCTCCCACCAGCACGCCTGTTTCGCTGACAGTTATCACTCTGCGCCGCAGGGCGGGTGTGGCCTTCTCTCTGAGGGCCGCGAAGATGACCTGCCGCTCGGGCTGGCCAGCGACCGCGTCGGCTCTCGGATAAAGGCACAACTCCATTCTTCCATTCCCATTCCTATGGTTGTCTGCGGCAAGGGCTGCTTCCGTATGGCTCACTAAGAGAACCTTGGCTCTGGGTAGTTCGTGGACCACGCTGAGGGCGGCGTCTAGGCCTGCGATGCGGGATAGCCGGACACCGTCGAGACCCACCATGTGGGGCAGGCGGTCATCTACCACCATCAGATCCGGGCGCAGGGTTCTGGCCAGGGCCACGGCCTTTACAGCGTTATCCGCCTCGCCTGCCACCACGCCTCTCAGCTCGTTTCTTACCACTCCTGCCAAGCTATGCCGCAGTTCTGGAAATTCCGAGGCTATGATCGCGCGTGCTCCTGGGCATTTCATTGTTGCACCCCCTTGAGTATGACCGTTGGGGAAGGTACTTGCTGGCAGCAAGCTCGTAGCGTATTCCTCTAACCGGTCGTGCACCACCTTGCAAGGATGCGTGCCTCGTGCGGCCGCATACTGCGCGGCGGGCCTTGGTACCGATCCCGTGGCGTCCGCGCGGACCTCCGATGCACTCGGGCAAACCGAGCACATCGGGGTGCCTGCACGGACCGCTTCGCTCACCGTAAGTGGAGGACTTCTTCGACGAGCGGCGCGAAGAGCCATGTTTCTTTGGTCCGAGTGGCGCGATCATTGCGCCCCCGGGACCCTGCCATTGCTTAGTCTACAGACCACAGGCGTGCAAGAAAATCACGGCAACCCACCATTTTGATGGTCGAAAGACACCAATTTCGCATGGTGGTTTGACACCAAAGGAGGCGATGTGGAAGGTTGGAGTATTGGCTCAGCGAGGCTAGCTTTATGTATCGATAAGCCGCTTCCGAATAGCGTACTTGATAAGTTCGGCGCGACTGTGCATGTTGAGTTTGCCCATCAGATTTGCGCGGTGACGCTCCACGGTATTAATGCTGAGGCACAGCGCGTCGGCGATCTCGCGGCCGGTTCGTCCTTCGGCGATAAGCTTCAGCACTTCTCGCTCCCGTTCGGTCAAGCCGTCATAGCTGTCTTTCTCTTCGCCCTTCTCGACCCGCTTTAGGTAGTCGTCAAGCAGCCGCTTGGCCAACGACGGGTACAGATAGGACTGCCCCTGGTGGACGGCCCGAATCGCCGATATCAGCTCTGCTGGGGAAGCACCCTTGACGACGTAGCCTGCCGCGCCCGCGTGGAGAATTTCGAAGAAGTACCTTTCGTTTTCCAGCATCGTCAGCGCCAGAACCTGGATCCCCTGGTTCTTCTCCTTGATCAACTTCGTCGCTTCCAGGCCACTGACCCCCGGCATGGCGATATCCATCAGCACGACGTCTGGTGTGAGCTCCTGGGCTGCGCGCACCGCCTCCTCCCCGTCGTGCGCCTCGCCGACAACCTCCATGTCTGGCTGCGACTCCAGGAGCAGACGTATGCCTGCTCGAACTATGGCGTGATCGTCTGCTATCAAGACACGGATTCTGCTCACTGCCCTTTCCTCCCCACCGGTATTTTCAGACTCAGTCGCGTCCCCTGGTTCGGCGCTGACTCAATGCGAAATGACCCGCCCAGCAGAGTTATTCTTTCTTCCATACCCAGCAGTCCCAACCCCAACCCGCTGTCGTTTCCATTGCGAGGGAGAGACACGTCGAAACCCCTCCCGTCGTCTTCGATAACGGTCGAAATCGTCGCGTCTTTCCATTCCATCCGAATGCGAGCGGTCTTGGCGCCGGAATGCTTCACGATATTGTTGATGGCTTCCTGCACCACCCTGAACAGGACCGTCTCCATTTGGGCTGGAAGGCGCTGCTTCATCCCGCTGCTTTCGAAGAGCACCTCCACGTGCGCCCGGGCCAGATGCGTCTCGGCATACCAACCGAGGGCAGCGATCAGTCCCAGGTCGTCCAGCAAGGTCGGGCGCAAGTCCAGCATCAGGCGCCGTATTTCCTGAAGGGTGTCGGCAGTGAGGTCTCTGATGCCACCCAGCCGTCGCTTCAACTCCGCCATTTCGCTTGGCAAGCCTTCCTCGGCGCTGCCAAGCGTCATCACGAGGGCTGTCAGGGCCTGGCCAATCTCGTCGTGCAGCTCCCGCGCGATGCGCTTCCTCTCCTCTTCCTGAGCGAGAATCACTTTGTCGAGGAGTTGTCGTCTTTGCTCCTCCTTTTGCTGCACCTCTTCATAGAGGCGTGCATTCTCGACGACTATCGCGGCCTGATCCGCCAATGCCTGGAGCGCCTGAACGTCGGTGGGGAAGAAGCTGCCCAGGCTGTGCAAGTTGTAGGCGACCAGGCTCCCGGTGGTGACGCCCTTGGCGATGAGAGGGACGCAGATAACCTGCCGAGCCTGCCCCAGACCAGGTCTGGCGCGGTCGAAGAAGTGGCTGTTTTCAGGACTCATCTCCTCCCTGGTCAGCAGCATTTCAGGGCCAGTCAGCAGCAAGGCTGTTCCCGAGTGAAATACCTTGCCGGCAATCCCCTCCCCTGGTTTGAGCCGGACCTGGGACAGTAGGTCGAACTGGAACCCGAAAGAAGACCTGGGAACAAGTCGCTCTGACCGCGCGTCCCAAAGAAGGAGCGCCGCCGCATCTACCGGGGAGAGAATGTCCTTAATGTTGCGCACGATCGCCGCGAAGAGCTTTTCTAGGTCTAGCGTGGACGTCAACACCTTAGACGCCTCGAACAGGGCGCCCAGCTCCCCCGTTTTGCGCTGGAGCTCTGTTGTCTTACGCTGGAGCTCTAGATTCTGCTGGGCCATCTCCTCCCGCGCGGCGTTGAGTCGCTGGCGCATGGCCTCGAGACTGCTGGCCAGCGAGCCTATCTCGTCTTTTCCAACGGAGGGTATCGCGCCGCGAAAATCCCCCGCGGCAACCCGCTGGGAGGCCAGCGTGAGCATTCTGATGGGCGTTACCACGCTCTTGGTGATCGTCCACGCCAGGTAGACGAGCACCAGCGACGAAACAATCCCCAGGCCGATAATCTTCTGCTGTAGATCCCTGACAAGCGCAAAGGCCTCTTCTTCCGACTGCCGAATCGCCACGCCCCACGGGGCAATCGAGAGGGGAGCAAAAGCGAGAATGTCCTGACGCCTTTCGGGACCGTTGTCCGTCTCGTGGCAGCGGTGACACGTGGCCACAACCTTTTGGCCGCTCTTGATGAGCTTGGTGAACCGCGGGCCGTGGTCGATGACTTCCGGCAGATCTTCGGGGCGGGTGCTGGCGACCAGAAGGCCGACGTCGTCCACCACCTGCGCGTAGCCGGTGTGCCCGAGTCTGGTGGAGCCGATCAGCCCCGCCACGGTAGGGCGGGCCGGGTCCATCCCTGCCACAACCAGCCCTTCCGCCGTGCCGGTTGGACCGAGAATGGGAGCGGCGACCAGCACGCCGGGCCGTCCCAGGCCGAGGTCCGTGGTGATGCCGGAGAATATCGGCCTGGGACTCGCCATCGCCTCCTCAAAAAATGAGCTCGTCCCTACGTTGCTGCCGATCACACCTGGCTTGCGCGGCTCGGTCCATACCACCCTGCCGGTCTTGTCTACTAGCGCAAGTCCGTACGTGAAGCTATCCGCGTAGCGCTCCTGTGCCTCACGCAAGGCTGCCTTCTGGGATTCCAGGTCGCTGCTTGAGAAGCTGATTGCGCTGGTCGAAGCGATGTCCCGGATTACCTGTGCGGCTGCGCTGAGGTGCTCGTCGATATGCAGCGCCGCCATCTCAGCTATGACCAGCCGCTCGCGTAGAACTTCCTGCGTGCTCTCTTGTAGCGCGTACAGACTCCAGAATCCAAAGGAACCCAGAGTGACGACGAGAGCTATCAGAATGAACACGATATGTTTCTTGAGAAGGCTCGGCTTCGTCAAGCCAAACACCAGTTCCTCACAGACGAACCCTAGTCGAGTGCCGAGAACAGTTCCGAACCCGCACGAAGTCGCAGACACGCATGCACAAGCAGCGTTCAACGCAGACTGATGCAACACTAACATCGCCGCGGCCATTATATCATTAACTAGTTTCTGGTGCAGAATTGCAGTCCGTAGGGGTCCGCCTTAGGCGGACGTGGTTGCCCTGGGGTGGGGCGGGGCACCGCCGCCATTTCGCACCAAAGACTAACTACTGCCCCGGCATAGATTCATGAATCGCTCAGCGTAACAAGAGTACCCGTCTAAACTCTGAGCAGAACGGTCGCCCTATCCCAAGGACTCCGGATTCGACTTTGCCCCCTATTTACTGGTGCCAAACCACCATACGAAATTGGTGTCTTCGGCGATTGAAAATGGTGGATTGACGTGATTTCCCTGTGGTTGGACCGCCTGTAAACTTGACCCCGTTAGGATCGCCTTAGCCCCGCCAGCGAGTCAAACTTCAGACAACGGATCGCGGCCTCGCGGGCTAGAAGAAAGGTCGAAATGGAAAGAATGCGGACCATTATAGCCGATGACTACCTTCCATTCCGCCGACTTCTGAGAGAGTTCCTGGCCTGCGAGCCCGAGGTCGAGTTCGTGGCGGAGGCCGACAATGGCCAGGACACCATCGCGAAGGCGCTTCAACTTGGGCCGGACGTCATCTTGATGGACATCAGTATGCCCGGTGTTCCAAGTTTGGAAGCTCTACGAGTTATCAAGACGTACATGCCCGGCGTAAAGGTGATAGTCCTGTTAGACGAAGACAATCGAGAATATCGCAATGCCGCACTTGAGAGTGGCGCCAGTGACTGTATCGCCAAGGAGCTGGCCGCCAGACAACTGCCATTGGCAATGCGGGCGCTTTAGGCACTTGACGGCACCGTCTACGAGCCAATGAAAAAGAGTCCGCGAAGCCGCGGCCGCGCTGGCGCAGTCGCGGAGCATGGACCGGAGGGAGGAAAGATTGTATGACTGATTCGCCTGAGGACGGCGCCGGCCTGGGGCGTCTGGGATCGATTCGACTCGGACGACGCTCTATCCTCAAATGGGTCGCAGCGGCCGCGGCGAGCGGCGCCCTGGGGACTTTGGCGAAGCCGGTGTTCGGACAGACCCGCCAATCACCATCCGGCACGCCGCTCGGAGCAACCGGCAGCAGTGGGGGTAAGCGTCTGCGCCGTTGGGCAATGGTGATAGACCTGCGCTCCTGCGATGGATGCCAGTCGGTGGGCAAGCCGCCACAGTGTACGAGAGCCTGCATTCAAGGCCATTATGCGCCGGAGCCTATGGAGTGGATTCGGGTGTATGAGTCGGAGCTACCCGGCCAGGGGACGCAGTTCATTCCTATGCCATGCCAGCAGTGCCAAAACTCGCCATGCACCAACGTTTGTCCGGTAGGTGCTACTTTTCAC
>JACQUC010000027.1 GCA_016210495.1 Chloroflexota bacterium
CCGTGGTGCCCGGTTTGGTGCACCGCTATCCTGATCGCGTGCTTATGGTGCTTACTGATATTTGCGCCACACTGTGTCGCCATTGTACTCGCAAGCGCGAGTGGCACCGCGGTGGCTGGATGCGCAGCGACTCAGAAATCGAGGCCATGCTTGCCTACATACGCACCCACCGGGAGGTCCGCGATGTAATTGTCTCCGGCGGCGACCCTTTGAGCCTGTCTGCGCACCGCCTGGAATGGGTGCTCGCCAGCCTGAGATGCATCGGGCACGTCGAGATAATCCGTATTGGCACCCGTTTCCCTGTAGTGCTGCCGCAGCGTATTGACGAGGAGCTTTGCGGCATGCTGTCGAAGTATGGCCCGATATGGCTTAATACGCACTTCAATCATCCACGGGAAGTGACGCCAGACGCCGCTCGTGCCTGTGAACGGTTGCTCCGGAGCGGGGTGCCGGTGAACAACCAGTCCGTGCTTTTACGCGGGGTCAACGATAGTGTTGCGACGATGACAGCCCTCTGCCACCGGTTGCTCCGCGCCAGGGTGCGCCCGTACTATCTTTTCCAATGTGACGAGGTGCGCGGCACCGAGCACCTGCGCACGCCGGTAGAAACAGGCGTCCGGATAATCGAGGGCATGCGTGGCCATACCTCCGGACTGGCTATACCTACCTTCGTGGTGGACCTGCCGCACGGCGGCGGTAAAGTATCGCTACAGCCTGACTACGTGATGTCGCAGAACGAGCATGAGCTGGTGCTGCGCAACTACGAGGGTTACCTGTTCCGCTATCGTAATCCCAGGGGAACTATGACACCGAGGCCCAACGGCCGTAACGGCAAGACGATAGGCAGTGGAGTGCTCTGTGGCGGCCTGGCGCAACACGCCGGGCACAGGGATAGATGTGAAAATAGGGCTGGCGTATGACCTCAAGGAAGAAGTATCAATCTCGGCGGACCAGCCCGAAGATGCCCTCGAAGAGTACGATTCCGTCGAGACGGTAGCTGGCCTTACCACCGCGCTGGAGGCCGCCGGCCATCACGTCATTAAGCTGGGCGGCGGACGCCCTTTCCTTTCCAGGATCCTGGAGCGAGGAGTCGACTTCGTATTCAACATTGCCGAGGGCCGCGGAGGATATAAGGGCAGGGAAAGCCAGGTGCCGTCGGTCCTTGAGATGTTGGACGTCCCCTACTCCGGCTCCGACCCCGTATGCCTGGCGGTCTGCCTGGATAAACCCCTGACCAAGACGCTCGTGGGTGCGGCTGGGATACGAACGCCGACATGGCGCGTGGTCGCCAGCCGAAAGGACCTGGAGGCGCCAACGTGGGACAACTTCCCGTTCCCAGCCTTCGTCAAGCCAGCCCACGAGGGATCGAGCAAAGGGGTGCGCCGCAGTTCGCGGGTTACGAGCGCGGAGCAGATGGTGGTGCTGGTGTCCCGGTTACTGGCCGACTACCGGCAGCCGGTGATGGTAGAGGAGTTCGTGGACGGCGACGAGGTTACCGTGGGCATAGTGGGCAACCAGCCTCCCGTGATTGTCAGCATCATGAGAGTCTTGCCCAGGGAAAAGGGCGATTACTTCGTCTACTCCCTGGAGGTCAAGCGGGACTGGGAGAACCTGGTAGAATACGAGTGTCCCGCGCGACTTGCTAGTCAGACACTGCGTGCCATCGAAGGCGCGAGCCTGAAGGCATTCGACCTTCTGGGCTGCCGGGATTTCGCACGGCTTGACTTCAGGGTGGACCATGTTGGCACGCCCTACTTTCTTGAGATAAATCCGCTGGCGGGGCTGAACCCGCGGAGCAGCGACCTTCCGATCATGGCCAGGAAGATGGGTTGGACGTACGAACGTCTGGTGGCCGCCATTCTCCAGGCCGCCCTGGAGAGATATCCGTCGTGCCCCTGAGGATAGCCGTCGTACACAACCAGCCGGATGGCGACCGCTACTCGGCCATGGGCGAAGACCAGGCGGTTGCCGCCGTGATGGAAGCAGTGGAGGCGGTGCACCAATCGCTGGCCGAGATGGGGTATTCCGTAGTCAGGGTCCCGCTCCACCCTCCGCTGTCGGC
>JACQUC010000245.1 GCA_016210495.1 Chloroflexota bacterium
ATGCCTACGGAGTTAGCTGACGGGTTCGGGCTGAAAGAGCCGCCCTATCTCGGCTAAACCAAGAATTCACCCCGGCTGAGTGGTTCCTCCGTTCTCCCGCGGGAGATTCGGCCATCGGGTTTTCAATTGTCGAATGGATCCTGTATCCGATGGATTGACACTGCTGCCACCCAGAATACCTATCCATTGCCACCCTGGAATACTAGCACACGCGAGTATGTCTGTCAATAAGCAGAGAGCCATAGCGGAGGCTATCACGAGCGTATGCCCAGGCACCTATGGCGGATACAAGTCATGGTTGGACCAGATCCCGCTAATTCTTGGTCCTCAGGCTTTCCAAATAGTGATGAACTTTCTCTTCCTCATCGGCCATAAACATAGTTATCTTGGCCATCCGATCCCAATCCCTCGCCCAGTTCGCGTATTCGTTGGCGGGTGGCGCCGCGTGGCAGCTAGCACATCGCTGGACATAGATCTGCTCCACTGATCGTGTTGGGTCGGGGGCTTCCTGCATAGCGTCCTTAGCGGATTGGTACAAGTATAGTATGCCCAAGCCGACGACGATTAGCGCCAGGATCATAAATAGCCACGTGCGGCCCTTGAGGTGCATCGACTCGGCGGGTATTGCGTCGTTGAATGAATTGAGTTTCTCAGCCATTTACCTCTGCTCCAGAATGCGCAGGTTCACTTTCTCCCCATTCTCGCCGGGGTCCACTACATATTTCTTGACCTTGGGCAGGATCTTCTCCATTGCTTCCACGTAGAGCCGATATCTCGTGACGTCTTCGGCTGAAGCCTGGAGGCTGCGTTCGTATTCCGTGAAAGTATCCTCGAATCGTTTGGCCTCTCCTTTTGCCCGATTGGTAACGTCGGCCTTGTAGCCCTCGGCCTCGCGAATAGCACGCTGCGCCTTGCCCCTTGCCTCGGGGACTATGCTGTTTTGATAGCCCTGGGCATCGTTGATCGCCTTGGCTCGATCCTCGCGGGCGCTGGCCACGTCGCGAAAGGCATCGGCCACTTCCTTCGGAGGGTTGACCTCTTGCAAGCTGATGTTCACCACCTGAAGCCCGCTTTCGTACTGGTCCAGCATCTTCTGCGTGTACCCTTCGAGCGCCTGCTGCAGTTCCGGGCGCCCGGTGGTCAGCAGATCGTCCACGTTGGTCCTTCCTCCCAGGGTCACCAGTGCGTCCTTGACGGCGTTGCGAATGAGTGGGTCGGCGCTGTAGGCGATCTTGAAGAGGTAGTCGGCGGGATCTTTCACCCGGTACTGCACGACTACCTTCGCGTTGATTATGTTCTCGTCGCCGGTCAGTATCTGGA
Organism: Chloroflexota bacterium; assembly: GCA_016210495.1. The sequence goes on from JACQUC010000245.1 coordinate 1,321, forward strand.
CGTCCTCGGGGGGATGGATATCCGTCGGGTGGTCGGGTATGGTAACCCCGATTCCCTCGCGACGGATCTGGGAGACGTTCACTTTGTCGGCCTGTTCGATGGGCCAGGGAAGCCGATAGCGCAAACCCTCCCCCACGCGGCGATCGATCACCTGCCCGAAGCGCCTGACCACGGCCTCTTCGCCCGGGTTCACCACGTAGACACCGGACAAAACGTAGGCTGCTGCCAGAACGCCCAGAACTATGGTTTCCAGGTGCTGGTTGGTCAGAATGTGGCCGAACGCGCCCCGAAGGTCCGCGGCGATAGTGCCCTCACCAGTTGCCAGCACCCGTGAGATCGAACTCCTAATCCCTGCCGCCATCATCCCCATCTGCCAGGCAAGCGATGTGGGATCAGGCTTCTCTTCCCCCTTTGCTGGGGAGTGCCCCTTGGGAGGATGGTGACTTGAGCTGGGCTCGCGCTCCTCCTTCCTCTGGAAGGACTCATCCCACGGCAGTTCATCGTCGCCCGACTCAGGCACTGGACGTCCCCTGGAAGGTGTGAGATCCTCTTCCATGCTTACCTCCCGCCTGCCTGACCGGGTGAGGAAGGTCCGGCGGTGCTGGTGGCGCTACCGGGAACAATAGGGGACGTCGGTATCATAGCCGGAGTCTGGCCCTGCGGCCGATTCTGCACCTGGTTCAGGTACTTGAGAAGCTCCGAGTTAGAGGGCAGTACCACCGTGGTCTTGTCGTCGATGAACTTGCCGTAGGACTCCAGCGTGCGCAGGAACTTATAGAACTCGGGGTCCTTGCCGTAGGCTTCGGCGTAGATGCGGATGGCCTCGGCGTCGCCCTCGCCTCGCAGCTTCTCAGCTTTAGCATAGGCTTCGGAAACGATCACCCTCTGCTCGCGCTCGGCCTCGGCCCGAATCTTGGCCGACTCCTCGCTTCCCTCCGAGCGATACTTGCGCGCGATGGCCTCCCGCTCGCTCTTCATGCGGCTGAACACGGACAACCGGTTCTTCTCGGGGAAGTTCAGCAGCTTGGCCCTGACGTCGACCACTTTGATGCCGTATTTCTGGGCCTGGGTATCGCTTGTACGCATCACATCCCCGAGCATTGCCGGCAGCTTCATCGCGCCCTGCTCGGTCGTCACCAGGGAAGCCAGTTCCTGCTTGCCGAGGGCCGTGCCGAGTCCAGAGGACACGATGTCTGCCAGCCGCGTCTCGGCCCGACTTCTATCCTGAAGGCTCTTCAAATACAGGATAGGGTCCGTGATGCGCCAGGCCACGTAGTTCTCCACCACGATGTTCTTCTTGTCGCTCGTCAGGAACTCGGCCTTGTTAGGGTTCAGCACCATTATCCGGTTGTCGTAGAAGGTGACGCTCTGGATAGGCTCGGGCCACTTCCATTGGAGTCCGGGCCGGGTAACCGCTTGGATCGGCTCGCCGAACTGAGTGACCACGGCGTACTGGGTCTCGTCGACCGAGAAGAAGATCAGGTTCCCGGCTAAAAATAGCAGGGTGGCCAGGACCAGGAACGGCACGATTTTGATTTTCATAAGTAAACCTCCTGTCTGTTTATGTCTAATCAGGAAGATCTCCCACAAACACTTGGCCAACGCCATCCGCGGCGGAAAGGGATTTCGGGGGACACCCCCGAACCCCCGCCCTGTTGGGGCGTCGAGAACTATCGCGATCCGGAGTTCGGAGCGGGGGACGGCTGGCTTCCAGAGGGGCGTTGCTGCGGCAATTGCGGCAGAGCCGCGCCTTCGCCCACGAACCACAGGTCCACGGTGTTTTCTTTGATCTCCGGGCTGATCAGGAACTTTTTGACCTTGGGCAGCACCCTCTCCATTGCTTCCAGGTAAAGGCGCGTCAGAGTGACGTCCTTGGCTTTCGAGTACTCGACGACCTTGTCCTGGAAGCGCTGGGCGTCGCCCTGAGCGACGTTGATCTTCTCCGCACGGTAGGCTTCGGCCTCGCGCAACATCTTCTCCGCCTCGCCCCTGGCCTTCGGCACTATCTCGTTCTGGTACGCCAGCGCCTCGTTAATCACGGTGTTCTTGTCCTCACGGGCACTCGCCACGTCGACGAAGGCGTCCGCGACCTCCTTTGGTGGTGCTATGCTGATCAGTTGCACGTCCAGCACGCTGACACCCGCACGGTAACTGTCCAGAATCGACTGCAGTCGCTCTGCTGCGTGCGCTTCGGTTTCATCTCGGCCCGTCGTCAGGAGGTAGTCGATGTCCTTCTCACCCATTATCTGCCGTAGAGCGGTAGAAGCCGCGGAGCCCACTAGCTTGGTGGGATCGCTGACGCTGAAGATGTAGTCGGAGGCGTTGTTGATGTTGTACTGCACCGCCAGGCTCGCGGTTGCCAGGTTCTCGTCTCCTGTCAGGATCTCCGCGGAGGGAGTAGCGAAGCGCTTCACCTCCGCCACGTTGACGTTGGTCACGGCCTCGAACGGCCAGGGCAAGCGATAGTGCAGGCCGGGCCGCGCCTCACCCTGCTGCCACTGGCCGAACCGGAGAACGATGACCACCTCGCCGGGCTGGACAAAGTAGAAGCCAGAGAGAGCGTAGACTGCAACGAGCGCAGCGCCAAAGAGCCGCAGCATTCCGGCGGAGGGCTGCCAGGCGCTGCCCAGCAAGCCGTGCCCGTCCCTATGGAAGGAGGCATCATCTTGCGTCCCATACCCCCTTGGTCTGGCCAGGCGACGGGTGGCGTCGCCGAGGATGTGGTAGCCGGTGTAGGCGATGAAGAGGGCCACGAGCACGGCGGCCACCCGGTCGAGGGTGCGGAACCCGATCAGGTAGCCGAAAAGCCCGGCCACCACCACGACCGAGCTCCACATGTGCATCATAGAATGGTAGCCATCCGCTACCAGCGCCGGCGAGTTGGTCTGCTGTCCCACGTACAGCTTGAAGCGTCCCATGAAGTAGCTGATGGCAATAGTGACGAGCGATGCGAGCGCCACCACGAAGACGTTGGTCAGCTCATGCACGTGGCCGCCCACCGTCTGGGAGAACACGGTGTAGGCCATATAGAAGACGAAGATGGCCACGAAAAGGGCGACGGCGTGCTCGGTCTTTCCGGGCTTGCCTTCCTCCCGACGCTCCATTCTGGCAACGAACAGTCCAACCAGCACGACGCCGGTGACGAAGATGTCGGCCATCGAGTGCCAAGCGTCGGCGGTGAGGGCCATGCTGCCGGAGACGCGAGCCAGCAGGATCTTAATGCCGATGAGAAGCACGTTGGCCCCCATGGCGATCAGGAGAGTGTTCTCTTTCCTTCCCACGTTGCCTCCTTGTTCGGATAGCTGTCAGTGGTTGTTTCAGTGCGCAGTTGGCGGCTCCGACTGATTGCCGATTACAGATGACTGACCGCTTGTTATCTCCTTTGAGAGCTCTATTACTCGGTTGTCGTAGACGACGAGCTTCATGCGTCGTGCGAGCTCGGCCTCCATGTCTCTTAGCGCGCGATCGTGCTTCTCGGCCAGTAGGTCCTCTCTGGCCACAGCCTTGGCCTGCTCGAAGGTGAGGAGCATTGACTCCTGTCTCTCACGCACGCGCACGATATAGTTGCTATCGCCCATTGCGATCAACGGGCTGGTCTCTCCTAGCTTCAGATCGAAGACCCGTTCCGTGAAATCGTGGGCCAGAGCGTGGCTCAGCGAATCATCCTGTCGAGTCAGCCAGCGATCCAAGTCGCCGCCCTTGGCCGCCGTCTCGGGGTCCTCGGAGAACTCCTTCGCCACTTCGGCGAAGGCATCGGGTCGGTCCCTGGCGGACTGCAGCCTCTTCGCCACCTCGTCGATGCGCTCTCGGGCTTTCTTGCGGCTGTCCTCGCTGAAGCCCATAGCCACTCGGATGTAGCTGATCTTGACCCTGGGCGGCGCGACGTAATGCGAGCGGTGCTGGTCATAGAACTTCTTGACCTCTTCGTCGGTCGCTTGCAGTTTGTCTTGCACCTCCTCCTGGTGGAGAATCTCGGCGAGGACATGCTGCCTGGCTTCCTCGATCTCCTTCTTATTCTTCACGTCCAGCATCTGGCTTGAAGCGGAGTCCAAGACGAGGAGTCTCTCTACGAGTCGATCGACCAGCTCTTTCTTGGCATCGAGATCCCGATACCGGGCCTGCACGTCGGGCGGGAAGTTCTGGTACTCGTCGAGGAACTCTCCGAGCGTGAAGCGGCGCCCACGAATGGTAAAGAGTGTCTTCTCTTTGTTTCCTGCGTAGATCGCGGTCGCTCGTTCCTCCGCCAACTTTCGGCGGATCTCGTCCCGCACTTCGTCGAAGCTCCTCTTCCGCTCCCGGCGCCTTTCCAGCACCTTGACCACACGGTAAGAGTCCCCTTCCTTGAAAACCGGGCTGACCTCGCCTTCTCGAAGAGGAAAGACCTTCTCGTCGAACTCCGGACCTCTCGCACCTCGCACAACCTCATCGGCGCCAATGCCTTCGGCAGGCGCGTTGGGGGGCGCGAGCTCCTGGGCGACCATGGCGAAATCCTCTCCGGCCTGAACTCGCGCCAAGACTTTCTCCGCCTTCTGCGCGGCCTCTTGTTCCTTGTCCTTTGACGCGAACTCGAAGTGCACCTCCTGGACGCGCACCCGCTCCAACTCGCGAAAATCGGCTTGCCTGGCCAGGTAGTATGAGGTCAGTTCCTCCTCCATTAGGTCGGGTACGGCCAGCAGTTGGTAATCGACCGAGACACTGGCCCGGGCTCTGAGGTCCCGTAGATAGCCAGCGATGTAGTCCTTCTCCTTGGCAGCGTGCAAAGTCTCCCTGATGGAATCCCGGACCTCAGCCAGAGGGCGATTGCCCAATCGCTCTCAGCTCTCCTCGTAGTACTTCTGTATGTCCGCCTCGTCCACCCTGATTTGACTCTGATGAATCTGGGCGCCGACGTCGTGAAGGTTTATCTCCTCGGCCACGTGTTTCATCGCGTGCTGGACGCTGTTCTTCTCGTCCAACTGTCGTTCTTTGGCCCAACGCTCGACGACTCGGTGGACGGCGATATCCTGCACCAGATGTCGCAGGCCATCAGGGGAAGCCAGGGCTTTTCGATCACGCTCCGGAAGGGAATCCAGGGTTGCCAGGAGCTCCTCTTTGGTAATGGTGCCATCGTTGTAGGTGGCCACCACGTTCTTGTCGTCGGGTTCCGGCCAGAGCCAGGTTCCCAGGTTCTGCCAGACAAACCAGATAAGTACAAGCCCGCCGACCAAAATCAAAGCTTGCCTGATATCAAAGCGTCTGCCACTTCCCTGGCTTGTTTCCTCATCTTTCTGTCCCGATGCCGCGGCAGGTTCGGGCAGGTCCTCCTCGCCAGGCACCGGCTCGGCAGCGCGAGGAGATGGTTCGGATGGAATTGAGCCGATGGGTCGGGCCTGGTCCTCATCTGCGGTTGGCGCAGCGGTCGAAGACCCCGCGCTTAACCCATGGTCTTCGACTTTTGGAGCCGTCCCCTGCTCGCCGCTTCGCAGGGCTGCCTTGAAATCCTCTATCGCTTGTTTGATTACCTCGCGCACCTAGAACCTACTCCAGCGTGTGCCCATCAGGCAGGTATCTGCCGCTCTCCGGATGCTCCTGCTATTGTTGCCAGGTCGCTAGTCATAGCCGCTGCCGGAGAAATCCTGAGAATGCCCAGACCGACTAGGCCAAGCGTCTTGGACAGCGCTGAAACACAACTGAGAGAAAGCTGAGTATCATCGTTCGATTAGCTCCCCCTCAGGGGCGCGGGGGAGCTCCTGACCTTCCTGTCGACACTCCTGTCTGGTTCGGTTGAGAGCCAGCCTCCGCCGGCTTTTGGCCCGGCACGATTGGATTTGGAGTGGGTGTGGGGGATACCGGAGGCGCAGGTTGCTTATCCTGGGAGGGCCCGACGAGAATCACGTTACGTGAGGGCTTGTAAGTGCTCACCAGCCGGAGCACCCTGGGCTCCTTGCCACTTTCGAGGACCGTGCGGATGATGGTGGACCGGAAGCCGTCTTCGGCAGTTGTCTTAGGCTTCGCTGAATGAAGGCTTAAAGACGGCTGAGAAGGTGAGGGTGCGGAACAAGTTTCTGCGGCAAGAGAGCAGGCGGAGAGA
>JACQUC010000025.1 GCA_016210495.1 Chloroflexota bacterium
ACCTCACCAGCGTGGTCTGTACTCTTCCCCAGTGTGGGAGCGCTGATCACAGACACGGGTGGCATTCTCTCGCATCCAGCCGTCATCGCCCGCGAATACCGGATCCCGGCCATCGTGGCCACTGGAAACGCCACGCTGGTGCTGCACGACGGGCAGTTGGTGACTGTCGATGGGAACGCCGGGCTAGTGGAAATACGGCAGTGAGCGCTCAGACGCAACCATCTGGACTTACGCTAGACAGTTTGACCTTCATCGAGGAGGCTACCGCCGCCTCAGGGGCGATTGTAGCTGCCGATCGCCTGGGTGTTCTCGCCCGATTGGAGCGTGGGCCGATCGATCCGCCCAGCCTGGCCCGCGAATGCGCCATCGGCGAGCGCGGTGCCCGCCTTCTGCTGTGCGCGCTTGCGGGCCTAGGACTCGTTGAAACGCGCGCGGATGGCGCCTTCTGTGCGGTCCCGGAGCTGTCCCAGTTGTGGAGCCTACGCATCCCCTGGGACCGCCTTGCCGAGGCGCTGCGCGACGACAGTCCGGTGGTATCTGGTGATAGCCCCGCTGGCGCCGCTGTGATCTATCCGGAGGTAGTCACTTTTCTCGGTGCCCGTGTCACGCCAATCGCTGAGCTTGCCGCGCAGTACCTGGCCGCACCAGGATTGCGCGTTCTTGATGCTGGTGCGGGAGCCGCTCCGTGGAGTATCGCCATTGCGAAACGGGACCGCACCTGCAACGTGACAGCGGTGGACTTGCCAGAAGTGTTGCGGGCAACGGGAGATGCGGTGGCCAGAGCAGGCCTGGACGAGCAGTTTCGTCTGTTTGGCGGCGACCTGTTTACGCTCGACTGGGGTCGCTCCAGCTACGACCTCGCCATCGCCGGGAATCTCTGCCACCTGTTCGCCGCCACCGTCAATCGCCGACTTCTGAGGCGGCTGTTCGACGCCCTGCGCCCGGGCGGACGGCTGGCGATAATCGATGCTGTACCCAACGAGCGGCTCGATGGTCCACGGGCGGTTGTCCTGTACGCCCTGGGGCTTGCGCTGCGAACCACTTATGGCCAGACCTACCCCTTCTCCACGTACATGGGCTGGCTGCGGGAGGCCGGGTACGAGGAGATCGAGCGGGTCGACCTGGCGGAGGGTGGAGGGATTAGTCTAATCACCGCGTGCCGACCTCGTGAGGATTAGGGGAAATACGATGAACTGGCACGCCGGAATGGAGGTGATTGAGGAGACTTAGGCGACCTTTCAAAGAGTATCCAGCAACCAGGGAAACTTCACACTATGAAAGTCGAATTATGGAGGTTACGATGTCATCTTCAATTCTATTTCGTCTGAGTGGCTTGTCTTGTATTCTGGCCGGCGTGGCCGTCGCGATTGGCTGGGTCGCCATGTCTGTCAGCCCGTCAGGTGTCGCCCTGAACACGCTTATCATCATCGTTGGGCTCTTGCTCGCTCCCCTGGCGATCACCGGGCTGTACCTGCGACAGCGGGAGGAAAGCGGGTCTTTGGGCGCCGTCGCCTACTTCGTCACTATGATCGGCGTTGGGCTAGTGACTGGCCTCAACTACGCAGTGGCGTTTGTGCTGTTATCGCTTAGCGAGAGCCAGCGGACAGAATTGCTTGCGGGCACCACTGGCGCAGCGTTCGGGGTGACCGGAGTTGTGAGCCTCGTGGGCGTGATCTTGTTTGGAATCGCCACCTTCAGGGCGGGCGTATTCTCCCGAGTGCCCGCCGTGTTGCTGGTGATCGGCAACGTGCCACTGGGTTTGGTCCCTCTCTTCCCTCCAGTTGGCGTTGCCATCGGTGCGGTCGTGTTCGGAGCGGCGCTGATATGGCTGGGCAGTGAGCTCTGGTCCGCCCGAGGCGAGGCGCAAGTGTCTCCATAAACTTGGGGCACCTCGGCCGCTCCTAACGGTGTCGGAGAAATCGATACACAGGGCTTGACATGTAAGCAATCTCTTACGTATAATCAGCGCATGGTGATGACTGCACAGCACGAACCCGAGGTCTTCGGAGCAATCAGCCATCCCGCACGGCGCCGGATGCTCGACCTCCTCGCCGAAGGCGACCGGCCCGTGAACGCGATTGCAGAACACTTCGAGATGAGCCGTCCGGCGGTCTCCCAGCACCTCCGCGTCCTGCTCGATGCCGGTCTCGTGACCGAGCAGCGGCACGGCCGGGAGCGCCGCTATCGACTCGTCCCCGAGCGGCTCAGCCCCGTGCGCGACTGGATCGCGCACTACCAGCGGTTCTGGGACGACCACCTTCAGCGTCTTCAAGAGCAACTAACGAAAGGGAGGGAACTATGACCAAGAGTATCCGAAGAGAGATCGTGTATCCGCAGTCCAGAGAGGAGGTCTGGCGGGCGCTCACTGACAGTGCCATCCTTGCCGAGTGGCTGATGCCCAACGACTTCGAGCCCCGTGTTGGCCATCGCTTCACGTTCCGGACGCAGCCGAACCCCCAGGCCGGTTTCGACGGCGTCGTACACTGCGAGGTGCTCGAGTGCGTGCCGCCGAGCCGCCTTACGTACTCGTGGGCGGGCGGCGGGATCGAAACGCGGGTGAGCTACCGGCTCGAGCCCGAGGGCAACGGCACCCGCCTTTCCTTCGAGCAAACTGGCTTCGACCTCTCCCAGCCGTGGGGCGACGCGGCGCTACGAGGGGCAGAGGCGGGCTGGGACCGCATGCTCGAGCAACTTGGCAGCGTGATCGAGGGACTGGCGGCCCGCCGCTAGAGAGCAAAGCCCTTCGCCTTCAGATCGTTCGGTAGGTGGTGGAGCGTCTCAAGACCTTTGCACGTTGGCCACCGTGCCCGTGGCCCGCGCCAGCACCCTGCCACGGGAGTCGGCGACCACTATCTCGGCTACGCCGATGCTCTTGCCCCCGTGCATGACCCGGCATTCCGCAAAGATGGTTTCGCCGTCCGCTGCCACCGCAAAGAAGTTGATATTGAACTGGATGGCCACGTACAGCCCATCCAGCGTGTTGGTGCCGCACGCGAAGGCCTGGTCAGCCAGCGACATAATCAGGCCGCCGTGAACACCGCCCGTGAAATTCCTGTGCTCCGGGCGTAACACCATCGCCACCTTGGCGTAGCGATCCGAGAGCTCCACCAACTTCATGCCCAGGAAAGCCGCGAAGGGAGAAGCGTCGAACTTGCGCGTCAGCTCGTCGAAGTCGTGGGCCATTGAGTTCCTCCCCGTCAAACAAGATCACTTTCTGGTGCGAAATGCCAATTGCTAGGGGCGTCCGCCTTAGGCGGACGCCCAGCGCAGGGTGGGGCATCGCAGCCATTTCGCTCTAGGACCAAGGTTGCGGCGCCCGGCGCAGACAGCGCACGAACAAAAGCGCCCGGAGCTGTCAGGGCGCTTCTTTAGCACGTTTCACAGTGTACAAGGTGGCAGGTGCCGTATTACTTGGTCTCCTTGTGCGGCGTGTGCTGGCGGCATCTCGGACAATACTTGTTCAGCTCCAGCCGCTCCGGGTCGTTCTTCTTGTTCTTGAACGTGCTGTACGTGCGTTCTTTGCAGGTCGTGCAGGCCAGCGCTATCGTAATCCTGGCCTCGCCCTTTTTCTTTGCCACTTCTCTTTACTCCAAAATGCTGGTGATAACGCCCGCGCCTACTGTTCGGCCGCCCTCTCGAATGGCGAAGCGCAATCCCTCTTCCATCGCCACCGGGACGATCAGCTTGATGTTCATCTTGATGTTGTCGCCGGGCATAACCATCTCTACCCCCTCGGGTAGCTCGGCCGAGCCGGTCACGTCGGTAGTTCGCAGGTAGAACTGCGGCCGGTAGCCGCTGAAGAACGGGGTATGCCGC
>JACQUC010000026.1 GCA_016210495.1 Chloroflexota bacterium
ATGAACTTTAACAATTTAATCGGGAGCAAACAATCCCACGTATCGCAGCAAGTCCAAGGAACCATCGGCATAGTTGTGGAGGAACCTATTGACCTCCTGTCTTAGCTTACTGAAGTCGTCAGCCAGCCGGTGCAAATGCAACAGCTCTTGCTGTAGCTTGCGCCATAGCTTCTCTATGGGGTTGCACCAAGAAGCGTAGGTAGGCAACAGCACCAGTTGGATAGGCAACTTCAGGTCCTTGTACTTGGTGACAGCTAACTCAGTGGGCTCGGTCGACCATCTCTTCGGCCGGTAGTATGGCCATCTGGCTTGCTGTTCCTGCAGGGCCAGCAGAACGTCTGGATGAGTGTGGATGGGCCAGTTGTCCAGTACGATGTTGATGTGCTCGGCCCCCAGGTCACGGTACATCTGGCATACCTGCTGGTAGAACTTCACCAACTCCGGTATGCCAATCCTGTAGCGAGGGAGAAACGTGACCCTGCCCGTCAAGGCGTCCAGCGTAGCCACGATCCGGGTGTGGTCGTTGGAGCGGTAGCTGAGCTCAGCCAGTGGCTGGTAGTGGCCGCGCTCCTCATAGGCGTTGGCGAGTGTCGGTTGGCGATAGAAGGTGAACTCGTCTTGATACAGCAGAACCACCCTCCCAGCGGAGGCACGCGCCTGAGCCTTGAGATCCTTGATGTAGTCGAGCTTGGCCTGGTAGTCAGGATCAGGGCTGTGGACATGTTGCCGTCCTCGTTTCCAACCGATCTTCAGCCGGTCGAGGAGACGGTGTATGCCCGCCAGAGTGGTCACGCGCAGCCACTTGCAGACACGGTGAATGGCATCCAGCGTCCAGCGCGTACCCTCAATGCCGAAGGCGCGGGGGTCGCGCCGGACCACGTGCAGGAGGGATTCCTTGGCGGTCTCAGCCTCTTGGAACGGAGGGGAAAAAGCGGGCTTGCGCCCGCGGCCCTCACGAATCTGCAGGCCATCGAGGCCCTGGTTGAGATAGCGCTGTCGCCACTCGCCAACCGTGTCCGGCTTACGAGGCTTGAGCAGCCCTTCTTGGGCCACGAATTTGGCCGTATAGCCCGCCGCCAGCTTCAAGACGGCGGCGGCGCGTTCCCGCATATACGGGGCCGGATGATGATCGCGGATGTCTTCGAGAGCCTTTCTTTCTACATCCGAAAGTCTCGGCCAAGGATGATTGAACATAGATGACACCTCTCTCAAGATTGTCATCGACGATACTAGCTAGTTTCGTGCCAAGCCAATATGATAGCGATTCAAGCGGTGGTAAGCATGTTGATTCCCGATTAAATTGTTAAAGTTCATAAGGGCGGCGACGACGTGCGATTTGAACGCCTCCCGATCCCGGATCGACTCCGGCGTAAAAAACCGCCGCCGGAGCACCTCGGCGACATCCTCTTTCAAGACCGGCTGGACGGCTTCATCGCGCTCGCGGCGGAAGATGGCGTACAACTCGTTGGTGATCTCCTTACCCAGGGTATCGCTCCTGGCTGGATCGGTTGCCAGGAGCGAAGCGACGATCGCACAACGGTCGACCTTGGTCGCCGCCTGAGTGAGGCCCTGAAAGAAGTTGACCAGCCTGCCGCGCCAGACCGGATCGAGCCCGATCTTCTCGCGGGCATACATCAGCACCTCGTCGATCAGCACCAACGTCGCGAGGCCATCTTTTGCAGGGAGCGCCAACAGTGGGCCCAGGAGGTTCTCTGCCGGCGCGCTTTCCCGCTCGGCGTCGAGGCCGTCGGCGTGCAGCATTCGCAGCCCCGTTGCCCCGGCGAGCTGAAAGGCCAGCACGCTCCACGGCTGCCGGAGCCAGCGCGTCTCGCCATCGGCTGATCGGACCTCCATCCCCTTCTCGACGTCGAGCTTGTCGAAGCAGAGGGTCGCTATACGCGCCCTGGGTAGCGTCATGCCGATGTGTTGAATGAACTCACGCACGGCAGGCAGATCGGGAAGGCCTGCGGGATCGTTCATCAGGTGGTAGAGCGTAATGAGAGTGTGAGTTTTGCCCCCCGCCGTAGGTGAGCTCTAGCTGGCGCACCGCTTTGTCGTTCCGGCCGGCCAGGCGCATTGCCACGTCCTTGGCGAGCTCTCGCAGGTTAAACGTCGGGTAGGTGAGCGTGAAGAACTCGCGGGTATCCTGGTACACGCGCCTGGCCCTGCCCATCCCCACATCGTATAGGTCGGCAGCAAACACCGCGAGCGATAGCTCGCCCGATTTCAGATCGTCGCGTAGCGGCACAACCTCATGCCACGGCGTCCAGTTGACTTTGCCCATGTTCTTCCTCCTCAGACTCTGAACTCAGACGCTGATATGCGGCTACGCTTGCGCCGCATGTGCGAGTGCGAAAATGCACCTCAAATCGCGTTTCGCATTGACACGCGGCTATACCTGCGCTATACTGTAATCAGCAAAAACCTGTGTGACCAGGTTCATCCCCCCGGCGAAGGCGTGCCCGGCTGATGGGCGCGGGTTGGGTTTCAGGTGGCGCTTAGCCTGAATAAAAGCGACCCCAACTAGCCGGGGCGGTTTTGTCCTCGGCTGACTACTCTCATTCGTCGGCGAAGCCTGGTACCATCACGACATCAACTCCCCCGCGCACTGCCGGCAGGCTAAACCTGCGCCCCTCCACGATGCCCTCCAGCGCCATCCCAGCTATCGCGTCGGCGACCTGAAGCCCGTCCTCCTCCGCCGCTGGCCGCGCTTTCACCCGGCCCAGGTGACAGCCCGGCCGCCGCTGCGCGCACAGACGTGATAGCGCCACCCTTATCCGGCTCAGTTGCCTGGTATCCCGCCGGGCGCCATCTACTATGACCAGCGCGTCCTCCAACTGCTCCTGCCGCGCGCCGACCACCGCGTCGGCGATGAATCGCTCGGTCAGCTCCCAACCTTTCATCCGATGCCAGGAGGCTCCCAACGCCGCTTTGTCCACCACGACGACCCGCACGGCGACGGACAGGTTAGCTAGCAAATCCGCGATGGCCAGCCGCAGCGACCGCCCCGCGCTGGTGTAGTGGAGGGCGAAGCCCTCCGGAAGCCTTCGTTTCCGTCTCAGACCGCTTAACGCTTCCCGCACATCCTCATACTGGCTCGTGAAAACGGCCACGACGACGAGATGCCTGGACGAGCCTTCTCTGAACTTGAACCCCGGATCGCCCGCCCAATCGACGAAGACAAGCCGACGGCCCGAAGCCGCTGTGCTCACCCGGACCTACAGTCCGGCGAGACGCGGCTGCTGTTTCTCGGCAGCAGTGCCCCTCGCTCCGATGTAGTTGCTGATGCTTTCGAGCAATGATCGCTCGTCGCTCCCGGCCGGTGCCAGCTCGATCAGCGCCTGTAAGAGCTGATGGAACAGCGCGCTGCGGCGCAACCCCCGGACGTCGAGATAGTTGCTCACCTCGCCGACATCGCCCGCTTTCCAGAGGAACATCAGCCGGTGACCCTGATCGATGAGCGGGACTGGCCGTCCGGTTGCGACCTCGTAGCCCATGTCCCTTCGCTTGCGCTGGCTCCAGGGCTTGAGCCTGACCTTGCTGCCGCTTCCTTCCTCGCCGTCCTCGGCCAGTTCGTCACTGCTTTCAGCCCCGATCTCCTCTTCGTCCGCAGCCTCTCGCCCACCGGTGCGCACGAGGATGTCGAACTGGCCCGCGAGGGCAGTATCCGAAAGCCCACAAGAGACAGCATATAGAATACACGCCCCGGCTGGGGTGTCTTCCGTGCCGAAGTCATGCCGGTGAAGCAGGTAGTAGGTTGTGATGTCATCCAACCCGCTCACAGCCGATGCGGCCCCATCCCCAGACAGCACCCGACCTACAACGAAATCAACGACGATTCGACGGACATGCCGGAGAAACTCGTTGACGGTCATGGCCTGCCCAGGCTGGTCAGCCTTCTTGACCACGGGATGCTTGCTGTAGGCTTCGAGCGCCGGCCCGGTCGCCGCCCAGACGAAGTCTGGGCCCCGGATGCCGGCATCCCAGAAGTCGTGAAGCCGGCTCGTGATTTTGTCTCGCATTTCGTCGAGGACCACACTGTCCCAGCCGGCGCGCGCGGCCTCGGGGCGCTTCTTACAGACCAGCCAGATCGAAGAGCGTAGAGAAGCGCGGCCAAAGTTCCTGACCCCTCCACGCATCTCCGTCGCTATTGGCCAAGTCGACGTTGTAGTGAATCCCGAGCGTATGATTGCCTCGACCAAAGTCTCCCAAGCTGCCGGCTGCTTACTCGCAAACACGACGACTAGACGACCGTCACTGGACAGGCGATTCCGGCAGTTCTCGAATGCCTTCGTCATCCCTTCCTCGTACGCTTGTCGTGATCGCCTCGGATCGTTCTTGTGGCGACTGTCATCATCGATAAGCTCTCCATCCTGGCGATCATCCTCCCACTTCGGCCCCAATGGCTTTCCGAACGCTTTGTCAATATCTGGAGATAGCCCGTGTAGGGTGCGCCTTAGCCATACGTGAAAGAAGTCCATTAAGTCCGAGTACGGAATCGCATCATAGTAGGGCGGATCAGTAATGATGGCGTCGTAGCTTCCCCTGGAAGGCTGAATCGCGCTCCCGCACAAAACACTTGGGGGCATGCTATCGTGAGGCAAGGAGGATAGTAGCAGGTCAAGAACTCTCCCAATGTTGGAGACGGCCCCCACATAGAACCGGTCAGCGACACACAGGGGGTTTGCCTCAGCAAAGTCCCACGTTATCGGAAGAGCAAACCGAAGGAAGGTCTGCTTGATCTCCGTGGCGACCGGCTCCCATAAGCAAATGGTGCTCATGTAGTTCACTGCCCTGTCGAGCGCGATCGCGAGGTACCCGCTCACCGCCTCCATCCACTGTCGTGGATATCCCTCCTCACTCATCGCCGCCCAGGATCTCCGCGTTTGGCAGGCGAGAGTGCCAAGGGCCAACAACTGGCGGGATGTGAACAGGTCGCGCCAGCCCACAAGGCCATAGCCTTGCACAGAAAACGCTCGTCCAGCGCCACTACCCCCACCAGATGGCGTTGATTCCGCAGGGAGTCCAAATGGCACCCTAGCGAACACCCCACCTAGCTCGTCCGCTGATGCTCCGGCCAGTTGGGCCTCCGCATCCGTCGGCAGCCGATATTCCTTGCCCTTAGCCCTCTCGTTTTCAACTACTACCGCAGTCATCACCATACCCATACGTCCGTCGCGCCCCTCAAGACGAATGTCCTCTATGGTCGTGATACCGCCGCAGCAAGAACAGGTCACACCAGAGTGCGACATTGTGCCCGCACCAACCCGTTTGTCGTGTTCTCGCCGTTGGGCCGCAGTAGCCCCGACAACTGGCACGTCCCACTGGATACCGTATAGAACGCTACGCTTATCGGAGCCCGGCTGCACGGTCAAAACCACACGATTACTGTCTCTCTTGCTCAGCCAGCGCGTCTTGAGCAGTGGCAATTCAGTCCGACAGTGCTTACACTTCACCGTCCGTGCCCACAGGTAGGCCACCGTCAGCTTGCCGTCTACCACCGGGTAGAATCGCTCAAGGTCCGTTCGGGCGCCCTCGAGCACCCAACGCCCCCAGGCCCGCACGTGCCAGGCGAGGTCAGCCTCGAGTGTGACAGAGGCGGCAAGTTCGGGGAACTGTCGCTCTGGGTGTTCGCCCAACCCCAGCTTTTCCAGTTGGGTGCGCAGCGTCGCGCCCTTCAGTCCCTGTGCCTTGAAGAAGGACTCCATGAAGTCGCGATCTCGCAGCACGAACGAGGGCAACGGACGCTTCTGGCCGGCGAGCTTCTGCGGATACTCCAGCGTGCACTTGAGGATGAACCACGCCACCGGATTGATGTCGATCGCCGTCGCCTCGCAGCCGAGGCGCATGGCCTCCAATGGGATTGAGCCACCGCCGGCGAAAGGGTCCAGCACCTTGGGCGCGCGCCCACCATACGCTTCCCGAATTTTCGCCCGGAACCAGTCGAGATCAGGGCTGGACTCCCGTCCCCAATGGAGAATGCCCCCTACTGTCTCCTCGGTAACTACCTCCTCGATCTTGCCGTTGGGCATCTTCTTGCGCCTGGTCGTCTCGACCACCTTGCCAGCCAGCTTCTCAAGGATCAGCTTTCGCTCCTCGGCGTTGCCCGGATTGGGCAGCAGCGTCGCAATGAGCGCCGCCCGGCATGCTGCTAGCGGCCGGCGCGCCGGCCAAATGTGTAATGTGGAGATGTGCCCGTGCCGGACGTTCTTCTCGTGCACGGAGTCCAGCGAGGCTTGTTTCAAGGGAAAGGCGACTTCAATTAGGCGAGGTTGATCTGTCATTGCACGTCCGTCCTCTGTTTGATTTCCTTGCCCTGCCGAGAATCGGCCTCGAAAGTGCCGGACCTGATGCTCTTTCGGCCTTCTTCAAACGCTTCCGGCGTGGCTATTTCAAGCGCCTGGGTCAAGGTGTTGTATCAATCGTCATTACGCCCCACCTCAGCTAGCAACTGGTCGTGGGAAAGCTCGCGCCAGTACGTTTCGCACTGAGCGAATGCGCCCCCAACGCTTGTCGCTACAATCACGCTGTCACCTCCGCTGCCCCGAATACCTCGCTTTCACCGATTACGACTCCTCCCTTGGCCCGCACCACAAGCTTCTTGAACGGATCCTGCACCCGAAGCAGCCGGGGGTGAGCGCTGCCGCAGTCGTACACCACATACAGCCAGTAGCGGGTGCCCAGGTTGCATGCCCTGACCCACTCATTCTCTTTCAACTCGACATCGCCGATACCTGCCCGCCCCTTGACCTCGATGGCCCTCTCGTCCTGGTCACCGTACCTCGCCAGTAGGTCAAAGCCTGGATAATCCGAGAGGCCCGCTGCACGGGCCAACTCTGGCTTAGAAACGTCGCGCACCAGTGCGCCACTGCCCTCCTCGTAGGCTCGGGCCACGCGCACCGCGATCTGCTCGACCTCCTGATCGTGACGTTTCCTGTCCTCCGGGTCGCTAGACGGCACAACCAGCGCGTGGGCGAGGAAGGTGATCTCCCCGACGTCGGCCAGCTCGGGCTCGCGCTGGAGGGTCGCCAGTGCCTCTTCCTTGCGGGCCACGAGCGCCCGCTGCCGCTCCTTGACTCTGGTAAGCTCTCCCTTGGCCCGGGCGTCCCCTGCCCGCACCTTATCGCCAAGCCTGGTGCGCGCCGCGGCAAGCTCGGCATCCTGGTAGTCGTAGCCGCGGGCGACGAAGTCGGAACGAGCGGCCAGCTCGGCCATAAGCGTCTGGCGGTGATGCTCTGCCAACGGACGAGCTATGTCGCTCGAGATGTAGGCTCGGGCAGCATCGCGGAGCTGATTCGCCGTGGCAGCAAAGCGCGCCGCCGCAACCGGGATACCGTCGCCCCCTTTGAGAAGCAGGAGGTGCTCCACCGGGCAGGCCTCGATCCTGCCGCCCTCTTCTTGCTTCAGACCAACCAGTCGATACTCCAGCGAGTCTTCGCGACTCAGCGCTCGGAAAACGGGATCCGCCCGCCGCTCGACGCCAATCGCAGCCAGGTGAAACACATAGGGTCTCGTGGCATACGGGTCTATGAACACACTCCCGAGGCAGGCATTCCTCTGGAAACGCTGGCATACCCACGCCCGGAATCGATCGAAGACGGGCTCGCCCGGATGGAGGAACACGACGTGCTCGCCATTGCCCGGACGGTACACCGTGAGACGCGAGCGTTGCTCCGGCGGATACGTCTCGAGCACGGGCCAGAGCGGGTCGAGCGCCCCTGTCGTCAAGGGGCGGAACGAGAACAGCCCGTCCAAGTCACCCTCGATGCCGATACCGATGAGAGGGGCTGCCCGCTCGATGAACTGCCGGACGTAGCCGGGGAGAAGTCGACGTAGCTCCTCGCTCTCCATCTGAAGCTTGAGGTCGGGCAGCTCCACACGGACGTCGCCGCCACCGCCATAAAGGCGCTTCTCTCTTGCCTGGAGGGCGCGGACCTGTTCCCTGGTGAGGGTTCCCTCGATTCTTCGCCCGGCCTCCTCCGCCCCTTCCTCCGTGAGCGCCTGCTGGAGATACTCGGCGATGGACACCCCTTCAAAGAGCCGGCCGATAACGTCGAAGACTTTATCCGAGCCCATCTCCTTGCGGATACTCTCCAGCTTTTGCAGCAGTGTCCTTAGTACTTTGCCTTCCCGCGTCTTTCCGGCCACGATGTTGACGATGATGACGGGATCGTGCTTCTGGCCGTAACGGTGGATTCTACCCATGCGCTGTTCGAGTCTGGCGGGATTCCACGGGATGTCATAGTTCACCATCAGCCAACAGAATTGCAGGTTGATGCCCTCACCGGCGGCGTCGGTCGCTACCAAGTACCGCGCCCCTCCATCCGCCAGCGGCTTGCGGAAGGACTCGACCTGATCCTCACGCTCCCGGTAGTCCATTCCACCGTGGATCTGCGCGATCTGGCCCGTGAACCCCAACCCTTCCAGCCGGCGCACCAGGAACCAGAGGGTATCGCGGTGCTCGGTGAAGACGATGAACTTCTCGTCGCGGTGCTCCGGGGATCGCAGGACCTCGCGCAGCTTCTCGAATTTCGACTCCTCGCCACGTTCGTAGACCACCCGGGCCAAGTCGAGCAGGCCCTGCACCTGAATTCGCTCGGCCTCGAGCTCGGCCAACGAGCCGGCAATGATCGCGCTGACAGCCTGATCCTCGACGGCCTCGTTCTCCTCACGCCCTTCCTCGGCCTCTTCTTCGTCCCCGGTCTTTTCCTCGAAGACGTCGTGCATTTCGTCGAGCCTTCGCTGTGCTGCCGCCAACTGCTCGAGGGTGAGCCGTCCTGACCTGACGTCGTCGATCCACTTGTCAAGCCTCGCGAGCCGGCGCTCGAAGGAGCACAGGAGGGCATAGGTTGAGCTGGCGAGGCGGCGCTGGAAGATGCTCATCGCTAACCGTGCGGCAGAGCGGTTGAGAATGCGCGCCCGGTTATAGTGGGTGCGGATATAGCGCGTCGTCTCATCGTAGAGAGTCTGCTCGCTGATCTCACCTTGCTTTAGGTCGTAGCTGAGCGTATCTGAAAGCCGCGCCGGGTAAATGGGGGTGCCATCGAAACGGACCATCTCCTCCTTGGTACGCCGGATGAAGTGGCGTTGTCGGGCGTCCGCCGGGTAGGCGTTGAAGGCATCGATGGTCGCCAGGGCTTCGGGCTCCAGCAGCCGCCAAAGGCTGTAGTAGGGGTACTCCTTGCCCATATGCGGCGTGGCCGTAAGCAAGAGGAGATGGTTACAGCTCCACGTGAGCGCCCAACGCTCGTCTACACCGGGGACACCCGCAAGCGCCTCGGCGAGACGGTAGCGTTCTGTCCTACGCACCCGAAAATCCTGCTCTCTGTCGGCGGACAGCTTGTGGGCCTCGTCAAAGATCACCAGATCGTACGGCACCACAGCCGAATCCTGCAACCGAGAGAAGGCGCGCTCGCCGGACAGAGTATCCACGCTAATGATCGCGAGGTCGCCGTCGTGGCCAACGAAGGGATTGCCGGCGCGCACATCGCCGCCGGTGATGATCGTGAAGTGCAGGTTAAAGAGGACGCGCAGCTCGCGCTCCCAGTTGCCGATAAGCCCGGCGGGCGGGACGATCAGTACCCGGCGGATCAACCGGCGGGCAAGCATCTCCCGGATGTACAAACCGGCCATGATCGTCTTGCCTGCGCCGGCGTCGTCGGCCAGCAGGAAACGGAGGCGCGGCTGGGCCAGCATTCGCTTGTAGACCGCGATGCGCTGATGGGGCAGTGGATCGATCAGCGAAATCTCCGTCGCGAACGCCGGGTTGAAGAGATGGCCATAAGCCAGTCGCTCGCCCTCGGCGACCGCGCGCACTATCTCCGGGTCGGTGGAGAAGCAGTCCGAATTCACACGTATGTTATGTCCACTTCCGGCCCAAGCATTTTCCCCGGCAGACCGGGTGCCATTCGCTTATTCGCTGTCTATTCGCTGGCGCCTCTCTCCGCCTGCTCTCTTGCCGCGGAAACGTGTTCCCCACCCCGACAGACCCTGGCCGTTGCTCTCCCGGCTGCACCTTGGTACAATACGATTTATCATAAATGGAGTGGAATGCCGCCATCCGCCACGAATTTTGAAAACTCGGGGTGACACACGTCAGAAATGTTGTTTTTCCCACCCCCAAATGAATTATATATAGTAGACAGACCTCTTTTGGCGCTGGCAGCGCCCGGGCCAACCAATCAGGAGGCAACCTAACACGAAAGCTGGCATAACAATGCTGCACGTTTTTGCCAAACGAACCCAACTTTCCCCGGCGTCGGCCCGGCAGATTCCGCCCGGCTTTTTGCCGAACGAACCCAGTCTCCACTTCAAACCTCTATCCTCAACCCTCTACCAAACAAACCCAACTCCCGCGTCGGCGCAAGCCGGGTGGAGGGAGCGCAGCCATCACCCCGGCGCGATGCTCCTGAGGTGTGCCCGAATGACGAGGAGGCGATGATGCAGGAGTTTCGATATTCCAATGTCGAGCGCGAGATGCAGGTCTACGGCTACGATTCGGCGGTGAAGAGCCACTGTCGAATGTGCCACGGCGGCTGCGGTGTGATCGTCTACGTCAAGGACGGCAGGGTGGCGAAAATCGCCGGCGATCCCGATTGCCCTATTAACCACGGGACGCTGTGCACAAAAGGGCTTGCTTCGACACAACTGGCGTATCATCCCGACCGGCTGACCTACCCCGTCAAGAGGGTTGGCCCAAAGGCGAGCGGGAAATGGGAACGCATCTCTTGGGACGAAGCGCTGGACACGATTGCCGAGCGCATCCTGGCCTACAAGGACAGGTACGGGGCTGAATCGGTGGTGTTCGGCTACGGCACGGGCCGCGAGAACGAAGCGGTCATCTATCGCATCGCCAATCTTCTCGGCTCGCCCAACGTGCTAACCGCCGGGCATTTCTGCTATGGCCCCCGCATCTCGACCAGCATCATCACCTGCGGCACGAATCCCATCGTGGACTACGAGAATTTCCCCAAGTGCATTATGATGTGGGGCAACAACGTGACTATCAGCAATGCGGACGAGTACAAGGGAGAAGCCTTTTCCGTGGCGCTGGATCGCGGCGCCAGGCTCATCGTAGTGGATCCCACGCTCACCCGCCCCGCCGCACGGGCACATGTCTGGCTCCAACTGAGACCCGGCACAGACGCTGCTCTCGCGCTCGGGATGCTCAAGGTCATCGTCGACGAAGAGCTCTACGACAAGGAGTTCGTCGAAAGGCACACTTACGGTTGGCCACAGTTGTGCGAAAGAGTAGACGAGTATCCGCTGGATCGGGTTGAAGCGATTACGTGGGTGCCCAAGGAAAGAATCAAGGAGGCGGCACGGCTCTTCGCCACGACAAAACCGGCGGCGATCCAATGGGGCGTGGCCATCGAGCAGCAGATCAACTGCGCCGACAACGATCGGTTACTCATGTTTCTGATGGGATTGACAGGCAACATCGATGCACCAGGCGGGCAGGTTCTCAACCAATCGCCAGATATCATAAACGTCGGCCGGTTCGGTGCCCATAGCTTGCTTCCCGAGGAGCAGAAAGCCAAACGGCTGGGAGGGGAGCGCTTCCGCCTGGCCTCGCGGTTTGCCATCATTCAACCGAAATGTGTCTGGGATGCCATCATCGAGGAAAAGCCCTACCCGGTCAAAATGCTCTTTTTTATCAGCTCGAACCCTGTTATCACGCGCGCCAACGCGAAAGAGGTCTACCGTGCCCTACGGCAAGTCGAATTTATGGCTGTGGCTGACTTCTTCATTACCCCGACCGCCGAACTGGCGGACATAGTCTTGCCCGCGGCCACGTGGCTGGAGATGGATTACATCGGCGACTTCTGGAAGCGTCACGGCTACATCCTGCCTCGGCGGAAGGTTATCCAGGTGGGCGAATGCCGGTCGGATCACGAGATGCTGAACGACCTCGCTCACCGCATCGGCCAGGGCCAGTACTGGTGGAACAGCTTCGAGGAAGCACTGGATTACATCCTCAGCCCTGCAGGCATCACCTGGAAGGATTTCGAGCAGAAGAATTACATCAGGGGAGACGTCAAATACTACAAGTATAAGGAGAGAGGATTCTCGACTCCCACGAGGAAATTCGAGCTTTACTCGACGACCCTCGAAAAGCTGGGATACGATCCGCTGCCGCAGCACAGGGAACCGCCGGAAAGCCCGGTAAGCACGCCGGAGCTGCTCGAGAAATACCCTTACATCCTGATTACGGGCAAGCGGCTGCCCGGGTTCTTCCACTCGGAGAACCGGCAGGTCCCGTGGCTCAGGGAGCTGCACCGGGACCCGGTCGTCGAGATACATCCCGAGACGGCGGCCAAGGAAGGCATCGAAGAGGGCGACTGGGTCATCATCGAATCCCGTCGGGGAAAGGTGAAGCAGCGCGCAAGTCTTGTGCCTGGTCGCGATCCACGGGTTGTGGCGGCGCAGCACGCCTGGTGGTTCCCGGAGAAGAAAGACTCAGGCCATGGCTGGGATGCGTCCAACATCAACGTTCTGACGGACAACGCCCTGGAGGGGCTCGACCCAGCGATGGGCGCATCCAACGTTAGAACACTGCTGTGCAAGATATACCCCGAGAATCAAGTTGAGGGCTAGAATGGACAAGTATGCGCTGGTTTTTGACGAGTATGCCTGCTGGGGCTGCCTGACGTGCGAAGTGGCCTGCAAACAGGAATACAATCCAATCGACGTAGCCGACGGCGTGAAGTATCTTTCCGTGTGGCCGGATGGTCCGAAACTTGTGAACGGGAAACTCGATTTCATCTGGCGTGTGGCCGTCTGCAAGCACTGTGAGGATCCGGCGTGCCTCCCAGTCTGCCCCACCGGGGCACTTACGAAACGTCCGGATGGAATTGTGATCCTGAATGAGGAAGATTGCACCGGCTGTCAGGCGTGCATACCGGCATGTCCCTACAACGCCATCGACTTCGACGAAAAGGGGGCCAAGGCGATCAAGTGCAACCTTTGCTACCATCGGGTAGATCAAGGGCTGTACCCCGCCTGCGCCGACAACGTATGCCTGGCCCACTGCATCTACTTTGGGGACCCGGCAGAGATAGAGAAGGTGATAGCAGAGAAGAGGAGGGCAGCAAATCTGGCTTGAGGTGGCGGCCGGTGGCCATGAACCTAGGATACTGTTGTGCACGGATTTCAGTTGGCGAGCCATTGAAAAACGCTATTCTCGATGCTATAATCATCAGAGGGGTGAGGTGCTCGGTAGTGGGCTGATTGAGCGGATGAAAGGCCTACTCGGTCGGTGAGCCGCTGGTTGGGGTGGATTCGAAGTGCTTGAGACGTGTTGCGTGCAGACCGAGGTGAGGCCTCTATGGAAGATCATGTCGAGAAGATCGAACCCCATTCGCGGCTAAGACAAGTCCTGGATGAGACGTTTCTTCGTGACCTGAACGCCATTGTCGCCAGCACCACGCGCGTAGCGCTCCACGTGACAGATCCCCAAGGTGCGCTACTCTGTGATCCAGCTCCCAGGCTCGCTTGGTGTCGCCTGATGTCGAATGTTGGGCCGTATAGGGGCACCGCCCTGATGCGAGCCAGATTCCACTGTCCGAAACAGGCGGGCGAGGTCGCCGAATACTGCTGCGATGGCGTGCGCTACGTCGTGTCTCCCATCCTCCTGGAAGCCGAGGTGGTGGGGCAGGCCGTTCTGGGCCCCATGCTTGTCGAGCCGTACCCAGCTAGCTGGCCGGCGGAAATGGCGCGCAAGCTCGGGCTCCCCGAAGAGGAACTGATTACGGCCTGCCAGGGTCTACCGCTGATGACAAACGGGGAACTGGCTGCCGCGGGCAAGATGGTCACATCTCTGGCATCGGCAGTTAGCAGGCACATCGCCCTGGTTGGGGAGAAGGAACGCCTGTACAGAGAGGCGCAGTTGGCGCACGATAGGCTGGAAACCATATTCAGGGGGATGGCCGATGGTGTCATAATCGTCGATAAGAACGGCGAAGTAGCGATGGTCAACCGAGCGGGCGTGGAGATTATCGGCTTCCAGCCGGTTCTGGGTCGAATAGCCGGCGAGCGGGACCCACATTTTGAACTGCTGCACTCCGACGGCAGCCCCTTCGAGCCCGGCGAGACGCCCCTTCACCTTGCTCTCCGCACGGGCGAACCAGTATTCAACGCCGAACTCCTTGTCCGGCGCGCGGACGGCGAGGAGCGCATCTGCCAGGTGAGCGCAGCGCCCGTTGCCGACGTGGCAGGTGTCGTCACGGGCGCCGTGGCCGTGTTTCGCGACATAAGCGCTTTCAAGACGGTCGAGAGGCTCAAGGAGGAGTTTATCTCCATAGCCGCACACGAGTTCAGGGCACCACTCACGGCCATCTCCGGATACACACAGATGCTGGCGCGCCAGCTCTCGACCAGGGAAGGGATGGAGCGGGAGCGCAAAGAGCTCGATCTAGTGCGAGTACATACGCGGCGACTCGCAAGCCTGATCCACAACCTGGTGGACATCACGCGCATGAAATCGGGACAACTGTCGCTCAACAGAAGGCGTGTGGACCTGCCTTCGCTTATGAGAACCTCCGTCGACAATATGAGAGCGCTGTCGAGCAAACATACGCTTGAGCTTGAGTTAGACGACGAGGGGACGTTGGTCCTGGCTGATCCGGAGCGCATCGACCAGGTGCTGACAAATCTCATCGGCAACGCCGTCAAGTACTCGCCGGATGGCGGACGAGTTCTCATTAGCCTTAATAGGGCCACCGGCGAGGCCGTTATCTCCGTGCGAGATCGGGGTATCGGCATGAGCGTGAAGCAATTGCATCACGTCTTCGAGCCTTTTTACTGTGCCGACAACGCCGATAACCGACAGTTCGAGGGGATTGGCCTGGGTCTTCACATCTCGAAAATGCTGATAGAGGCGCACGGCGGTAGGATTTGGGCTGCCAGCCGCAGGGGACGGGGGAGCACTTTCACGTTTGCCCTGCCTATCGCGGAGGGTTGATTTGGCTATGATTCTGATCGTCGACGACGATCCCGCTCTGACGCGTCTGTTGGCGCTTTGGCTGGAGAACGAAGGGTACGAAACCGCGACGGCCAACAGTGGACCCGATGCGCTAGAGATCGCGCGGCGGGATCGTCCTGATGCGATCCTGCTCGACTTGATGATGCCCATGGTGAGTGGGCTGGCCGTCTGCCGCGAGCTGAAAGGCGATGAACGGACGTGCGCCATTCCTGTGGTAATCATCTCGGGAGATGGCCACGCAGACAAGAAGACTGAACTGGTGGGCGCAAACGCTTGCATTGTCAAACCATTTGACCTGGATGAGGTGGTGGCGACGGTAAGAAAGTTTTGCCCTTGAGGATAGGGGCGCGACTAATCGCGCCCTACTAAAATGTCTTGCTTGCCAGGAGGAACGCAAAGCGATTGCGAGAAAGGCGGCTAGCCCCCGGGTGGCAAAGGACCGAATAGGCTAGGCTGCCCCCACAAGAGCGGTCGTTCGAGATGTCTGGGGTGCCTCCTCCATCTCTTCTACCCTGTTGCGCTCATTGGCGGTTCGGGGTCCCAACGGTGCGAACGTCACTATGTCGACAATCGGCGTCTCTCCGGTAATCTCAGGGGCAAACACAGGATGCTGTGCACGACGGGACAAGAAAGAGCGAATGGCTTGGCGCGCCACTTGTGATATGGTCTGGCCACTTTCTTCTGCGAGATCAACCAGCTTGACTGAGTCCTCCGGCATCAACCTAACCGAAACGACAATTCCACCAGGTTTACTCCGTCGGACCTGATCAGTTACGTTCTCGCCCGCCTCGAAGTCTTCTGGCTCTAAATTCGGCATTTTGTGTTCACCTCTTGAGTTTCGATTTGTCTCCCTTTCGTGAAGGGAATGCTGTTGCCGGTCTCCACACGCCAGGTTGACCAGTCGGGGCTATAGGTATCGTAAGCCACCGGCCAGCGAGGGTTGTCCCCACCATAAGATAGGGAGCGTCGTGACTCCCAGCGTTCCGCAGAAGCTGGAAGTCGCCGTCCCTGACCTGCAGGACTTCCCTAACCGAAACGCGGTGACGGCTCATCTCTTCTTCATTATATTCATCGATAGCGAGAGCGTCAATGAAAATATCCACATGGCACCGTAGTGACAAATGTGGTATACTGCGTTTACACAGTATACACCACTAGGGGGGTTAAGCGCAAATGCCAGAGAGCCTGAACAACCCGACCGTAGACTTCCTGATTCTAGCGGACCGTGCAGAGGCTGTCAACGGCAAGCTCTACATGATGGGTGGTGGTTGGGACCGCCTTTTTGTAGTTGATTTCGGCCAGCCACGATCCATTTCAGTCGGTGTGGGGATCCTAATCCCGTGGAATGCTACGAACGTGAATCACACCCTTTCCATCAGGGCTGAAACTCAAGATGGCGATGAGTTAGCTGCCTTGACCTTGAATTTCAAGGTGGGCCGCCCGTCAGTGTTGGGGCAGGGCGAGTCCCAAAGAATTCCGCTTGGACTCGAACTTCCAACTCGTCTCCCTGGGCCTGGAACATATGTGATCAAAGCATTCATTGACGACATTGAGCAGAAGCACGTAGTCTTCTATGCAACCCTTATACCTGCACCAACTGCCAAGATGCCGCCTTCGGGATAACCAAAACCCACGCACTCGCCAACACGATAACATCGTACAGTCGACCGATCAAATCTGGGCTGTCGAGGGAATCCTTGGCTTGCTTGATCGGATGCCACAGTCAAACTCATATGTTACCGATAATTCAGGAGCGCCTGAAGGTGTCTGTAGCGCCGGAGGACGGCGAGGGGATTTTCTAGCGGCTCCAACACGGCCGCTAGCTCCTTGAACGAGCATGTCCTCGTCTTCTGAATCTGTCGGCGCTTTCGCAATGCGCTGCCGAGCGTCATTAACCCTGCTATCCTTCCCCGCAGCGAGCTCACGTTTCCTCGCACCAGAACCGAGTACGGCAGGGAGGCGAGGTCGTAAAAGAGGATCACGGGAAGAAACACGAAGATGGCCGGGCTGGGGTAGTTCTTGATGATGGTCAATACCTTGTTCCTGCCCAGCAAATGGTTCTTGAAAGGCGATCCTTCTTTGGAGCTCGCCGAGTGGAGGTGCAGAACCCTTGCGCGCGGCACGTACAGGCATTTCCAGCCCCGCAGCCGTGCTCGCCAGGCCAGGTCGACATCCTCAAGGTACATGAAGAAATCCTCGTCGAACAGCCCCACATCCTCGAGTAGCTCTCTCTTGTAGAGTGCGGCACCGGCGCAAGGACCGAAGATCTCAATGGGCTCAACTTCAGATTCGTCGTCGGCGCGGCCACCGTGTCTGTCCCAGGCAATGCCCGCCTTGTCCAGGACAATCCCGGTGGAGTTTATGATATTTGGCCATTGGTGGAATACCATCTTGGAGGCGGCCATACCCACATTAGGGTCGGAAGCGACGGCTTCGACAAGCCACGAAACCCAGTCCTCGGCAGCCTCGGCGTCGTTGTTCAGGGTAGCCAGCAGATCGCCGGTGGCAGCGTCGATCCCGGCGTTGCAGCCAGCCGCGAAGCCGAGATTGGAGGCGTTACGAACGAAGCGCACGTGAGGAAAAGCGGCCTCGGCTTCCTCAGCCGATCCGTCGGTCGAGGCGTTGTCCACCAGGATGATCTCGACGTTCGGGTAAGTCTGATTGGTAAGCGACAGCAGGCATCTCCGGAGGAAATGCCTGCCGTTCCAATTCACGATTATTACGGATACCTTGGGACCCACCTAGCGGCACAGCTCCCGATAAATATCGTCGATCATAGCGAACTTCTTGTCCCACGTATGCTCGCGAAGCACCTTCTGATAGCCTGCTTCGCCAAGATCGCGTGCATGCTGGCTGTTTTCGAGGAGAGAGGAAATGCAAGAGGCCAGGCGTTTAACGTCACCGAAGTCGACGAGCAAGCCGTCCGTTCCGTCGCCGATCACTTCGGGGACGCCACCGGCCAGCGCGCCAATGACCGGTTTCTTGTAGAGCCAGGCCTCCAGGTAGACAATGCCGAATGAATCGGTTCGTGAGGGCATTGCGAACACATCGCCTGCCGCCAGAAGGTCTCTCTTCTCCTCATCGGAGACAAGGCCAAGTTGCAGGCAGCGCCCCCGCACCCACTCCGGCTGCACGTCGAAATAGGCGGCGAAGTGCTTAGTCCTGGTGCCCGCAAGCGCCAGCCTTGCCTGGCAGCCGCCGCTCCAGAGCAGCTTCATGGCCTCGACGAGGTCGCGAACTCCCTTGTCGAAGGACTGGGCGCCAATGAAAAACACCAGTGGCTCACTCACATCGTGCTTGTGCCTGAACCGTACACCATTGCCTCCAAAGATCGCTTCGGGATTGACACCCACGCCTACTTTCGCCATCTTCTTCAACGGGACGCCCAATCCGGCGAGAAACCGGCTTTCTATATCTGTTTGAGTGATGATCTTGTCGCTGGCGCGAATCATCTCGATCTGGTGTCGGTTGGTGTAATTGATCCTTACGGCCGGGTTTTCGGGCTCGCCGAGGTGCACGAAAGGCGTGAGCAGAAAGGGCAGGCTATGGGTGCGGGCGTAGCGTTGCGCGGCCGCCACCAGGGGTTCAAAAAGAACGTTCGCGGCGTGTACCAGATGGTATTTCTCCGCCGTGGAGTCCAGCCGGCGATGAAGACTGGGTACGTATGGGGTTGTAAACGAAAGGAGGGCGAGCAGGCGCGAGGTGTTCATCGGCAACCTCGACAACCAGGCCACAAGTTGTCGAGTGTGCGGATAGACGACGTGCGAGTATGGAAGGTGCCGGATGGCAAAGCGTTGGACCCGCACGCCGTTGTGGATTTCCTCACCCTGGGCGAGCCTCGCCCTGCTGCTCAGCCAGAAGTACTCCGGGTCGCCGGCGTCCGTAGTCACGACCGTGACCTCGGCACCGTTTCTGGCAAACCTTTCGGAGATCTCCTGGAAATAGGTCTCTGATCCGCCGACGCTTGGCCAGTAGCGTTGGATTACGTGCAGTATCCTCATCTCAGTGCTAGATTCTAGACTCAGACAGCGAATATGTCAATTGGGAAGTAGCGGAGGTTAGACGAGTGCGTCCAGGCTAACACCTGTGGCTTGCACAACGAGAAGAACGAGCATGGCCAGCACGAATAGCTTGAGCAGTCGATAATACCATTTGGTTGGCAGCCCCAGTGCCCACCAATAATCGAGCCACTGCCCGTCAAGCGACCGGTCAATCAAACGACTGGCCATAAGGGCTAGCGGCGCGATGGTGAAAAGCAACAGCGCTGAGCCGCTTTGGCGAACAAACCACAGAGCGAGAAGAGAAGGCAGCATCCAAAGGAGGAGGAAGACAAGCTGCTGTCTCCGCTGCTCGACGATCCACAAAACGGGGACCGAAAGCGTGGATAGCAGGACAAGGAAGAGCCCGGCAAGACGCGCTATCAAGCCGAAGTTGGCGGCGACGAGGAATACGAAGAGGAGCGCTGTGATGACGAGTGATAGAACGAACGATTTTCCGCCGGTTCGCTTGGGGACGAATATTGCGAAGACTCCGACAATAGTGACAAGCACGAATACGACAGCAAGCAGCGGGGTGGCCGTGATAGCCGGCCAGGCTGCTGCGTCAAGGAAGTATGCCAGCTCGGCGGAAACGAGATTCTGCCACCACGTGCTAAGGCCGCCGAGTCTCGACGCTACCCACCCGTAGCCAACGAGCACGACGACCAGCATCAAAGAGAGCGCGGCCACAGGCTGCCAGAGCTCCGAGGCTTTTCGCCGGGGCCAGGAAGTGGTCGCAAGGAAAGGCAACACAGCGGTTGCCGAAGCCGGGTGCACCGCGAGAGCAAGGCCGGCGAATCCTCCCCAAATGAGCCAACGACCTGTCGTCCACGCCCAGACGGCTACCGTGATAAAGAGAATGCCTATGCCGTATCTTTCGACGGTGGTGGATAGCGAGAAAGACAAGGGGGAGAAGACCAGCAAAGCTGCAGGCACCACCCCGATGTAGATGTTTGAAAAGAGGGCGCGGTAAGCGAAGTACAGGGCGACGCCGCTCAGCAAGCCCGCGAGGATGGACAAAATGCGCAGAACTTGATCCGGAGGATAGTTGCCGACGATACTTCCCAGCCCTACGAGAGCCCAGCCGAGCCAAACGTAAGCGGGGCTTCCGCCGGCGTCCAGAGGCTCCAGCGCCGCGACACGCAAGGCAATGGCGCTGGGGGCCACGGGCGGAGCACCACCGCTAGACCGGTAGGTCCACAGGACTATCACAAGCCCGATCAGGAGCAATACTATCTCACGGCGCTTAAGGCGAGAAGGCGCTCGAGGTTCCACAGTTCTCCTTGGAAGAGAGCAGTCAAGCAGTGCCGGGAAATGATAGCATCGGGCTGGAGTCGTGTCAAGCGCAACCGGGGGACGGAACCACGGAGACACAGAGGCACGGAGAGGCGCGACGGGACGATTTGGTGGCGGGCGTAGTCTACAAGAATTGAAACAATGCGGGCGCAGGCACGCATCTTGCGGTAATAAGGTTGGTAGCTGGATTAGTGAGTGACTTGTGGTATCATGCTACTATCTGCGAACGGGCAGGTGACCAGCGATGGCAAAGAAGGTAGCCACCATAGATGATAACCCCGAGTTCTTGCAGTTGATCAAGGACATTCTGGAAAAGGAAGGCTATGAGGTAGTTTGCTGTGTGGGAAGCCTCCGGGCGCACGAAACCATCAAGGAAACCAGGCCGGACCTGATACTGCTGGACATTATGATGCCTGGTCGCAGCGGGTGGGAGTTGCTTGACATCCTAAGGCTTGACCCGGACACCGCGAACATTCCGGTCATCGTGACTACCGGTGTGAGAGCCGCCACGGCGCGCCTGCGGACGCAGGCATACGATTTGCTCAAAAAGCCCTTCGACGTGGACGATCTTCTGGCAAAGGTGGAGAAGGCCATCGGGAAGCCCTAGGAAACCGATTGGCTAGTAGTCTGTCAGGGCTGCTGCAATGCCCCGCCGCGCAGGCAGTATCCGGCAGCGGTGGCGCTGTTAGGCTCGGTTGGTTGCCTGATCACGCTCAAACAAGGCCTTCGCGTCGCCGGCGAGACCTTGCTCCACACAATCGCAATAAGTGGAGTAGATCGCCTTGTTCAGCAGCTTCATCCGCCAGTCGTCTGGGCTCAGCAAGTTCGCGTATTCCTGCCTCTCGCGAAGAAGGCGAGCCAGGCGTAGCAGGAACAGAAGCTGAAGAGGCGAGTACGGCCGTGCTCCCCGAGCCTGATGTTGAGATTCGTTGACCGGGTCGCGTCTTTGGATGTCAAATGGTAGCATCGGTCTACTCCCACGGCCGACCTAACGGCCTTTTTGTACATGGAGCTACACCGCAAGAACCGTACCAGGCCCGGCTGCCCACACGCTTGACAACGCGCTGTCAGCCGACCAACTCCACGTTGTGACGGCCAACCACGATCTTGGATCCGCCGCCGATTTCGACCTCGACGAGCTTCGAGCGGATGCCCGATTTCAGGACCCCCTTGGCGGCGGGCAGTCTACTAACCCTGCCCGCCGCGCCGAGGTGGTTGCCCCGCGTGATGCGGACCAGGGCTCCCTCACGCAACTGCAGATTAGCACTTTCGCCCTGGGTTGGCCCACCGACATCCGGCACGATCACCTCCGGTGGAGCCACTCCCCAGGAAGTCTCCAAAGGAGCAAACACACTCGAAACACGACCGACGTGTAGCGTAAGCAACTCAAAAGCCGCCAGAGACATGGGAACGGTGCCAAAAGCATCGGTGACGACGACCGCCAGGGGCTGGGGATTGTCGAGAAGCCAGCGGAAGGTCGGACCCGTAACGCTGCCGACAATCACTGCCTGCACGCCCGCAAGAGTTGCGGTTCTGACTGCCTGCTGCCCGACGTGCCCACCGAAGAGCACAGCACCCGAACAAGATTCGTCGATAGAGTCAGCCACAATCTCGTCACCGCGAGAGGCAACGACGGCTTTCAGAATACCGCGCGCATCCTCGCCCGCGGCGGCAAGTCCCTGCACGTAAGCTCCCGTCGTCTCGATAACAGCTCCACGGGCCGGAATCGTGCCGACAACAAGTCCAGAAACGGCGGCACGAACCTCTACCTCATCGACCAAAGGGTTTATCAGCAACTCGCCCCAACTGGTAGGGCCGGAAGCAACGACGCCATCGATAGGCGAAGCGCACGAACGGTGGCCAAAACGCATAGCACCCCTTTTCTCGGCCAAAAGCTCACCGGCCCTGACCGTATCGCCGGGCGACTTCAGCAGACAACGCGCCACTTCGCCGGCATCTCTGGTGCCAAGGGCCTGCGCCAGGTTCAGCACCAAAGGAGGGCTGGTCTTACGCAGACGCGCTATGACGTCGTCGGGCCCAACGCGCTCACCCGCGTCGACAAGCACGTCGCCATCCACTGGCAGCAGGCGCGTCTTGCGCAATCGATGTGTAGCAGTCACTCGCAGAGCTGGCGCCACTGGGCTGATTTCCATAGCTTGCTACGCTCCCATCCCTTCGAGCCATTCCCGCACCCGCGACCAGCGTCCCTCGGCACCGACTGGGACGAGCGGCGTTTCGCGAGCGTCGACGACGAGGCCCAGCTTGCCACCCCTCACCGATATCTTCCCAGATCGGCCCCTCCCCCATCCGAAGTCGAGATTGCTGTTAGGCTTGATGGAAAGCTCTATCGTATCCTGGCGAGCGAGAGGAATGAGCTTTAGACCGCCGCAGGGAATATCGATCTTTGTCGGCCTCTGGCCGCTGCGCTTGATCTCCAAGACGACGGCCTTTTCGCCCAGGCGGGCCGGCCCCCGTCCCGCTATGCAGGTGCCAAGCCACGTCAGGCCGTCACTCAACAATGCTTCCGCGGCGGCCTGAGGGTGCGAGGAGGCCACGGCGCCGAGCGCAGGAAGGATCGAAAGCGTATCGACGGCCAGCTCTGTGATGCCGGTTGGTTCGAGCGCATCCATAATCGCCAGGGCCATCTGCGCCGGGCTCGTGCCACCGGCCAGCAAACCGCCCGTCGCGACGACAAGGCCGGGCCTGGGCTCGGCTGGGAAGTATACGGCGGCGCCGACGCCATCCATGGCCTCGCGCGCCGCCTGTGTCGCCAGGGCAGCGTCGAGCCGCAACTCCTCACGGGTTTCGGGAACAGTCCACGGTCGCGCCCATTTGTTAAGGATCACTGCCTCGATCTCTTCACCTGTCAGCTCGAAAGGCAATCTGCCTCTGAGCGCCCAAACCGACTTCAAAAGATTGATGCTGCCGCGGCCAGTACCAGCCACAGAGGAGACCGCGAAAGAGGTGTTGCCGTTGGCGGAGAAGACACGCGTATATGATGCACCGAAATCGATGCCCCAGGTCGGCGCCGTGTGGTGCTTGGCCAGGAACCGCACGACGCGCCCAAAGCCGATCGCCGAATGGCAGACGGGCTCGCTCTCCCAGGAGCGGACGAGGCTGTAGCCAGGCGTCCCCTCCACGATGCCATGCCGCCAAAAGCGCCGAATCTCGTCCCAAAGCAGCAGACGATCGACTTCGATGGCACCCTCGCCAAGCGCCAGGAGCCTCATTTCGTACTTGCCATCCAGGACTCGACGAAGCAACTCACCCTCTCGGATCGAAGCCACGAGAAGTATGGAGGGCCTGGGTGAAGTAACGTCTTTGGCGAGCGCGTTGCCCAACTCGAGGAGTCCCGACGTCTCCGGGTCGGCAGCCCCGCCGGCAATGACGATGGCGTGCGGCTGAGAGGCTTCGAGCGCGTGGAGCACACGATCCACAAGTGTGTGTACAGCGCCAGAGGGGGCAGCCGGCATATCTTCACCCCGGGGTTTCTTCCGCTTCTGAGCTCTCTCACCACGACTCACACGGTTGCGGCCACCGACGTTGCCGGCTTCGCCGTCGAACAAGACAGTTTCGACGGTCAGTGCGTCGTAGCCGCCGCTTTCCCGGAGCATGGTGTGTACGCCAGAGGCTGGCGACAGCGCCACCAGGAGCAATCGGAGTGGACCGCCGACGCTAGTCGTGGACACGAAGCAGTCCACACCGCTGCCATTGTCGCGCTGGGGAAGCAGAGGGCCATTCGATGCCAGCAAGACGCGTCCGGACACGCTCTCCACGCCCGCAATGGCCTCTCTCGCGCCCAAGCTCACATCGTCGAAAGGCGGGCGCAAGGTAGTCGCCGCATCCGCGCAGGCGACGAAACGATGTCGGCCCTCCACCGCATCGAGAAGCACTGCCTTAGTTCTGGTGTTTCCGACGTCGACGGCCAGAATCGGCCCTACGTCAACAGTATCGGCCACGAAGGCCTCCCATACGATACTCAAGCAACCCTTGTGCCCTCAGGCGTTTGACCATCATAATGTAGGGGCGAACGGCGTTCGCCCGTGCGGTCTCTCGATCTGACAGACACGCCCGTTCCGTGTGCAAAACGTCGCTCCGATGCCCCCTTATCGGTACACATGTCAAATTCTCATACCTACGTGCCAACGCTGAGGGCGAACGCCGTTCGCCCCTACGCTACCTACGTCTTCAGCACGTGTCCTCCAAATCGGCCTTTACCTTAAGTTGATGCCTGTACGGCCAAGGTTTTCTCGCCCCTACCTAGGGAGCCAGGACCCGGCCAACCTGCCAATGGCCTGGACTGCCGATTCCAACTGTGCACGAAGAGATGAGCCATCCGAGTCGTCCATCGTGCCAGAGAAGGTCAGGAAGAGAAGCAACACAACCAGCAAGAGCAGAATCAGATCCATGATGAGCCGCCGGGTCCCGCTCGAGGGTTTCGCTTGGGGCACACGATTGGGGACTGGCTTCGTTCGCTCGACCGCGAAGCTGTCCCACGACGAGGCCGTGACGCCGGCAAAGACGGCGCCAGCACTCTCGAACGCCTGTTGTGGCGACAAGGGGCGAGAGGACGTCGTCCGCCTGCCGCGGGCG
The DNA here is from genome assembly GCA_016210495.1 of Chloroflexota bacterium. The sequence continues at coordinate 24,910 of JACQUC010000026.1, forward strand.
AATGAGCGGGCAAGGGCAATGCCTTCCTCGCGCCCTATTCTCGCCTGAAGCGTTGCGCCGAACTCGGCTGGGGCGGACGCGACGTCGGCGACGACAGGCTCGCGACGCCACATCGAGCCGATAGCCGCGGCGACGCGCTCTGGCGAATCGGCGGAAGACGCCTCTACCAGCCACGCGGGGAGCGAAATCGGCTCGGCAGGAGAACCCGCACCTGCCTGGGTTTCGTCGACGACGTCCTCAGACGCGAGGCCCCATTCCGTGGTGGCAGGTTCCTCGGGTGGCAAGAAAACGAGCGGCGTCTCGACATCTTGCTGAAGGTTGACGGCGGCCACGCTAGACTCCCGTTCGATGAGAAGCGGCTCCTCGAGTTGGATTGTAGAGGTAGACGGAACCACGAGCTCCGTGCTGGATTCGGCGGGAACTAGCGGCGTAGTGTCGACGGAAGCGGCCAAGTGAACGTCGGGATATGGCCGTGTCCACTTCTCGTCCAGAATGATTTCCTCGACGAGCGCGGCTTCGTCGACCTCCTCAATCTCCTCAATCGCAGCTTCATCGATTTCCTCGATGGCGACGATCTCGTCTTCGATCGGAAAATCAGCGCCCGGCGTCGCCTGGGTATCGGCGGCTTCGATAGGGGGCAGAGGCACGGCTTCGGCCAGCAGGAACGATGGGTCGGCGGCCACCGCAGGCGATTGGGCACCGAGCTTCTCGTCCGGTGCCACCAAAGGAAGAACGGACCCGCCGAAGGGGGGCGGGACATCGGATTCCAAGGGCTCATTTTCTTCGTGCACGGGGGCCTGAGCAGGGGCTTGCTGGGCCAGGGAAAGGCTAGCACCGCAGAAGTTGCAAAAACGCGCGGTGGACAGGTTGGCGAGTCCGCACGAGGGGCAGGGCACGTACAATCCAAGTCGCTGGCCACACTCGTTGCAGAATCGGCTGCCCTCGCGATTGGCGACGCCGCAGTTTTGACAGTAAATCACCCGAATTCCCCCTTTAGCGGCTCTGTGCAGTATAGCACAATCCAAACCCGCATTCCATAGCCCAAAAAGGTGTCTGGGTGGTGGCTCTATTCTTGCTCCGGTGGTCGCGCGATGCCGGCAGCGATCTGTGCCATGCGGATGACCAAGCGCAGGGCTTCGTTCACCGACTCCTCCGTGGGAAATGCTTGAGCCACATCAGGCGCCAAAACTACCGCCTTGGTGCTGGCGCGGTAACGTTCCGCGTACTTGCCGCGCACGCCACCCTTCAGCAGCTTCGACAAATCGTATTCGGGACGCAGATCGTCCTCCGCCTCAGAAGAAGTCTTGTTTTTCATACGCTTTTCTTTCCTTGCGCGTCAACACACGCGCGCTAATGATTCGGATGCGGTCTCCTCGCTCTGTGTATGATACGATTAGCAGCCGGCCGCGGCGCGACTGACCGACCACGACGAAACGATATTCTTCAATCGAGTGGTCAGGATCAGGCACCGTGATAGACAGGGGATCGCCAAAAACCGTCATCGCCTCCTGAAACGACAGGTTATGCCGCGCCAGATTTGAGAGGGCTTTTTTGAGATCCCATTCGAATTCCACGTGTTAAGTATAGCAAAAGCGACCGGACCGGTCTATCCGTGCCCAAAGCCGTATCTGTTCAGAGTTGCCGGCGAGCTGTCATTCTGAGCGAAGCGCAGCGTAGCGAAGAATCCGCCTGAGGCGGACCCTTCGCTACGCTCTCCGAAGGAGTCCGGAGTCCTTCGGACAGGGTGACAGTTTGACCAGAGTCTGAACAAGTACCCAAAGCCGGACCCACGTTGACCCGGGCCTTGACACTCAGGCCAGCCGAGTAGTAGAGTCAAGGAAAGCTATCTGTCATTTACGTCAAGAGGTAGCTACGGAGGCTTGCCGTGGAAACTGAGCACGCACCGAGACCAGTCGACACGCTAGTCGACCTCGTCGTCCGATCCCATCGCATCGTCGTGTTTACCGGTGCCGGTATCAGCACCGAATCGGGCATTCCTGACTTCCGCAGTCCGGGTGGTATCTGGGATAGGTACACGCCGGTGCAGTACCAGGATTTCCTGGCCTCTGAAGAGAGGAGGCGCTACTATTGGAGGATGCACCGGGAGCTGTACCAGCAGGTGCGTGCGGCGCAGCCGAACGAAGCGCACCTGGCCATCGCCACACTGGACAGAATGGGGAAGCTGGACTGCGTGGTCACGCAGAACGTGGATTTCCTGCACCAGCGGGCGGGGGTGCCGGAAGAAAAGGTGATCGAAATCCACGGTACGGTCAAGTATGTGAACTGCCTCGGATGTGCCCAAAGATACGAAAGGGAGGCGATCGAGAAGGTGCTGGAGCGGGGTGTGGAAGTGCCGCGCTGCGAGGCTTGCGCGGGCATCTTGAAGCCGGCGACGATCGCCTTCGGGCAGGCTATGCCGGAGCAGGAGACGAACGAGGCGATTCGGCGGGCACGAGCCTGTGATCTCTTCATCGTCATCGGCTCTTCGCTGGTCGTCTATCCGGCAGCGGATATGCCTATCTATGCCAAAGAGGCCGAGGCCGCGCTGGCCATAGTCAACATGACCAGGACCCCGCTAGACGGGTACGCGGACGCGGTGGTGTGCGGAAAAGCCGGCCCGATCATGGCCGAGGTTGTGGCTCGGGTGAAGGACAAGCTCTTCGGATGAGCGGCAATGGACCGGGCGGCTGGCGAAACCTCGTCTTCAAGGCCGGCCGCGTGCGGCCGACACTGCGGGCGCTGGTGTTTCTGCCGGCCCTTGGCGGCGCAGGGCTTGGCATCGGCTTGCTTGTGTTGATGGCGCTGGGGGTGTTGGGGACACAGCCGCTTGCGGCGAGCGCGTTTCCAAGCGAGCGCGTGATCGAGGCGGGCGGGCCGCCGACGCTGATTTTGCCGGTCGCCGCTCTCCTGTTTTACCTCGTTCTTGTTCTGTTGGGAACGTTGGCGTTTCGCAGGCTATTGGACGGCCGCAGCTTCACCAGTCTGGGATTCCATCGCGCACGAGGTTGGCTGGCCGACACGCTCTTTGGACTGGTTCTGGGCCTGGCGTTAATGTCGCTGATCACCGCCGCCGAGTGGGGGATGGGATGGCTCCAGATCAGGGGATTCGTTTGGGAGACGAGGCCCGCAGCGGTGGTGTGGCTGAGCCTTGGCTACTCGCTGTGGCAGTTCGTCGTCGTGGCGATCAACGAGGAGACGATGAGCCGCGGCTACATCCTCCAGAATCTCGAGGAGGATTGGGGCGTGAAGGTGGCGGTGGTGAGCTCGTCGGTTGTCTTTGGACTTCTGCACAGCGCTAACCCCAACGTGTCGGCGCTGGCGCTGTTCAATCTGTTCGTCGCCGGCCTGCTCTTCGCCTACGGCTACACCGCCACGCGCCAGCTCTGGCTGCCGATCGCGCTGCATTTCTCGTGGAACTTCTTTCAGGGGCCGGTTTTCGGCTTCCCGGTCAGCGGCGGGGCGGGACAGGGGTTGCTGGTGACGAGTGTGAATGGGCCGGATCTCATCACGGGCGGCGCGTTCGGGCCGGAGGGCGGGCTGATTGGGCTCGGGGCAATGGTGGTGGGGATCGGGGCGATATGGGGGTGGGGGATGAGAGGGCACAGAGGGTTGGAGGGCTCGACGACTTAATCTCGCCTACCAGTCTGCTCTAGAATACCCCGCTTGACCAGATCGATAAGGTGGTCATAGTTCAACGATCAGGCGTTGGCCGTGGTCGAAAGTCACCTTGAAGTGGCTGATGGTGGGCAACCCGACCAGGTACTCATCACCCAAGGCAATGATAAGAGCATCGATTTCCCCAGGTTGGTCGAGAAGCTCCACGCTCCCCAGATAAACCGGTACGCGGACAATCTGGCCACTGGCGGTTCTCACTCGTCGAACATAGTGAGGTGGAGGAAGGGTTTCGATAAAGGATTCGGGAATAGCCAAATGCCCATCAAAACCAGTATCGACTACGGCAAACTCCTCGCCGTCAACGCCTTGCACGGCAAAATGGATGCGCAGACTGGGGTAGGGGGCAGTACTCACAGACTTGGCCTGCGCCAGCGAATCTCGGCCTCGCGCCCGATTCGCCTAACGGCAAAACTCCCTGGGCCAAACTGATCGCGAGCTTGCTTGGCGACTACAAGTTCGTCTGTGCCTCGGATCAGGCGGCCATCATCGCTTATGGCGACGAACTCGCCTGTGTGCTCTGGTTCCAATCCCTTGCCGTAACGCTGATAGAGGTAGTCGTCTTGTCGCGCTCGGTTGACTACCCACTCGCGAACCTTTTGTCTCTTCGGCATCGTATTTCACCTCCCCTCTTGGGCAATAACAGTATACCAGATTTTGGGCCGGCATTCAGGAAGCTAGCTATGGCGCGAGATGTTCGAGGTGAATAGACGCGCTAACGGCCTTTTCCACGCACGGCTTGAAGATATGGACAGATTTTGGTCACCGACTTCGCCCAAACACCGCATCCAAGTCGCGCTGCGCTTTTGAACCGGCTCGATCAAACACTCGGCGGTGGGCTTCCTGATAGGTATCTCGTAAGCTTAGCCGCTCCGAATACCCTAGTGACACTCGCTCACCCCGAGTTCGCCTCTCGTCCATCTTCGCAAGCTCCCCCAGCACATCGCGAATCTCTTGAGGAAGTGTCCATTGGGAACGATAGACGATGCGGCCCTCCTGGTCGACGACGTAAACCATATTGGGCAGCGTGCCGTATGCTCGGTGGATTTCGCCGTCCAGGCCGTCCACGATGATGGGCATCTCAATTCCTTCTTCACGTCTGCAATCAGCCGCGTAGCTGAGCTTCTGATCGTAGGAGGTGTGGTGAGAGTAGTTCTCCGCGGGATGGGCCTCGCGGGTGTATACGGTGAAGAACTGGAAGCCTCTGGGACCGAACTCCTGCCTTAGTTGCTCGAGCGACGGAGCCTCCGCGCAGAAGGGTGGTCAGGTGATCGAGCCAAACTCCAGGATAACATGGGCTTTTCCCAGGAAATCCGAGAGGCGAATAACCTCGCCTTCCAAGGCACGCCCGGCGAAATCGGGAGCGCGCGTCCCGACGCGAGGACCATCTCGAAATACGTCGACGGCGCTGGAACGATGGAAGCTTGGGTAGTTGTAAGTTTCGGCGTCAGTTGACATGTGCGTCTCCTTTCAAATGCCTGCTTGCCAAGTGCGGGCGAATTGCTTGAACACAGCCCAGGCCAGCCAAGCTAAATCGCCTTGATCAAGCACTCGTGGCCGTTTGCCGGCTGATATCCGGCCACGGCTCGGCCAAGGATGTTGCTGAATCAGCGCTGAACGGTTTGCCTGGTGCCAACGCGAATCACGTTTCGCGAAGGCTGGTAATCACTGATCAGGCGCAGCGTCCGAACAGCATTATTCTCCGTCACCGACCGTACGATAGTCGATTTGAAGCCATCCTGCGCCTCCTCGACCCACAGGCTCTTCCCCACATCCAGGTTCGGGTCTTCTTCTTTTACCGCATCGGTGACTGTCTTGACTACGCTCTCGATAGTAGGCCCTGAAACCTTCACCGACCAGGTAGGCTTGGTGCCATACAGCGAGAAGGTGACGTTGCTGCCATCCGTTTTTGACTGAATCAGGAGCGGGTGGGAAGTGGTATTCTTGAACTTGAAGTCGAGGTAAGGCGCATCTACCGTCGTGTCCAGACCTTGCAAGCCTTTCGGTGCACTGCCGTACTTGGGAATCCAGTAAGCGTGCGCATATCGCTCTTCGATCTGGTAGCCGGGCCAGAAGACTGCTTGGAACAGAGTAGTCGACACCTGGCAAATGCCTCCGGCCTCGGCGGGCACGGTGCGTGGATTGCCGTCGCGCAGCTCGATTCCCCACGCCGTCTTGAAGCCGGCATCCAAGGTAGTAGGGCCAAGCTCGTTATTAAATGAGAAGATCTCGCCAGGGGCGACGACAACTCCGTTCAGGCGCTTTGCCGCCAGCTCTACGTTGTGCTTCCTCTCCGGAATCGAGCCGGCGTAGGTGGTCGAAGCGGTTTCTACCAATTCTTTGATGCCCAGCTTGCCAGCGTCAGCAGATGCGATAGTGGGCCTGGTGATGGAAACCGGCAGGATGACGACCCGTTGATCTGTTTTGGCCTGGACCTTTACCAGGTCCACGGCCGTGTCAATCTCCAGTTGGCGGCCATCAATGCTTTCTCGTAGCGGGGTCAGCCTGCCCGCACCATAGTTAAACCGCGCATCACGAGGCTTGCGGTCGATTTCCCTGGCAACCCGTTTCAGCAGGCCGCGCACCTTTTCGTCCGACAAGCCAGCGACAAGAACAACTTCACCCTGGCGGTTTTTCTCCTCGTCGACCGCAATCATAGACTTGATGTCTTCGCGCTGCAGAACCCAACTGCGCCCCTGGTAGCTGAGAGAAATGGGAGCCGATAGCATTTTCTCCGCGTCGACGCTGGCTTGCTGTGCGGCAGCGTCACCTACCCTGGGTGAGGTTTCCTCGACGGGAATGTCCACGGTGCCATCGGAAAGAGTCACTAACGTCTCCCGCAAGCGCTCCGCCAGCTCCGCCGTGTCGACCTTGCGTCCAACCTTTGACGGCACGAGGTCAACGCGCATGTCCGGCCGAATGATCAACCGGGCGTCCGCGGGCGGTTGATCTATCTGTCTGACCAGGGCACTTAGAAACGCATTTTGCCGGATCGCGTCGACTGCCAGCAAGGGCTGCACCGACACGTTTCCGTTTCTCCACATGGCCAATTGATTGAACAGACGCTGCACAGGATTGCCCTCACGTCCGATGGCAAGAACCGACGCAGCGGTGCGAGCAGCATCGAAGGTGAGACCGATCTCGAAAGGCGTTGCCCTCCAATCGCGCTCCAAATAGCGCAGAGTCAACGGTTCGCCGGCATATAGCTCGAATCTCTCCCGAAGGCGTGCGCGCACGACCGGTTCGGTATCTGCGCTAAGGTCAATCCCCATCGCGTGAACGCCCTGGTAAACTCGGCCCGGAGAAAGCCAGTCAAACGTGGAGGCGGCCTCTGTGACTGGGAGCACCACGACGAGAACAAGAATCACTAAGGCGAGAAGTACGCTTCGTCGATGCCTACTGTCGAGCGTGTATCCCTTACGGGACAAGTTGCGTTCCGTTTGGGCCACGTGTCCTGTGTGTGTCACGTGCTTCCTCCACGTCCTGAAACGGGTGCTACATCTCGGCCTGCTGCTACTCCCGTGCCATAGCTAGAGCAACTCCTCGATGAAGGCGACGAGTTGCTCCTCCGCGATGCTGCCAACCCAGCGCCGGGCCACCTTGCCCTCTCTACTGATGAAAAACGTGCTCGGAATCCCGGTGACGCCGTAGCTGATGGGAATTCTGTCACTGGGGTCTCGGCCGACAGGATAGGTGATACCCATCTCCTTCAAAAACGCCCGCGCATCGTACTCATCGTCCTGGATGTCTACACCCAGGAAAAGCACCTCTTTGTCCCCGTAGCTTCGCCAGACTCGCTCCAGCCCGGGCATCTCTTCGCGGCACGGCGCGCACCAGGAAGCCCAGAAGTTTAGCACCACCGGCTTGCCCCGCACGTCTGAAAGCGTGAGCTTGCCGCGATCGAAAAGCGCCAGGGTGAAATCTGGTGCCGACGGGGGCCGACGCGATTCGGCGCCCTGAGCAGACTTGTCGACCACAGAACGTTCAGCAGCGGCGTCCGCTCGGTTTTCGATTGCACCACTTTGGTTGCTACAACCTATCACCGTCAAGAATAGGATTCCCCCAAGTAGCAGTGCGCCCAGGGTCGACGGCTTTCGCCACGCCTGGGGATTTTCTCGTTCCGTATGCATTTCTCCTTCCTCCCAACCGTGAGCTACGGGGTGCTGCCAACTAGGTCGCGGTCCTGGTCTTTGCCAACTCGCTGCAACCGCTGCACATTGGTGGCAATGATGCTCGTACTCACGCGGAAAGATACGTCACCGGATTAGTCTACACCGGAGAAACGAGGAAGAGTGTAGGCTAGCCGACATATGATTGGATAGGAAGAGTAATTGTCGCGATTTGACCGACACAAACTGAGACTGTGCTTCTGTCGAAGCCAAGCAAAAGCTCAGGGTTGGAGCACGCTCAGTCTAATCCGAACGGCGAGGGAGTGCCCGCCCAGAACTTGTCCGGATGGCGCCGCTTGCCGAAGCCCAGCCAGTCGTCGGCTTCGGCGATGAGTCTATTGAAAACACGCGTCCTGGAGATCGTCGCCATCGCCGCCCTGTGCCACCAGGTATCGCGCTTGCCATATGGGCAAGCGCGCACGCAAGTGGTGCAGCCCGAGTACACCTTGCCCCAGTAATCGAGACAGGTTGGGGCATTGAAGTACCATCCCTTGTGGCCCGGATTATTCCACTCTCCGACCACATTGTAACTGGTGTCTCGCTCGAAACTGAGGGAGCGAGATGGACACAGGCGGGCGCATTTCATACAGGTCTCGCAAAACTCTGTCACGCCAAAATCGATGGGCGAGTCCGGCTGCATCGGCAGGTCGGTGATCACCTTGGCCAGCCGCACGCGCGGCCCTAGCTTCGGCGTGATGAGGAGGCCCAGACGGGACATCTCGCCCAGGCCGGCGTCGATGGCAATGGGCACCGACAGCGCCAGGTCGTTGCCGGAAGGAATGGCGAAGTAGCCCAATGCCCGAACGAACTCGGCCAGAGAGCCGGCAACCACGGGCATCATGCTGTAACCCCAGCCGACGGCGGCCGAAGCGACGCCATCGGGAGCCCGGGCGATAGCCTCCTCGGACTGGGCGACGGCCACGGCAATTACCCACCGACAGGCCTCAGGGATAACACGCCTGTCCTCGGCAATGATTGGCTGGTCGACATCGTCGAAGACGATAGGCTTGCCTCGCTCGTCGACCGAGTAGACGTGGCGACGGTCGAGCTGCGCAACGCCAACCTCGATGGCGCCATAGAACCTGGCGGCCAGTTTCACGAGACGCGAGTTCTCCGCCGGGCTGCCCTGATGCCGCTCGACGCCAAAGTCCTCGGGAGTCCGCGCTTGAATCTTGTGCCACGCATAAAGCTCTTTAGCCACGGCATAGCGAATCGTGTTCGCTCCCTCGGCCAAGGCCCGATCTCTCAGTTCCCAGCCAGGACGTCCCTTGAAAGGGGTGACGGCATAGAACCCTCGCCTGATTCCCGGGCCTCCACCTGTCTCGCGCGCCGAACTGCCGGCCATTCCAAGCTGCTGCCTTCGCCCCGCAAGGGAGAAAGCGTGGTGTCTGGGATCGAACCGCGAGTACACGGCCTCGTCCAGCTCGTATTTCGGCTGCGCCACCTTGCGTACCCACCAGGGATGCCTATCCACCACGCCTTCGAGCGAAAGGCGCCGCGAATCAACCAAATCCTGCCCTTCAG
>JACQUC010000246.1 GCA_016210495.1 Chloroflexota bacterium
TCCTCGATGTTGTGGGTCACGTAGATGATCGTCTTGCCCGTCCTTTCCCACAGCGCCATCAGCTCCTCTTGCAGCAGCCTTCTGGCTAGAGCGTCCAGGTGCGCAAAGGGCTCGTCCATCAGGAGCACTTCGGGATCGTTGGCCAGGGCACGGGCGATGCCGGTGCGCTGCTTCATTCCGCCGGATAGCTGCCCCGGATACGATGTCTGGAAATCGCCCAATCGCACGAGCCCCAAGAAGTAGCTGGTGACACGTCTGATCAGCGGCTTCGGCTCGTCCTTCATCTCGACGGGAAAGCTGACGTTCGTCTCGACGGTGCGCCAGGGCAGAAGACGGTAGTCTTGCCAGACCAGAGAGGTCCTGGCCTTGCACTTCTGCTCCCCAACGAACTCCACGGAGCCGCTGGTGGGCGGGTGCAGCTCCGCGATCAGGTAAAGCAGCGTGCTCTTCCCGCATCCACTGGGACCAATGACACTGAAGAACTCGCCGTCCAGCACCTCGAAGCTGACTCCGCCCAAAGCAGTCACCGACTGTTTACCCGTCTCGAAGACCTTGACCAGGTTGTCTACCTTGATCCTCACGGTGTTCACCCTACCCGTCTGCCGCGCTGCGCGCGGCTTACTCGTAGCCGTCCTGCTCCGCAGGACGCGCGCCCTTGCCGTACCAGGCTGGCCCTTTGACGGCCTCGCCATAGCATGACCCTACCATTGCTTGGACTCCTCGCCACACAAACAGGCACGCGCCCCGCTCCGCGAGGGCGGAGCACCCTGAAGGGTACGGCTACGGAGTACCGCCAGCGCCCCCAACTGCTGATTTCACGCCGAGCCTCCGTGCACTCCCATCCGCTTATCCGTTTCGCATCCGTTGACACCGCGCGCCCACGACTGGCCGCTCAAGCCAGGTTCATGATAGAATAATCGGGCTCGATTGGCAATAAGCTGGCTGGAGGTAGCTCGATGGAAATCACCTGGCTGGGGCATGCCTGTTTCAGAATCAAGGGCAAAGACGCGACGATAGTAACCGACCCCTACGACAAGTCGGTGGGCTACCAGCTTGGAAAGCAGACGGCGGATATCGTCACTGTATCGCACGAGCACTTCGATCACAACGCCGACGGCGCCGTTGGGGGAAACCCAAAGTTAGTCAAGGGTCCGGGCGAATACGAGATCAAAGGCGTGATGATCACCGGTATTCAGACCTTCCACGACGGCGAGGGCGGAAAGAAGCGCGGGAAGAACACCGTCTACCTGATAGAGATGGACGATCTGGTGACGTGCCACCTTGGCGATCTAGGCCACGTGCCGACGCCCGAGCAGGTGGAGCAGATGAGCAATGTCGACATCCTGTTGATACCGGTAGGGGGCAACTTCACCATCAATGCCTCGCAGGCCGCCGAGGTAATCAGCCTCCTGGAGCCCAAGATCGTCATCCCGATGCACTACAAGACAGAGGTAGTCAAGCTGGAGATCGATCCGGTGGACAAGTTCTGCCGCGAGATGGGCGTCAAAGCGGTCCAGCCACAGCCTAAACTGGTCGTCAACAAGAACACGCTGCCCGCCGAGTCGCAAATAGTCCTGCTCGAGTACAAGAAGTAGCTTCTTATACGATGTCCTTGCTCAGGGTACTCAAAAACTCGCGGTTGCTCGCCACCTTGCCCATTCGACCTATCAGCAGCTCGATTCCTTCCGTCCCGCCGATAGCCGCAACCATACGTCGCAGCGTCCAAACCTGCCGCAGCGTCGTCTCGTCCAACAAAAGCTCTTCGCGCCTGGTTCCGGAGCGGGGGATGTCGATGGCCGGGAAGATGCGCTTATCCGCCAATTTGCGATCCAGCACCAGCTCCATGTTGCCCGTGCCCTTGAACTCCTCGTAGATGACGTCGTCCATGCGGCTACCGGTCTCGACCAGACACGTAGCAATGATGGTCAGGCTGCCGCCCTCTTCGATATTGCGAGCGGCGCCAAAGAAGCGCTTCGGAGGATAAAGGGCAACGGGATCGATGCCGCCCGACAACGTGCGCCCGCTGGGCGGCACCACGAGGTTGTACGCTCGCGATAGACGCGTGATACTATCCATCAATATGAAGACGTGACGACCGCATTCCACGAGTCGCTTCGCCCGTTCCAGCGCCATTTCGGCCACACGAGTGTGGTCTTCCACCGGCTCGTCGAAGGTCGAGCTTACGACCTCGGCCTTGACCGAGCGCTTGACGTCCGTGACTTCTTCCGGACGCTCGCCGATCAGCAGAACCATCAGGTGAATGTCGTTGTAGTTGGTGCTCACCCCGTTGGCGATATGCTTGAGGACGGTCGTCTTGCCTGCCTTTGGCGGCGAGACGATCAGCCCGCGCTGCCCGCGTCCGATGGGTGACACGAGGTTGATTAGCCGCTGAGTGAAGTTAGTCCCGGACGTCTCGAGGTTGACCATAATCTGAGGGAAGATCGGCGTGAGAGTGTCAAAATGAGGGCGCCTTTTGGCAACCTCGGGATCGAGGCTGTTGACCGCCTCGACACGAAGCAGGCCAAAGTATTTCTCGTTTTCCTTTGGCGGGCGGATTTGCCCCGTGATCATGTCCCCGGTTCGCAGGGCAAACCGACGAATCTGGGATTGTGACACATAGACGTCGGACGGGCCCGGCAGGAAACGCTCCTTCCGAAGGAATCCGAAGCCATCCTCTACAACCTCCAGGACGCCATCGCCAAAGAGGAATCCTTGCTGCTCGGTTTGGGCCTGCAAGAGCCGCAGCGCCAAATCCTGCTTCTTCAAGGCGCTATAACCGGTGACGCCCAACTCCTTGGCCATGTCTTGGAGCTCATCACGCGTTTTAAGTTCGAGTTCAGCGAGGTTCACTTGCAACTCCCCAACTTTCACAGTGCAACGGACTTGAAAGTTGTATCAGTAGTATTGGATTGTTATGACCGGAAGCCGGCCGAGTGCGCGTTGCCACACAACTCATCAGGCCAGCAGGCGTTGTTCGGAGCACACGCAAATCCATCATAAGGTTCGATCACAATGCTTGGACATAACGCTGAAAGCCACGGATTTGGGAAAGCTTATCTGCAGCGGCTCACGTAGCGCAGCGCCTACTCGTCAGTGCGAGTCATCGATGGTTCCTCAGCAGAGAAGCGTCCAAAGACTTATCGACATAGTGCCCCAAGACATAGAGTTAACCTGGTGGGGAACTACGGCCCCAATTCGGGGTCGTGCTCTGAGGAGAAACAAATCCAGCAAAAAGCTATCCAGCGCACATTTCCGAAAAGTATTATAACATACATTGTCAATACCGGTCAAATTGCTTGCCTGCCAGACCTGCCAGAAGTTCTGCCAGCGCCGTTTAACAATATCTTAACTCTTGCAAAACATGTGCATAGCATTCATAATGCAGAATGCCTGTGGGAATTGTGCGGGCTGGTACCGAATCGTGCCGTGAAAACGCAGGCCCGGAACCGCGTGGTGGACGTGGAGAGCGCCGGTAAGATCGAGAGCCGACGAGTAACCATCGGGCTGAGCAACGATCAAATGACGGAGATAGTCGAAGGTCTGCAAGACGGGGAGGTTGTGGTCATCCAAACGACCACCACCGCGCCGGCCCGGGTTCCCGTGATGGGCGGCCCCGGCCTGATGGTGCCGGTGCCCAAGAGATAACGCAGGTGCTCCCGGCGCAGCGAAGCCTCAATTAGCGGGGATAATCGGACGTGAACATCTTTGAAAGCCTACGCGTTGCTCTAAGGTCACTGGCAGCCAACAAGCTTCGCTCTGCACTGACGATGCTGGGCATGATCATCGGCGTCGCCGCCGTAATCTCGCTAATGTCCGTGGGCAAAGGCGCGCAGGCAATGATCACCTCGCGTATTCAGGGCATGGGAACCAACCTCTTGTTCGTGACACCGGGTTCGCAAACTCAAAGCGGCGTCCGAATGGGGCGTGGCACGGCGCCCACGCTCACCCTGGAAGACGCCGAGGCCATCGACGAGCTGGCCAACCTCTCCTTGGTGACGGCTGTCGCACCGGAGGCGGCGTCTTTTTCGCAGGTGGTGGCAGGGCCGCAAAACACTTTCACGCGAATTATCGGCACGACGCCGTCCTTCGAAGACGTTCGCAACTTCCACGTGGCCGATGGCGAGTTTATCTCCAGGGCACATCTTGACGGACGATCCAGCGTCGCGGTACTCGGCAGCAATGCGGCCGCCGACCTGTTTGGCGACCTCGACCCGATTGGGCAGTCCATTCGCATCGGCCGCGCGAACTTTCGGGTCATCGGCGTGATGGAGACAAAAGGTGCCCAGGCGATGGGCAACCAGGATGACGTCATCATCGTGCCGCTGACGACGCTGCTCCAGAAGCTGACCAACCAGCGCGCCGTCAGAGGTGGGCGAAACGTCAACACGATCTACGTGCAGGTGGCCGACGAAAAGCTCATGAAGGGCGCGGTCGAGCAGATCGCTGACCTCCTGCGGCAGCGTCACCGCGTCAGCCAGGATGACTTCACGATCCGAAGCCAGGAAGATCTGCTATCGGCAGCGGGCCAGATCACCGACGTCCTTACGATTCTGCTCGGCAGCATCGCGGGCATCTCGCTAATCGTCGGCGGAATAGGGATCATGAACATCATGCTCGTGTCCGTCACCGAGCGAACGCGAGAAATTGGCATTCGAAAAGCCGTGGGCGCAAAACGGAAAGACATACTCGTCCAGTTCCTGATTGAAGCGACTGTGGTCAGCCTGGCAGGAGGCGCCACCGGCATACTGGTAGGAATCGGCCTGTCGTCATTGATCAGCAGGATCGATATGGGCGGCCAGACTCTGAGCACAATGGTATCGCCCGACGCGATAGCCCTCGCGGTTGGGGTATCGGCGGCGATCGGCATCTTCTTCGGAATATACCCGGCGGCAAAAGCAGCGCAGTTGAACCCCATCGAGGCACTGCGATACGAGTAGGGCCTTGATTCATCAAGGCCGGAGGTAGGATGCATTGAGGATAGGCTTCACACCGGCACTCATCGGGATGATCGCGGTGGGTTTGGGTATAGGCGCTGCATTCGGCGCTTATCAGACTGCTAATATGGCGAAGCCGGCTGCGGCTAACCCGCGAGTGCAGTCGAATGTCGCTGCTCCAAGCGCAGCCACTGGAGCAGAGCAGTCGGCACAGCAGGCAATGGGACGTGCCCTCATGGGCGTGGTGGAGAAAACGGGTGAGAATGACTTCGTGCTGAGGCCCAGTGCAAATGCGAGCCCGGTCACAGTACGCGTAAGCAGCCAAACCGTGATAAGAAAGCAGGTCACCGGCTCGGTTGCCGATATCAAGCCCGGGGAGAGGATCGCCGTTAGAGGCGAACCTAAGGATGGCGATTCGTACGTGGCAGCCTCCATCCAACTGGTCGGCGCTGACGCTAGCGGGGTGCAGGCGCAGGAAGTACCGGAGGGGCAGGCGCGGGGCCGGATGGGGCAAGCGGCAACCAAACCGGGTTCGGGCGACAGCGGGCAAGGCATGCCGGCAGCTCTCTTGGGCACCGTGGAAACGGTCGCGGACGGCACGATTACCATATCAAGGGCTGGTAGCTCTCCGGGGCAGACAGCGTCGGTCAAGGTCGCGATTTCGGATAAGACCGTTATAACCATGATGGCGACCGGCGACGTCAAAGATATCACACAGGGAGCGTCGGTAATGGTAGCGGGTCCGCGCGGAGCGGACGGCGTGGTGGCTGCATCGACCGTGCAGATACTGCCAGCCGACAGCAGCAACACGAGAAGACGGCAATAACGCCCCTTCTCAGTCCTTAGAGGCTCTCGACGCGGGGAACCGTGCTAGGCGAGCGTGCCGGGGCAGCGGACCGCCGATGAGTGGGCGAGCGTAGCTCAAGAAGGAATCGCTCACGAAGTTCCCCGCGTCGTTGAGGTAATCGGCGGGCAGGTGCTTCTCAGCATTGGCGATCTTCTCCAACGGAGCAAGGTCGATAGAACATCGATATGGCTCGTCTGTTTCCCTTCTTAGTACGACCATCTGGTCCGTGTGCCCTCGCAGAGCGTACTGCACCGCGCGGCGGCCCAGGTCGTAGGCCTCCATCTCGTCAACCGGCGACACGCAGAGCGTGGAAACTCGCTGGAGCGTGCCGGGCTTATCCCATCGTGCCTTGAGCCCCAGTTGCCTGGAAATCGACTCGCAAATGAATCGACCGACACCTACCAGTCGCCTGTGTCCGAACGAATCCGTGTAGACATCGTCCTCAACGTTGCCTATAGGCTTACCGCTTTCGTCGCGGATCGTCTCGGTCGCGACGATCACGCAGTAGCCCAGACGACGATAGACGCCTTCGACGTCGGCCAGGAGCCGCTGTAGCACCAGCGGACGTTCGGGCACGTAAATCAGATGAGGAGCCTCGGCGTCCGAGTTCTTGCCCAGAGAAGACGCGGCGGCCAACCAACCAGCATTCCTGCCCATAACCTCCACGACCTTCACAGGATCCACCTGACGCATAGCCTCGGTGTCGAGTCCAGCATCCATGGTGGCGATGGCCACGAAGCGCGCGGCACTCCCGTAACCAGGGCAGTGATCGGTAAACTGGAGGTCATTGTCGATGGTCTTGGGCACGCCGATAACGCGCAATTCGTATCCTGATTCCTCGGCGAGCTTGGCCACCCTGTGAGCCGTATCTGCCGAATCATTTCCGCCAATGTAAATGAAGTATCGCACGTTGTAAGCGTCGAATACCTCCAGCACGCGGCGGTAGTCAGCGGCTTTTAGCTTGTAGCGGCAAGAACCGAGGGCAGCGGACGGGGTACCCCTCAAACCGCCGAGCGTGGCCGCGCCCTCTCTCGCCAGATCAAAAAACTGCTCGCCCAGAACCCCCTCGATGCCGCCAGGTGCACCAAGGATACCGTGGATCTCGGCGTGCTGCATCGCCTGCTCGACCACACCGGCCAGGCTGCTGTTGATGACCGCCGTACAGCCGCCAGATTGTCCAACTACCAGGTTGCCCCCCAGGGTGCCCACCATCCTTTGCATTTCCTCCCAAAGAGCGGCGCCGATCGCACTCGTGCCCGCAGGCGTTCGCCCGTCATAACGTAGGGGCGAACGGCGTTCGCCCTAACGGTCTCTCGATCCGACCGAGACGCCCGGCCAGAATGCCAAACGTCGGCCTGCCCCCTTCATCCGTGTGCACGCCCATTTCTCACATCTGCCTACCAACGGCGCGGGCGAACGCCGTTCTCCCCTACGTTAAAACTAGGTGCCCAGCCGTTATCCCTCACTCAGCATTGACCTTAAGTTGATGCGCATGAGGCGACCCGCCGGGTCGTCCCTACCAAGTTTCCACGAAGAGCACTAAGAAAACGATTAGTAGGCGCGTCTTATCTTAGAGGATGCGGCGCTGCCACGTCAAGAAAGGCATTGCCTAGCACTCATTCAGGCGAACTATCGTCATATCGTCTATTGACGCAGGCCGCCGACTAGGTTATACTATTCCTTGTCCCAAGTGATTGAGTACGCTGTGCTCGATCATCTGCCAGACACCGATACATTTCGGTGCGGCCCACCGAGCGGAATGGGTTGGGGTCGGGGGTGGTCGAAGTGACAGTCAAAAGTCACTTGGGGCTTTTTGTGCGATTTTCACGTGACCCGGAGGTATATTGAAAAAGCGAATAATCGCGACCCTTTCCCGACTGGCTCCATCCAGCGAGGTGGTGCGTCGGGGCCTGGCGGCTGCTGTCCTGATTCCAATCGCATTCGCCGCCTCACCCAGTGGAATCGTCGCCGATTCGTCGCCGGACTTCGAGATCCCAAACGGGCATTTCTACAGCCAAGCTAACGGCCTATCACCTACCGACACGGATAAAGGTTACACTATCACCAACGATGAGGCCGTGCCTTTCTGGACCGTCTATCAACAACTGGGTGGTGTCCCCATCTTGGGCTACCCCGCTTCCCAAAGATTCACCTGGTTCGGCAGAGTCACGCAAGTTACCCAACGGGCCATCCTCCACTGGCACGAGGAAGAGAATCGAGTTGAGCTCGTCAATATCCTCGACTACCTCAGCCAGTTGGGCAAAGACGACTGGCTGAGCGACCAGAAGTGGATTCCCAAACCGCTTGAACACCTCGCGCAGGGTTCGGACGACGTCCTCGATGGGGTCCTCGACGCGCGACTTGCTCTACTGGATGAGGACGCGGGCATCAAGTACCATTTCTTCTCGAACCCCGCCGCCCAGCTTGTCTACGGACTCCCAATGTCCAGGGCGGAGGTCCACGGCACTGTTGTCACCATGCGCTTCCAGCGCGCAGCCGTTCAACGGTGGCTGATAGACTCGGCCCAGGCCAAAGAGGGCGACGTGACGGCAATGAATATCGGAGACATCGCCAAGGAGCTTGGCGTGTTCCCCGCCGCCGCCCTCGAGCCCGTCGACGCTCCGGCGCCGCCTCCCAGTCGGGTTATGGCCAGCAGCCGGGGCGGAACAACCGGCGTGACCGGCCTGGCCACTTGGTATGGCGCTGGCTTCCACGGCCAACTGATGCGGAACGAGGAGCCATACAATATGTACGATAGCTCCATAGCGGCGTCCAACATCCACGCTCTCGGTACCTTGCTGCGCGTGACGAACACCAGCACAGGCAAGAGCATCATTGTACGTGTCGCCGATACTGGGGCCTTCTATTACCCAGTGGTCGTGGACCTCAGTTGGGCTGCCTTCAGCGAAATTGCCGACCCGGACGACGGCGTCATCGAGGTGACCGTCGAGCCCCTGCGAGACTCTTGATGTGAGGGCTCACCTTACGACACAACTGGTAGCGTAAAGGCGAACGTGCTTCCTTTGCCTAGCTCACTCTCGGCCCAGATCTTGCCCCCGTGCGCCTCCACAAGCATCCGCGTAATGAACAGGCCAAGACCAAGACCCTCGACCGCCCGCGCGCCCCTCGCACGGTAGAACCGCTCGAAAATATGGGGCAGGTCGTCGCCGTCGATCCCTGATCCGCGATCGGCTACTGATATCACAAGCTCCCCATTCTGCCAGAGAAAGCGAACTGTAACCTTACCCTCTGAGTACTTGAGCGCGTTGGTGAGAAGGTTTGTCAGAATTCGCTCCAGCCGGTCCGGATCGGCCAACACCAGCGGCAACTCGCGAGATGGAGAGACGATCTCGACACGACTCATATCCAGAACACCGGCCATTCGCTCGCAGAGGTCGACCAAGAAGGATACCGCGTCCAATTGTCGCCGCCGCAGCTCTATTCCGCCGATCTCCAGGCGCGCCGCGTCCACCAAATCGTCGATCATGCTGTTCATCCGTCGGGCGCTGGCTCTTATGGCCGATAGACTGCGCACGAGCAAATCGTTCCGGCCAAGGGCCAGGGCGCGCTCGGCCAACTGCGTCTGCCCCACCACGATACTCAGCGGGGTGCGCAGATCGTGGGAGATCGTGTGCGTGAGGTCCTCCATGTTTCTGAGCAATCTGCTCAATTTCTCTGCCCGATGACGTACCTCCTCGTGCAGCCGCGCTACCTCCAGGGCCGTCGCCGCAGCCACCAGGATGCTCTCCAAGACGTCGGCGTGCTCGTCGATTCCCTCCGGATGAACGAAGTTGGCCGCTTCGAAAAAGCCAACTAACTGACCAGACGCCACCAGCGGCAAAGCCAGGTAGGATCGCAAAGCCACGCGACCAGCCATGTCGATCTGGGAACCCGAGGCTTCCGACCATTCGGGAATCAGCACCGCCCGCTTGCCTTCGACGACCGCGGCCGAAAACCCCACCCCCGCATCGAGGTCGTAACGAACAATGGGAGCCCCGACCGCCCTGTCCCAGCAAGGCCAGGGTCCATCCGCGCGCGAAACCACGAGGCGACACCGTTCCGCAGCAGTCAGTTCGGGAGCAACTTCCAGCAGAACGGCGGCAACCTGCGCCACGTCGATGCAGGAAAGCAGCCGTTGCTGCACATCCGCTATCGCCACCTCTTCGGACATACGCCGCTCAAGCCGCCTTACGCGAGTCCTTAGCGTAGCGCTTGATTCACGGGCTGACCTCTGTCCCTCAGAAACCGTCAATGCGCTACACGGCATAAGCATACCCCCCGATCTCTACCAGGCCCTTCGCTACGCGAATCGCCTCGTAAGCGTTTGCCGCACAAGCATCGGCACCCACCCGCCGAAACAACTCGTGATCGCGTCTGAAGGGAGCACCACCCACCAGGAGTCGAAGATGATTGGCTCCCCGTCTGACCATCTCTTCCCTGACACCAGGAATCCTCTGCACTGCATCTGCCATCAAGGCCGACACGGCGATGATGCTAGCCTGCTCCGCCAGAGCCGTCTCGACAAAGCTCTCGGAACGCACGCTGAGGCCGAGGTCTGTGACCGCAAATCCAGCGCTGCGCAGGAACGCCGCCACGATCAACTTTCCCAGCCCGTGGTGATCGCCATGCACTGTGCCGATCACCACCCTACCGATCGCCTTTTCCCCCGGTTTTGGCACAGGCGACAGCGTCTCAACGCTATCTCTCACTATGAGGCCGGCCACATATATCTGCGAAAGGCTTAGCTCGTGCTCTATCCAGGTGGACGCCATCGCCTCGACGGCTGGGCTCACCACTTCCTGCAAAAGCTCCGACTCGCGGAATCCCGACATTATCGCTTCGCGCAGCAAGCGCTGTGCCCTACGACGATCAGACTCCTGCAACGCCGCAAGATAATGCCAATACAGTTTTTGCTGTGGAATCTCTCGGCCGCCAATCGAGCCCGTGCCCTTCAACAATCCAGCATCAGCATCCATTTTGCAGACCTCCCACCCCCAGGTTACCATAAACATTATACTACCTGATGGGACGCAAAAGCTAACGTGTGGATAGCTTAGCCGTAGTTATCATTATGAGGAGCGCGGTGAGGAGGGCGGGTCGGGCGGGGAGCGACGAAGAA